>NZ_BPER01000003.1:0-424044 GCF_020521355.1 Leifsonia sp. LS1
CCCGCCGCGGGGGGGGGGCGGCCCCCCCCCCCGCGATTGCGGCGGCGGCGCCGCGAAGGGGCGCCGGCTAGGAGTAGTGCAGGCCGATGCGCTCGCGGATCGCGTCCAGCGAGCCCATGATCTCGACCGACTGCGAGAGCGGGAGGCGCGGGTCCTCCACGCCGCCCGCCGCGATCAGCCGCTCGATCGCCTGCGCCTGGTACTGCATCCCGCGACCGGTGACCGTCGCCTCGAACCGCTCGACGACCGTGTCCTCCGGGTCGAGCACCCGGAAGGCGGTCGGAGCGAAGAAGAACGGGTCGAACTCGATGCGGCCGTCGGTGCCGATCACGGTCGCGGTGTTGCTGCCGCGTGCGTCCAGCTCGGTCGTCAGCACGGCCTGCGCGCCGCTCTCGTAGGCGAAGAGGATGGCGGTCTGCCGGTCGACGCCGGTCGCCGTCGGCGTCGAGATCGCGTGGATGCCCGAGGGCGCTCCGAGCACATCCCACGCGAACGACACGGGGTAGATGCCGAGGTCGAGCAGGGCGCCGCCGCCGAGCGCCCGGTTGAGCATCCGGCCGGCCGGGTCGGGGCTCGCCTTCTGCGAATGGTGGGCGATGACCGAGCGGACCTCGCCGATCGTGCCGTCCGAGATCACCTCGTGCATGCGCAGCATGTGGGGGAGCCAGCGCGTCCACATGGCCTCGAGGGCGACGAGCCCGCCGGCCCGGGCGGCCTCCGCGATCTGCTCGGCCTCCGCGCGGTCCATCGTGAACGGCTTCTCGACCAGCACGTGCTTGCCGGCGCGGAGAGCGAGCAGCGCGTTGGGGGCGTGCTGCGGGTGCGGGGTGGCGATGTAGACCACGTCGACCTCGGGATCGGCCACCAGCTCCTCGTAGCTGCCGTGCGAGCGCGGGATGCCGTGGGACGCGGCGAACCGCGCCGCGGACTCCGACGTGCGCGAGCCGACCGCCCCGACCGCGTGGCCGTGCAGCGTCAGGTCGGCGGTCATGGCGGCGGCGATCCCGCCGGTGCCGAGGATTCCCCAGGTGGTCATTCGTGTCCTCTCGTCGGGCCCGCATCGGCACGGACCCGCGCCGCCATCGTAGCGACGCTCCCGCCGCGCTCGACTGCGCGCGAGTCATCGAGGCGGCCGACTGTGGGCCGTCTCGGCGTCGCGCACGGCATGTCGGGCCGTCTCGACGCAGCCGGGCCACACGGGGTCTGGCGGAGCGGCGTGCGGATCGATAGCGTCAGCACGGCAGGCGGCGGGAGGAGCGCGATGTTCGAGACGGACACCGAGGGGATCCGGCAGGAGGCGGCGACCGGCGCGCTCCCCGCGCGCGACCGCGTGGAGCAGTTGGTGCGAGCGGCCCACGAGCGCTACCGCGGGGTGGATGCGGGATCGGTCGCCGACTACATCCCCGCCCTCGCGGAGGCCGACCACGGCTGGTTCGGCATCTGCGTGGCCGACACGGCGGGCGGACTCGTCGAGATCGGCGACACCGGCGTCCCGTTCTCCATCCAGTCGATCTCCAAGGCGTTCGTCTACGCGCTCGTGTGCGACGCATTCGGGCACGAGCGGATCGGCGAGCTGGTCGGCGTCGACAACACCGGCCTCCCCTTCAACTCGGTGATCGCGCTGGAGCTCAACGGCGGCCACCCGATGAACCCGATGGTCAACGCCGGCGCGATCGCCACCACCGCGCTCGTCGCCGGGGAGACCGCCGACGCGAAGTGGGAGACGATCGCGCGCGGTCTCGCCCGTTTCGCCGGGCGCGCCCTGGAGGTGGACGACCGCGTCTTCACCTCCGAGTCCGAGACGAACTCCCGCAACCAGGCGATCGCCCGCCTCCTGCAGAGCTACGGCCGGCTGGACGGGGAGCCCGGCGAGATCGTCGAGGTCTACACCCGCCAGTGCTCGCTGCTGGTCACCGCCCGCGACATCGCGATCATGGGCGCGACCCTCGCCGACGGCGGCGTGAACCCGGTCACGGGGGAGCGGGTGGTGTCGGAGGAGGTGAGCCGCGACACGCTCGCCGTGCTCGCCGCCAACGGACTGTACGAGCGCTCGGGCGAGTGGCTGTTCCAGATCGGACTGCCTGCGAAGTCCGGCGTCTCGGGCGGCATCGTCTCGATCGCGCCGGGCAAGGGGGCGATCGGGACGTTCGCCCCTCCCCTGGACGCCGCGGGCAACAGCGTGCGCGGCGAGCGCGCGACCGCCTACCTGTCGCGCACGCTCGGCTTGAACCTGTTCGCGTCGGCCGCGGTCGGGGCGTCTGCCGTGCCTGCTCCCGCATCCACGCCCGCCCCCGACGAAAGGACCGTGTGATGACCGCGACGTCGGACACGCAGACCGCCCCCCGAGCCTCCTGGGCCCCGATGGTGGGGCTGTTCCTCGCCCAGGTGCTGATGTCGTTCAACGTGGCGGCACTGCCCGTCTCGCTGGGCGGCATGGTCCAGGACTTCGGCGTGCCGCCCACCTCGGTGAGCACGGCGATCGTGACCTACGGCCTGACGGTCGCGGCGCTGGTGATGGTCGGCGCGAAGCTCGGCCAGCGGATCGGCTGGGTGCTCATCTTCCGCATCGTGGTCGGGATCTTCGCGGTCTCTGCGCTCACGATGATCCTCGCTCCGACCGTGGGCTGGGTGATCGCGGCACAGGCCCTCGCCGGTGCATCGGCGGCCATCATCGTGCCGTCGCTCGTCGCCCTGATCGCCGAGAACTACCGCGGCGCGCAGCAGGCCACCGCCGTCGGGTCGCTCGGCTCGGCCCGTGCGATCTCGGGCGTGAGCGCCTTCCTGATCGGCGGCGCGCTCGGAACGTTCGTGGGCTGGCGGCCGGTGTTCGGCATCGTGCTCGTCCTCGCGATCCTGGTCCTCATCTTCAGCACGCGGCTGCGCAGCGACGGCGCCAATCCGGCCGTGAAGATCGACGTGGTCGCCGCGGTGCTCATCGGCGCGGCGATCGTGCTGCTCACCCTGGGCTTCAACAACCTGAACGCGTGGGGCGTGCTGCTCGCGCGCGACAGCGCACCGTTCAGCATCCTCGGGCTCTCGCCGGCCCCGGTCTTCATCCTGCTCGGCCTCATCCTGGGCCAGGCGTTCTTCCTCTGGACGCGGAGGCGCACCAAGCAGGGCAAGGTGCCTCTCGTCAGCCTGACCGTGCTCGGGTCCTCGCGTGAGCGGGCGGCGGTCTATGCGATGTTCATCGTCGTCGCGCTGGAGGCGGCGCTCAACTTCTCGGTGCCGCTGTACATCCAGATCGTCCAGGGTCGCACCCCGTTCGACACGTCGCTCGCGATGATGCCGTTCAACCTGACGGTGTTCATCGTGGCCACGCTCGTCGTGCGCTTCTACGGGAGGTTCGCTCCGCGCACGATCGGGGTCTTCTCGTTCTCGCTGACCACCGTGGCGCTGGTGTGGCTGGCGTTCGTCGTGACCAACAACTGGGAGACGCTGCCGACCATCCTGGGCCTCATCGTCTTCGGCGTCGGGCAGGGCGCCCTCGTGACCCTGGTGTTCAACGTGCTCGTCACATCCGCCCCGAAGAAGCTCGCGGGAGACGTCGGGTCGGTGCGCGGCACCACGCAGAACCTCGCCTCCGCGGTCGGCACGGCGCTCGCTGGGGCGATGCTCGTCACCATCCTGGGACTCAACGTCGGCCAGGCGGTCGCCGACCACCGCGAGCTGCCGCCCGAGATCGTCGCCCAGGTCGACCTCGACGACATCAACTTCGTCAGTAATGACGACCTGCGCGCGGCGCTCTCCCGCACCGACGCCACCCCGGCCCAGGTGGAGGCCGCCGTCGCGGTGAACGAGGACGCCCGCCTCAGCGCTCTGAAGCTCGGCCTCCTCATCCTCGCGGGCGTCTCGGCGGTGGCCATCATCCCGGCCTCGCGCCTCCCCCGGTACCGTCCCGGCGAGATCCCTGAGCCCGAGAACGTGTAGCCGCCGAGTCCGCGAATTCTCTGCGTACTCAACGGTTTCGGCCCCACTTTCCGCAGACTCGTCGGGGGCGGGAGGATGGTGGGGTGAGTATTCCTGCCAGCGAGCGCATCGTGTCGGTCAGCGTGAACCGGATCGAGCTGGAGGCCGAGGCGCCGTTCGTCGCGCTGCGGGCCGCGCTCGAGCGGGAGGTGCCGGCGCTCGACGAGAAGCGGGTGGCGTCACTCCTGCGCGCGGGCGCGTCGTGGGCGGAGCTGACCCGGGAGGTCTCGGGGCCGTCGGGGCTGCTGCGGTTCTGGTCGTACGACCCCACGCCGGTCATGCGCGTGGGCGGCGCCGACCTGCCCGCCGCCGGTTACGCGCTGGGGGACTACGTCACCGCGGCCCGGATGTTCCGCCACGACCCGGGGACCGCGCTCTACGCCCCCGCGCGCCTCGAGCTCCACGCCCGCGGCTCCCGCACGGTCCTTGCCTTCGACCAGCCGAGCTCTGCGCTCCGCACCTTCGGCAACAACAAGATCACACAGGCCGCCTTCGAGCTCGACCGCCTGCTCGGCGACCTGCTCGAAGACCTCGGCCTCCCGCGCCCGTCGGTGCTGCGGCTCTGAGACGGCGAGGCGGGGTCAGCCCTCGGCGGGCCGCGGGCTCGCGATCAACCGAACGGTCATCGCCACGGCGAAGACCAGCGACAGGAGGACGGAGACGGTCGCGCCGAGCCACGCCGCGCCCGCGATCTGCAGGAACAGCAGTTCGCCGGCGCCGGCCTGCACGCTGAGGAAGTGCTGACCCATCGCCAGTGCTCCGGTGATGCCCAGCCAGAGGGCGCACGTGACGGCGATCCACACCCGGCGCGGGAGGGACGCGGAGCCGAGCCGGCGGGTGGCGCGCGTCGCGAGGAAGTTCAGCACCGGCGGCGTCACGAGCGCCGCCGCGACGGACACGGCGGCGGCGAGTGCGCTGCCGCTGTTCGTCCCGACGAGTGCGGCGAGGGCGAGGAGGGGCAGCGCGAGGGCGAGGATGCGGACGGCCTGACCGGAGGTGCTGGTGCGCTTCATGGCTCCAGTCCACCGCGCGGGAGGCGCAGGCGCGTCGGCCGAGAGGACCAACCCGTCGTCCGTCCGGAGGATGACGTCACGAGCTCCGCGAGGTTCACGTCGTGGCCGTCACGCACGCGGAATGGCCGCACGGACGTGAACCTCGGCGGCCGGGCACCGTCACTCCTCGTCGGCGATGACGACCTTCACTCCGGCGGCGCGCAGCCGGTCGAGCTCGTCGGGGTCGGCGCTGCTGTCCGTGATGAGCATCTCGACCTGCTCGATCTCCGCCATCTGGGCGAGGGCGACGCCGCCGATCTTGGAGCCGTCGGCGACGACGACGGTGCGCTGCGCCTTGGCGACCATCGCGCGGTTCGTGCGCGCCTCGGTCTCGTCGTGGGTGGTGACGCCGCTCGTGGCGCTGATGCCGTCGGCGCCGAGGATGGCGGTGCCCACGTTGACGGCGTTGAAGGTGCTCTCGGCGAGGGCGCCGACGAGCTCCAGCGACTGCGGGCGCAGGAAGCCGCCGGTCATCACGACCCGCACGCCCGCGTAGCCGGAGAGCAGACCGGCGATGCTGAGGGAGTTGGTCACGACGGCGATGTCGCGGTGGTTCGCGAGGGCACGCGCGACGCTCGCGGTGGTGGTGCCGCCGCTCAGCGCGACGACGTGCCGCTCGGCGGGCAGCCTCCTGACCATGGCCTTCGCGATCGCCCGCTTGGCCTCCTGGAACCGTGTGTCGCGCAGCGCGACCGGGATCTCGCGGCCCTGCTCCAGGGCGGAGGCGCCGCCGTGCGTGCGTAGGATCAGGTTCTGGTCGGCGAGGTCGGAGAGGTCGCGGCGGGCGGTGGCGGCGGAGATGCCGAGTGCCTCGGAGAGATCGGCGAGGCTGATGGTGCCGCGCTCGGAGATCAGATCGAGGATGGCGAGCAGGCGCTGGGCGCGGCGACCGGAGGTGACGCGTGCGATGAGCGATTCGGCGGCGGGAGCGACCATGGAGCGGTCCTTTCGGCAGAGCGGTCGAGCACGGAGACGATCGCGAATCGATCACTCCACATGATCACTTTAGCGGTGAATCGCTCATTCTGTTGCGCGGAGTAGACACGCTACCGCAGGATCGCATCATGCCTCAGATTGTCTTCCTCGGAGCGGGCAGCGTGGTCTTCACCCGCCAGCTCCTCGCCGACCTGTTCCGCTTCGACGACCTGCCCTCGCTGCGGATCGTGCTGCACGACATCGACGCCGAGCGCCTCCACGTGGCGCAGGGCACGGCCGAGCACGTCGCCGAGCGCTTCGGCCGCACCGCCGAGATCGTCGCCACGCTCGACCGGCGTGAGGCGCTCGCCGGCGCGGACTTCGTGATCAACATGATCCAGGTCGGCGGCATCGACGCCACCCGCGTCGACCTCGAGGTCCCGGCCGCGGCCGGCCTCCTGCAGACCATCGGCGACACCACGGGCGTCGGCGGGGTGTTCCGCGCGCTGCGCACCTTCCCCGTGCTCTCGGGCATCGCCGCCGACATGCTCGACCTCTGCCCGGACGCGTGGTTCCTCAACTACACCAACCCGATGGCGATGAACGTGTGGTGGATGTCCGTCGTCGCCCCCTCGATCAAGACGGTCGGCCTGTGCCACAGCGTCTACTGGACGGTCCACGACCTGTGCCAGCTCATCGGCGTCCCGATGGAGGGCACGCACTACCGGGCCGCGGGCGTCAATCACCAGGCCTGGCTCGTGGAGTGGTCGCGCGACGGCGAAGACCTCTACCCGAAGCTGCGGGAGGCCGTCGAGCGCGACCCGGAGCTGCGCCGCCGCGTGCGCGTGGAGATCTTCCGCCGCATCGGCTTCTACCCGACCGAGACGAGCGAGCACTCCTCGGAGTACCTCGACTGGTTCCTCCGCTCGCCCGAGCAGATCGAGCGCTTCCGCCTGAACCCGCTCGAGTACATCGGCATCTCGGAGGAGAACGTCGCCGAGTTCGAGCACGCCCGGGCCGCGCTTGCCGCCGGGGAGCCGCTGGCGCTGGAGGAGGGCGCCGCCGAGTACGCGCCCCAGGTCATCCACTCGGTGCTCACCGGCACGGAGCGGATCATCCACGCCAACGTGGTCAACCGCGGTCTGATCGACAACCTGCCGGAGGGCGCCGTCGTCGAGGTGCCGAGCCGGGTGGACGCGGACGGCGTGCACCCCCTGCCGTTCGGCGCGATCCCCGTGCAGGGCGCCGCACTCAACCGCACCTACCTCTCGGTGGCGGAGCTCACGATCGAGGCTGCCCGCAGCGGCGACCCGGAACTCGTCCGCCGTGCCGTGCTCACCGATCCGAACGCGTCGTCGTCGCTCACCCCGGAGCAGATCTGGGCGCTGTGCGACGAGCTGACCTCCCGGCACGCGCCCCTGCTGCCCGCCGCTCTCGGCGGCACCCTGCAGGGGACGCCGTGAGCCTCGCGGCGACCCGCGAGCTGATCGCGGGGGCGGTCGCGGAGGGGGGAGCGCTCTCGGCCTTCAACGTGCTCTCCCTCGACCACGCGGAGGCCGTGGCGGCGGGGGCCGCCGCGGCCGGCTCTCCCGCGCTGCTGCAGCTCAGCGAGAACGCGATCGCGTTCCGCGGGGCGCCGGAGCCGCTGCTGGCGGCGTGCCGAGAGATCGCCGCCGCGTCGGAGGCGCCGCTGGGCGTCCACCTCGACCACATCGAGAGCAGAGACCTGGTGGATCGGGTCCTCGCCCGCGCGCAGGAGTTCGGCGTCGGCTCGCTCATGTTCGACGCCTCCCGGCTGCCGTACGACGAGAACGTCGCGGCGACCAGGGATGTCGTCGCCCGCGCCCACGAGGTCGGCGTCTGGGTGGAGGCGGAACTCGGCGAGATCGGCGGCAAGGACGGCGCGCACGCGCCCGGCGTCCGCACCGATCCCGGAGAGGCCGCCGAGTTCGTGTCCGCGACCGGGGTGGACGGCCTGGCCGTCGCGGTCGGCAGCTCGCACGCGATGCGCGACCGCTCGGCGCAGCTCGACCTCGACCTGATCGCCCGGCTCGCCGCCGCCGTCCCGGTGCCGCTGGTGCTGCACGGCTCGTCCGGCGTCGCCGACGATGTCATCGCCGCTGCCGTGGCCGCGGGCATCCGCAAGGTCAATGTGGGCACCGCGCTCAACATCGCGTACACGAGCGCGCTGCGCGGCGCTCTCGCCGACCAGCCGGACGCCGTCGATCCGCGCCGCTACACGCGCAGCGCGCGCGCTGCCATGGCCGACCTCGTCGCCGCCTTCTGCCGGGTCGTGGAGTCCCGCCGCACCCTCGCCTAGCCGCAAGCGATTCGTGCCGAATGTGGCGAAAGCGCGTCGCTTTTCCGCGATTCGTGCCGAATGTGGCGAAAGCGCGCCGCTTTTCCGCGATTCGTGCCGAATGTGAAGCGTCCTCGCGCGCGCACGAATGTGCGGTCAGAGGGCGAGGAGGCGGCGGGCGTTGCCGCGGTACACGGGCTCCAGGAGGACGGGGTCGAGATCGAGGGCGGCGACGTCCCATCGACCCTGACCCGGGATGTCGCTCTCGGGCGCGTAGCCGAAGCCCTCGTCCGCGGTCTCGAAGAAGCGGTAGTGCAGCCGGTACTGCTCGGCTGTCACCGGGTAGATGTCGGTGCCGAAGAGCACGCGGTCGGGATGCGCGGCCACGAGGCGCGCGAACCGCCGCGGCTGGCGGCCCAGCTCGGCCATGCGGCCCGCCGTGTCGATCGCGTAGTTCGGTGCGGCCTCCAGCAGACGCTCGACGCGGTCGAGATCCTCGGCCGCGCACCCGGCGTGCGCCCCGATGAACCTCGTTCCGGGAGCACCGAGCACGAGCGCCGCGTGCGCGTCGAGCAGCCGGTCGAAGCGGGGGTGCCGGTCGCTGTCGCCGAACCACCACTCGGGCATCGCGCCCAGCTCGTCGATCCGCTCGTTGTGGCGGTCGAGCGGCTCGAAGAAGGCGATGGGATCGGCGGTGTGGATGAGCACCGGGAGGCCGAGCGAGCCGGCGTGCGCGAGCACGTCGATCACCCGCCGGTCGTCCGGGAGGATCAGGGTGCCGTCCGCGTCGCGCACCGTCAGGCCGAGGCTCTTCCAGACCTTCACACCGCGGGCTCCGCGGGCGGCGCTGTCGTCGAGCGACGCGATCAGCCGGGCGACGCCGTCCGGCGCGGCCAGGAGGTCCCACTCCAGCTGGCAGAACGTGGCGAAGCGGCCGGGATGTGCGCGGTCGTAGCGCTCGACGTTCGCGGTGACCTCCTCGCCCCACAGGCCGTCGAGGTTGACGATCGTCTCCACCCCGCATTCGTCCATGAGGGCGACGAGCGCGGGCACGTCGTCGATCATCCAGTCCCCGTCGGTCAGCCAGCGACCGAGGTGGTTGTGCACGTCGATCACGGGATGGGCCGGCCTGTCGACGACGGTGGTGCGGGTGCGCAGCTGGCTGCGCGGCGCCCAGTCGGCGAGGCGGAGGTCGGCGAGGGAGGGGTGGTCCTGCTTCGGCATTCGAAACCTCTCTGTAACAAACAATCAGGCAGACTGAGCGATCTGCACAGTTTCGTTGTCAAACGCTCAATGTCCGCCAATGATAATCACAACGCGCACCGGAGTGCGCACGCACCGGAACGACCAACAGGAGCACCTCGTGACACTGACCTCCCGCGAAATCGCCAGCCAGCCGGACATCTGGCGCGAGGCGCTCGCGACCCGAGCCGACCGCGCGACCGAGCTGCTCGCCCGCCCGGGCGAGAGCGTCCTCGTGCTCGGCTGCGGCACCTCCGCTTTCGTCGCCGAGTCGTTCGCCTACCTGCGCGAGGGCGCCGGGCTGGGCGTGACCGACGCGGCCTACGCCTCCGAGCCGTGGACGTGGCGCGACTACGACGCCGTGCTGCTGCTGAGCCGCTCGGGCACCACGACCGAGGTGCTCGACGCGATCGAGACCATCCCGGCCGGCGTCCGTACCATCGCCGTCACCGGTGTGGCGGACTCGCCGGTCGCCGAGCGCGCCGACGACGTGCTGCTGCTGGACTTCGCCGACGAGGAGTCGGTCGTGCAGACCCGCTTCCCCACCACCTTCCTCCTGCTGGCGCGCCACGCCCTCGGCCAGGATGTCTCCGCCCTCCCCGCCGAGGCCGAGGCCGTGCTCGGCCGCCCGCTCGACGTCGACCTCGACGGCGTCAGCCACTTCGTCTACCTCGGCAGCGGCTGGACCTACGGGCTGGCCCAGGAGGCGGCGCTCAAGATCCGCGAGGCCGCACAGGCGTGGGCCGAGTCGTACCCGTCGCTCGACTACCGTCACGGCCCGCTGGCCGTCGCGGACTCCCGCTCGCTCGTGTGGATCATCGGCAAGGCCGAGCCCAGCCTCGTCGCCGACATCGAGCGCACCGGCGCGACCGTGCGCGTGGGCGACGCCGACCCGCTCGTCGAGCTCGCCCAGGCGCAGCGCCTCGCGGTCGCCGTCGCCGAGCGCGCCGGACTCAATCCCGACACCCCGCGTCACCTGACCCGCTCCATCGTGCTCGGCTGACCCCCCAGCCGCGCTCGTGGGGGGGGGGGGGGGGGGCGGGCGCCCCCCCGCCCGGCTGACCCGCAGCCGGGCGCGACAGAATCCGACACCAGCAGAATCCACAAGGGAGATCCGAAGATGCTGACTCCATTCCGCAGACGGGCGCTGCGCGCCACCGCCGTGCTGGCCGCCACCGTCGGAGTCGTCGCCCTGGCCGGGTGCAGCGGCTCGCAGGGCGCGACCACGCTCGACACGAAGGCCAAGGTCGAGATCGAGGTCTGGTCCGGCCAGGCCGACGCCGCGCAGAAGGTCATGGAGGGACTCGCGAAGGAATTCGAGAAGGCCCACCCGAACGTCACCATCGACCTCTCGCCGGGCGCCTCCTCGACCGACCAGCTGCTGCAGAAGCTCTCCGCCGGCTTCGCGGGCGACCAGTACCCGGACATGTCGTACGCGTTCGGCTCGTGGGCCGGCCAGCTGGAGGCCTCCGGGCGCACGCTGGACATCTCGGACGAGGTGAAGAAGCCGGAGGTCAAGTGGGACGAGTTCACCGCGGCCGCCCGCGGCACCGCCCAGCCCACCGGTAAGAAGGTCATCGGCTTCCCCGCCGTGGTGGACAACATCGGCCTCCTCTACAACAAGACGCTCTTCGACAAGGCCGGTGTCGCGTACCCGACGGCCGACTGGACGTGGGACGACTTCCGGGCGGCGGCGAAGAAGCTGACCGACCCCGCCAACCACATCTACGGCTACGGCTACTCGGTGTCCGGCAGCGAGGAGACGACCTGGCAGTTCTGGCCGCACCTGTGGCAGAACGGCGGCGCCATCCTCAACGACGACGCGACGAAGGCCGAGTTCGCCTCGCAGGCCGGCGACGACGCCCTGACCTTCCTGCGCGACATGGCCGTGGACGACAAGAGCGTCTATCTCGACCAGACCGACGTGAAGTTCGGCCAGCTGTTCGTCAGCGACCGGATCGGGATGATCACCTCGGGCCCCTGGCAGCTCTCCGACCTCAAGACCGGGGGCACGAAGTACGGCGTCGTGCAGCTGCCCGGCACGGACGGCGACCACCAGACGGTCTCCGGGCCGGACATCTGGGCGCTCTTCGACCACAAGGACAAGAACCGGGCCTACTGGGCGACGCAGTTCGCCGAGTGGCTGACATCGCCCGAGCAGGACGAGCGCTTCAACGTCGCGATCGGCAACCTCCCGCTGCGCTCGTCGGAGGCCGACTCCGCCGCCGTCGCCAAGGAGGCCGCGGAGTACCCCGGCTACGAGGTCTTCGTCGCCAACTCCGCCAATGTGAAGCAGACACGCCCGACGACCAAGGGGTACGCGGCCCTCTCCGTGGCGATCGGCAAATCGATCTCGGCGGTGCTGCAGGGCGACGGCGAGCCGAAGGCGGCGCTCGAGGACGCGGCGAAGACCGCCGACGCGGCCCTCGCCAAGGACAAGTAAGAGGGGCGAGGCCACGCGCATGGCAGACACCACCGCCCCCGCGCTCCGGCGGCCCGGCGCGTCCTCGGACGCGACCGGGTCGCGCCGGGGCCGTCGGCGCCGCGGGCTCACCTCGGCGCTGACCGGCTGGGGCTTCGTCGCCCCGGCGACCATCATCATCCTGGGCCTGTCGATCTTCCCGGCGCTGTGGGCGTTCGTGCTGTCATTCCAGAGCTGGGACGGTTTCAGCGACGCGTCCTGGGTCGGCGGGGACAACTACGCGCAGCTGATGAGCGACGCCGACTTCGGCAACGCCGTGCTCAACACGGTCGGCTTCACGCTGCTGTTCGTCCCCGCCTCCGTGCTGCTGGGGCTGTTCCTGGCTGTCGCCCTCAACCGGCGGATCCGCTGGATGGGCTTCTACCGCACCGCGATCTTCGTCCCGTTCGTCGCGTCGGCGGCCTCCACCGGCATCCTGTCGACGTACCTCTTCAGCCCGCAGTTCGGTCTGGTCAACAACGTGCTGCGGGTGCTCCACCTGCCGCAGCAGGGCTGGCTCGACGACCCGAAGCAGGCGATGCTCGTCATCGCGATCATGTCGCTGTGGGGTTCGGCCGCCTTCACGACGGTGATCTACCTGGCGGCGCTGCAGGATGTGCCCGCCGACCTCATCGAGGCCGCGCGCATCGACGGCGCGAACCGCTGGCAGACCTTCTGGCGGATCGTGTGGCCGCAGCTCGCGCCCGTCACGGCGTTCGTCGCGATCTGGCAGACCATCCAGGCGATCCAGCTCTTCGACCTCGTGTACACCACCACGCGCGGCGGCCCGCTCGACGCGACGAAGACCATCGTCTACTTCCTGTACGACAAGGCGTTCCACGCGCTGGAGTTCGGCTACGGCTCGGCCGCCGCCTACGTGCTCTTCGCCGCGACGCTGCTCATCACGATCGGCGTCGTGGTCATCCAGCGGCGCCGGGGCTCGGAGGCGTTCTGATGGCCACGGTTCTCGACGAGGTCTCCTCGGCCTCCCGCACGGTGGCGGAGGAGACGCGCGCCCGATCGCCGCGCCGCCGCCGGCTGAGCGGCTGGCACTTCGTGCTCTTCCCGATCGCGATCCTCTTCCTGGTGCCGTTTCTGCAGATGGCGCTCGCGTCGTTCTCGCCGGCGAAGGAGCTGGTCGCGTTCCCGCCGCCGTTCATCCCGTCGCACTTCACGATCGACGGGTACGTGAAGCTGTTCCAGCAGACCGACATCCTGCTCTGGCTCGGCAACACGGTCATCGTCTCGGCGACGGCGATCGTGTCGAACATCGTGCTGTGCTCGCTGGCGGGCTACGGCTTCGCCCGGCTGAAGTTCGCGGGCCGCGACTTCGGGTTCCTGATGATCCTGGCGACCATCATGATCCCGACGCAGCTGCTGATGATCCCGACCTACATCCTGTTCGCGAAGCTGGGGCTGCTGAACGGTCTCGGCGCGGCGATCGTGCCCTGGCTGGCGACCGCGTTCGGCATCTTCCTGATGCGGCAGTTCTTCCTCTCGCTTCCGGCCGAGCTGGAGGAGGCCGGAGCGATCGACGGCTGCAACCGCTGGCAGGTGTTCTTCCGGATCGTGCTGCCGCTCGCCCGCCCGGCGCTCGCCACGCTCGCGATCTTCACCCTGCTCGGGGCGTGGAACGACCTCGTCTGGCCGCTCATCGCGATCAACAACCAGTCGGCGTTCACCCTGCAGCTCGGCATCGCGAACTTCCAGGGCGCGCACCAGACCGATTGGAGCCTCATCATGGCCGGCAACGTGATCGCCACGCTTCCGCTCATCCTGTTCTTCCTGTTCGCGCAGCGGCAGTTCATCGCGACCATGACGTTCTCGGGACTGAAGGGATGAGCGGCGTGGCTGCACCCGGCGGCGGCGCCACCGTCGACGTGCTGGTCGTGGGCGACGCCAACCCCGACCTCCTGCTCACCGGAGACACGGTGCCGCGGTTCGGCCAGGCGGAGCAGCTGCTCGACTCGGCGGAGCTGCTGCTCGGCGGCAGCGCGGCGATCGTGGCCTGCGGGCTGGCGCGGCTGGGAGTGCGCACCGGGCTCGCTGCGGTCGTGGGCGACGACCAGTTCGGGACCGTCGTGCTCGACCGGCTCCGTGCCGGGGGCGTGGACGTCTCCGCAGTGACCGTCGACCCCGACCGGCCCACCGGCCTCTCGGTCGTGCTCTCCGAGCCCGGCGACCGCGCCATCCTCACCCTGCCCGGCACCATCCCGGTGCTCACCGTGGAGGCGGCCCGTGCGGCCATCGAGCGGCTGCGGCCCCGGCATGTGCACTTCGCCTCCTACTTCCTGCTTCCGGGCCTCGCGGCCGAGCTGCCCGCGCTGCTCGACGAAGTGCGTGCAGCAGGTGCGACCGTCAGCATCGACACGAACTGGGACCCGGCCGAACAGTGGGCGGGCCTGGAGGAGGTGCTCGCGCGCGTCGACCTCTTCCTGCCGAACCGCGAGGAGGCCCTCGCCATCGCCGCGGCGGTCGCCGGTCGCGCCTTCGCCGAGCTCGACGAGGCGGCCGCGGCGCTCTCCGCTCTCGGCTGCCGCGTCGTCGTGAAGGCGGGAGCCGACGGAGGCGTGGCGTTCGAGGGCGGCGCCCGTGTCGCCGCCGCGCCCGGGCTCGTGCTGGACGTCGTCGACACGACCGGCGCAGGCGACAGCTTCGACGCCGGGTATGTGGCCTCCCTCCTCGCCGACGTGGCGGAGGAGTCCGACCGCCTTCGCTGGGCCGCCGTCGCCGGTTCGCTCTCCGTTCGCGGAACCGGCGGAACCGGAGCGCAGGCCACGCGCGACGAGCTGGCCGCGCACACGGAGGTGCCGGTGTGACCGTCCACACGCTCGGGCTGACGCCGGCCCTCGACGTCGTCTACGTGCTCGACGAGGTGCGCGCCGGCGCGATCCACCGCCCTCCCGTGGTGCTGCGGTCGGCGGGCGGGAAGTCGCTCAACGTCGCGCGCGCCCTCGCGCTGCTGGGGGTCCCTGCCCGTGCCGTGGCACCGCTCGGCGGGCGCATCGGCGATCTCGTCGCCGAACTGCTGGCGCGGAGCGACGGCACGGGGGCGGGCACGGTGGAGCTCGACCGCATCCCCACTGCCGTCGAGACCCGGCTGTGCATCACGGCCTGCGACACCGGCGCGCGGAGCCTGACCGAGTTCTACGAGCCGGTCACCGAGTTCGATGTGGCGCCGGCGGAGATCGCGTCACGGCTCGCCGTCGCGCACCCGGGCGAGTGGCTGACGGTCTCGGGAGCGGCGCCCGCGGGCATCGACTCCGCCGCCTTCGCGGAGCTCCTCGCGGCCGAGTCGGCCCGCGGGGTGCTGTTGGCCGTCGACGTGCACGGGCCGACCCTCGGCGCGATCGTCGAGCGCGCCCGTCCTCGGCTTGTGAAGGTCAACCGAGCCGAAGCGGCGGACCTCACCGGGGCCGCCACCGGCGAGGAGTCGGCCCGCCAGCTGGTCGCACGCGGTGCGGCGATCGCCGTCGTCACCGATGGTGAGGCCGGGTCGGTCGCGGCGACGGCCGACGGCGATCTGGTCGTCGCGCCTCCCGTCGACCGGCCGGGGCTCTTCCCGGTCGGCAGCGGCGACTGCTACCTCGCCGGCCTGGTCGCAGCGCTGGACGCGGGAGCGGACCTGCAGCGCGCTCTGGAGGTCGCGGCCGCGGCCGGGGCGGCCAACGCGCAGGTCCCGGGCGCCGCGCGCTTCGACCCCGCCGAGGTGAGCCTGAGCGAGGTTCACGAAGTGGCGCCCATTCCGCCGGAATGAGCGCCACGACGTGAACCTCGGCTACGCGCCTAGGCCGGGATGGTCCACTGCTGTGTCCAGAGGCCGTTGCAGTCGTAGATCTGCAGCTTGGTGCCGTCGGTGGTCACACCCTGAGGGTCGTCCAGGCAGCGGCCCGACTGCGGGTTGAGCAGCGAGCCGTTGGCCTGGTGCACCCACTTCTGTGCGCCCGAGCCGTTGCACTCCCAGAGCTGCACCTTGGTGAAGTTGGCCGTGCCCTGGGCATCGACGTCCAAGCACTTGCCGAACGCGCGGATGCTGCTGTCGGGTGAGACCGACCAGTCCTGCCCCGAGGCCGTGCCGCACGTCCACAGCTGGGCGCGGTTGCCGTTCACCGCCGTGTTGGTGTCGACGTCGAGGCACTTGCCGCCCGGGCCGACGATCGCACCGGTTGGGCCCGGGAGGGTGCCGAGGCCCACGCGCACGTCGCACTGGTTGCCCTGGCCGAGCCAGGTCGCCGCGAAGTACAGGTAGGTCGTCCCGTTGCTCAGGGGGATGGCCGGGGTCGAGTAGCCCGGGCACGAGGGCACTCCCGAGGCGTAGCCGCCCGTCGGGTTCACCGTGACGGGGGTGGCGGCCTCGTACCAGGTGCCGGCGCCCAGCTGGGTGTTGGTGAAGAGGACGGTCCCGGACTCGGCGAGCACAGTCTTGTTGCCGGTCGGGCCGGCGACGACGCGCTGGCCAGAGAGCAACAGGGTGCCGTTCGGGCCGCCTCCCGGTGCCCACGAGATGTACGGCGTGTGCAGCAGTTCGCGGTCGTCGGACGTGCGGACGAGTGTTCCCTTGTCGCCGGCCGCGCCCCAGTTCAGGCCGTTGGAGCTGAACTTGATGTAGACCTCGCACGCGTGATCGGCGTTGGTCGCGTCACGGCACATCTCGTAGCTCATGACGAAACGACCGTCGGGGAGCTTGGCGAACGTCTGCATCCCGGGGCGGGCAAGGTTGTCGGAAGGGAAGACGACGTCGTCGGTCATGGCCGAGCTCCAGCTCGCACCGCCGTTCGTCGACGTGTAGTGGCCGATCTTCTGGTTGTTGGTGGTGCTGCCGGCCGGCCGCTCGTCCGAGATGAAGCAGGCGAGGGTGTCGTCGTTCGCCACGACGAACGATGGCTCCCAGATGCCGTGGCCCCAGGAGTTCGGGAGGCCGGAGGTCTGGGTGCAGTTCGAGAGGAAGGTCCAGCTCGCCCCGCCGTTCGTGCTCTTGAACACCTCCACCTTCTGGGTGGTGTAGTCGCCGACGTGCCAGGCCGTCCCGGCCGCGAGGATGTCGCCTGCGGCTAGGCCGGGGATGGTGCGCGGAACCTCGAACAGGGTCGGTGCCTCGATGTCCCACCCGGCGGTGTTGGACGAGATCGTCGAGATCTGCGACCAGCTCGTGCCGCCGTTGGTGCTCTTGTAGACGGGGAGGGTGCCGGGAGCGTTGTGGCCGCCCTTGGCGAAGGTCGCCAGCACGGTGTCGGCCGAGGTGCCGTCGTGCTCGAGGGCGATGGCCCGCGGGTAGCCGGCGGTGCCGTTGGGGAAGCTGCTCAGATTCGGCGAGTACAGCACGGAGCCGGGCAGGGCGGCTTCGGCGGGCGGTGCCGAGCCGGGGGAGATCGTGAGCACCGTCGCGGCGGCCAGGGCCGCTGCGGCGAGCAGTGGGAGCCGTCGCCCCCGACGCAGGATCGATTCCATGGAAAGTCCTCTCTGGTGAGGCGTCCGCGGCTTTGCGGACGTTGCAAACAGACCTTGCCAGGCATTTGCAAACGTTGCAAGGGGCAATCGCGGCTCAGACCGCGGGCGCGGTGCTCTCCCGGACGACGAGACGATGCGGCGCGACGACCTCTTCGGCGGGGAGGCCCGGCTCGTCGATCCGCGCGACGATGCGACGCACGGCCTCGCGCGCGATGAAGGGTGTGTCGAGGGAGACCGTGCTGAGCGAGGGCCGAGCGAAGCGACCCTCGTCGACGTCGTCGATACCGATTACGGCGACGTCCTCCGGCACGCGGAGTCCCGCGTCGAAGACGGCGCGCATCGCGCCGATCGCCAGAAGGTCGGAGAAGCAGAAGATCGCATCCGGTCGCTCGTCGAGGTCGAGGAGCTCCTGCGCTGCGCGATAGCCGCCCGGCCGGCTGTAGTGGCCGGCGGTCTTCACGAGATCCCCGTCGTACGGCAGTCCTGCGGCGGTGAGGGCCTCCGCGTATCCGGACTGGCGCTGGAGCGGGGTGGCGTACTCCTCGGCCGGCTGGGCGCCGATGGCCGCGATCCGGCGACGGCCGGTGGCGACCAGGTGCCCGACCGCGTCCTTCGCGGCCTGTACGTTGTCGATCGCGACGTGGTCGTAGCGGCCGTCGAACTCGTGCTCGCCGAGCAGGACCAGGGGCATCCGGGTCGCGCCGTGCATGTCGAGCAGTTCGGACTTGGTCACGAGCGGGCTGAACAGGAGGCCGTCGAACAGCATGGTCCGGTCGTCGCCGAGGAGCAGCTGGCGCTCCCGTTCGTGGTCGTGCCCGGTCTGGTCGATCATCACGCGGTAGCCCGTGAGTGCGGCGGCGTCGATGACCTCGCGCGCCAGCTCACTGAAGTACGGCACGTCGACTTCGGGCACGACCAGCGCGAGCATCCCCGTGCGCCCGGTCCGCAGTGTGCGGGCGACGGGGTTGGGACGGTAGTCGAGTGTCTCGATCGCCGCGAGGACGCGGGTCCGCATCTGATCGCTGACGTGCTCGTAGCCACTCACGACGTTCGACACCGTGCGCACGGAGACCTGGGCGAGCCGGGCGACGTCTCGCAGTGTTGCTGGCATGGAGTCATCGTAGCGTTTGCAACGTTCGCAAACGAACGCTACAGTTTGCATACGTTGGCAAAACACAAGGGAGTGTCCCATGAACCACCACCCGAAACGGCGGGTCCGCGGCCTCACGGTCGCTGCGGTGCTCGCCGCCTCCGCCTTAACCCTGACCGCCTGCGGTCCCGACATCGGTAGCGGCGGCGGGGGCACCGCCTCCGACCGCCTGCAGGCGCCGACCACCGATCAGCCCGAGGGTGAGATCACCATCTGGGACCGGTCGGGCGACCTGTTCAAGGTGTTCGACGGCGTCATCGCGGACTTCAACAAGAAGTACCCGAAGATCACCGTCCACCACGAAGCCGTCGACATCAACGCGAAGCTGCAGAACACGCTCATCACCGGGACCGACGTGCCCGACGGCGTCTTCCTGGACGACGCGATGGTCAGCGGATTCGCCGACCACCTGTGGGATCTCAGCGACGTCCTGAAGCCGTACGTGAAAGACATCGCCCCGCAGAAGATCGACGCGAACACCGTCGACGGCGGTATCTACGGCGTTCCGTACGACCTGAACCCTGGTCTGCTGTATTACAACGCGACGGCGCTCGAGTCGGCCGGCATCGACGCCACGAAGATCGCGACCTACGACGACCTCCTCGCCGCGGCCCGCGAGTACCAGAAGGCCAAGCCGGGCGCGAAGCCGATCCACCTCGAGCAGGGCGCCTTCCTGGGCCAGCTGCAGTTGGAGATGTACGCCAGCCAGCTCGGCACCTCGCTCGCGGACGCGAAGGGGAAGCTGCGCCTCGACAGCCCGGAGTACAAGCAGATCCTCACCTTCCTCGACACCGTGCAGAAGGAGGGTCTCGGCACCCGTTCCGAGTACCTCGGTCAGACCGACATCGCCGAGATGGAAGCCGGCAACGAGGTCTTCTACCCGTGGGCGATCTGGTTCGACTTCGCGCCGCAGCAACTGCTTCCGGAGACGAAGGGCGACTGGCGCGCGATGGAGCTCCCCGCCTGGAAGGACGGCGGCGCACGCAGCGGTGCGATGGGCGGATCCTCGTTCGTGCTGCCCAAGGACGGCAAGAACTCGCAGCTCGCGTGGCTGTTCTACGAGTTCCTGATGTACGACGAGGCGGGCTACTCGGCCGTCTGGGGCCCGAGCGATGTCTACCCCGAGGGGCTGAACACGTCCATCCCGGCCTACCTGCCGGCGGCGGAGCCGACGAAGCCGCTCTTCCAGAAGGTGCCGGCGCTCGGCGACCAGGACCTCTGGAAGGTCGCGACCGAGGCGGGCTCGCAGATCCCGGCCGACACGGCGATCCCCTCCTGGTGGAACGCGTCGACCGACTACCTCGGCACCGACCTGCAGCGGATGTACGACGGCGAGTTGAGCCCCGATCAGGTGATCGAGAAGGCCGGCGCGGACATCCAGACCAACCTCATCGACCGACAGTGAGCGCCAGAGAACGATGACGACCACGACCCTCCCCTCCGCGGCCCGGACGCGCGGCCGCTTCGGCGGCCCGCGACTGCGGCGCCGTCTCGCCCCGTACCTCTTCGTGCTGCCGTTCGTGGTGATCTTCCTGGCGTTCAGCGTGTACCCGCTGATCTTCACCGCCCGGCTGAGCTTCACGAACTGGCACGGGACCGGTGCCGCGGAGTGGGTGGGCTGGGGCAACTACGCCTACCTGCTGGGCAGCCCCGCCTTCTGGAGTTCGCTCGGCAACTCGGCCGTGCTCTGGCTCCTGATCGTGCCGGTGCAGATGGTGCTCGCGGTGATCGTCGCGGTGCTGCTCGACTCGGCCAAGCTGCGGCTGCGCGGGATGTACCGGGTCGCCTTCATCGTCCCGTTCGTCACGCCCCTGGTGGCGGTCGCGCAGATCTGGGTCGTCTTGTTCGACCAGGACCACGGCGCGGTCAACGCGCTGCTCGGGCTGGTCGGCCTCCCCGACGTCGGCTGGCTGACGACGAGCGCCTGGGCGAAGCCCACCCTCGCGCTCCTCTTCCTCTGGAAGACGACCGGCTTCATCGTGATCATCCTGCTCTCGGGGCTGCAATCGATCGACCGCTCGATGTACGAGGCGGCCGACCTCGACGGCGCCTCGCCGATCCGCCAGCTCTGGAGCATCACCGTCCCGCTGCTGCGCCGCACGATCATGTTCGCCGTGGTGCTGCAGACGCTCGCGGTGTTCCAGATGTTCGCCGAGCCGTTCGTCGTGACGCAGGGCGGCCCGTACAACTCGACGACGACGGCCGGCTACTACCTCTACAACCACATCACCCGGGGAGACCTCGGCACAGGAGCGGCGAACTCGTTCCTGCTCGTCATCATCGTGATGATCCTGTCGTTGTTCTTCGTCCGCCTCCTCCGAGCGAAGGACTGACCATGGCCACCCCCACGCTCCTCGACGGGCCGGCCGGCACGGCGGCCGCGCACCCGGCTCCGGCATCCCCCGCCTCCCCGCCCCGTCGGCCACGGCGCACGCGGCCGCGGATCGGGACGCAGGCGTTCCTCCTCCTGCTGCTGGTCGCCTTCCTCGCCCCGGTCGCCTGGGCGATCGTCTCGGCGTTCAAGCCGGCGAACGACATCATCCGCGACCCGCTGGGTTTCGACCCGTCGGCGTTCACCCTCGACAACTTCGCGGCGATGTTCCACGACGTGCCCATCGGCCAGGGCTTCCTCAACACCGCGGTCGTGCTCGTGGCGAAGGGCGCGATCACGCTGTTCTTCGCTCCGCTCGCCGCCTACGCGTTCGCGAAGTACCGGTTCGTGGGCAAGAACCTGATCTTCGGCACGGTCCTCGTCACGCTCATGCTCCCGACGATCGTGCTCATCATCCCGCTGCTGCTGGAGATGAAGACGTTCGGCTGGGTCAACACCTACCAGGCCCTCATCCTGCCCGGCTCGGTCGACGCCTTCGCGATCTTCTGGATGCGGCAGGTCATCAGCGCCGTGCCCGACGAGCTCCTCGACGCCGCACGCGTCGACGGCTGCGGCGAATTCGGCATCTTCTGGCGGGTGGTGGTGCCCGTGATCCGTCCGGGTCTGGCCGGGCTCGCGGTGCTCACGATCATGAACATCTACAACGACTTCGTCTGGCCCGTCGTGGTGGCGAGCTCCGACCGGATGGCCACCCTCCAGGTCGTGCTCTCCACGCTGGCGCAGAACATCACGGGCAATCGCATCGGCGCCGACTACGCCACGGTCACCGGTGAGCTGCTCGCGGCGAGCTCGATCGCCCTGGTCCCCCTGCTGGTGCTCTTCATCGTGCTCCAGCGTCACTTCATCAACGGCATCCTCGCCGGCAGCGTGAAAGGCTGAACATGACACTCTCCACGACCGACTCCGTCGTCACCGCCCCGCGGGCGACCCCGGATCAGCCGCGACCGGAGTATCCGAGGCCCGACCTCGACCGCTCGTCCCGCTGGCTCAACCTCAACGGGGTGTGGGACTTCGATGCTGCGGACGCGGCTCCGTCCATCACGGTGCCGTTCGCGTGGGAGACCACCGCGTCGGGCGTGAACCGCACCTGGCTCGAGCATGCCGTCTACCGCCGGTCGGTGACGGTCCCGGAGGACTGGGCGGGCGCGCGCGTCGTCCTGAGATTCGGGGCCGTGCACCACCATGCGGTCGTGCGGATCGACGGCAGCCCGGTCGGCGAGCACACCGGCGGCTACGAGTCGTTCGAGTTCGATGTCACCGCCCATCTCGTGCCCGGCATCGCGTCCGAACTGAGCGTCGAGGTGCACGCCCCGGCGGACAAGCGGGCCGTCCCGCACGGCAAGCAGCGCTCGATCCCCCGCGACGACTACGACGGCGTCTCGTTCACGCCGACCTCCGGCATCTGGCAGACCGTCTGGCTGGAGGCGCGCGGGCGTACCTACGCCCGGACCGTCTCTCTGCGCGGCGACAGCCTCACCGGCTTCGACCTCGTCGTGGACACGGCGGGCGAGGCCCCCGCAGGAGCTGTCGTGCGCGCACGCATCCGCGAGACGGGGGAGTCGGTCGACGTGCGCGCGGACAGCGAGGGCCGTGCCGTCGGGCGGCTCGAGGTCGCCGCGCCGCGTCTCTGGTCGCCGGCCGCTCCCCACCTCTACCGGGTGGAGGTCGCGGTCGGCGACGGGGAGCACGCGGACACGCTCATCGCAACGGCGGGCCTTCGCCGCATCGAGACCCGCGGCGAGCAGCTCGTGCTGAACGGCGAACGCTTCTCCATCCGCGGTGTGCTCGACCAGGGCTACTGGCCGGAGACGGGTCTGACCGCACCCGATGAGGCGGCGCTCCGCGGCGAGATCGCCCTCGCCCGCGGCCTGGGCTACAACCTCGTGCGCAAGCACCTCAAGTTCGAGGAGCCGCTGTGGCTCCACGAGGCCGATGTTGCCGGGATGCTCGTCTGGGCGGAGCCGCCGTGCCCGAGCCGGTTCTCGACCGAGGCGGCGGAGGCGTTCGAGGCGCAGCTGCCGGCCATGGTGGAGCGCGACGGCAACCATCCCTCGATCGTGATCTGGGGCCTGTACAACGAGGAGTGGGGGCTGGACTGGGATATCTCCGGCAGCCCGGAGCGGGCCGCCGCCGCCGAGCACGCCTACGAGACGCTGCGGGCGCTGGACGACACCCGTCCTGTCGTCGAGAACTCGGGCTGGTCGCACGTGCGCACCGACCTCGTCGACTGGCACTACTACGAGCCGGACCTCGCCGAGTGGAAGCGCGCGGTCGCGGCGATGGCCGACGGGTCGCAGGACGACTTCTCCGTCCGTCTCGGTCCGGACTTCATCGTGGACAAGTCCTTCTACGCCTCCGACGCGGTGCCGCGCACCGGGGTGCCGATCGTCAACAGCGAATACGGCGAAGGCTTCACGAGTCTCGAGCGCGCCTGGCACCTGCGCTGGGAGACCCAGGAGCTGCGCCGGCACGACCGCTTCGCCGGCTACGTCTACACCGAGTTCGCCGACGTGGAGCACGAGGCCGCCGGCCTGCTGACCACTGATCGGCGCGCGAAGGACTGGGGAGGCTGCGTGCCCGCGGACGTCAACGCCGAGACGGTCCTCATCCTCGACCTCGTGCCGCTGCGTGCCGGAGCGGATATCGAGCCGCCGCGCGAGCCGTTCGCGCTCACGGTGCACGTCTCGCACCACGGCCGCCTGCCGGTCGACGTGCGCGTCCAAGCCGCCTGGTTGTCGGCGGGCGCCCCGGTCGACGGTGCATCGGCACGGGCTGCGCGCGGTCGTCCGGATGCCGTGGGCGCCGAGCTGCGTGTCGAGCCGTTCGTCGTGTCGGACGGAGTGGAGCTCACGGTCAGCGCGTCGCCGGTCGCGGCACGGCTGCTGGTGTGGGCGACCGACACCTCCGGTGCCGTCGTCGCGCGGGCGTTCCTCGATGCGGCCGAAGTGGAGGCGCCCAACCGTCGCGGCGCGCGCCAGGTCTGACGCGCGAAGTTCACGTCGTGGTGCCCATTCCGCCGGAATGAGCGCCACGACGTGAACCTCGGCGGCCGACCCTGAGAAAGCAACACAAATCAATGTTGCTCTCTGTTGGTTTCTGTTGTAGCTTGTGGGAAACCAATGGAGGGCCACCACGTGTATGCAACGGAGCGTCAGGGACTGATCGAGCGTCAGCTGCTCGATGAGGGTCGCGTCGCGGTCGTCGAGCTCTCGGCCCGCTTCGGTGTCACCACCGAGACAGTGCGCCGCGACCTGGACGCCCTGGAGCTGGCCGGCGCGCTGCGGCGGGTGCACGGCGGCGCCGTCGCGATCGGCCGCGGGAGCACTGCGGAGGCGAGCGTGGGCGAGCGCACGACGCTCCGCGCCGACACCAAGCAGCGGATCGCCGCGCGCGCGCTCGACGTGCTGGGGGAGAAGTTCCGCGGATCCCTCTACTTCGACGCCGGCACCACGACGGCCGCCGTCGCGGGCCTCCTCCCCGGGCGGCTGTCCGAGACCCGCGGCGAGACCGAGGTGGTGACCCACTCCCTCACCCTCGCCCCGGCGCTCGCCGGAGCGGACGGGGTGGCGCTCACCGTCGTCGGAGGCCGCATCCGCGGGGTCACCGCAGCAGCGGTGGGCGCCGCCACGGTGCGCTCGATCCAGTCCCTCCGTCCGGACATCGTCTTCGTCGGGACCAACGGTGTCTCGGCCGGGTTCGGCCTGAGCACGCCCGACCCGGAGGAGGCCGCGGTCAAGGAGGCCATCGTGCGGGCGGCCCGACGCGTGGTCGTCGTGGCCGACTCGAGCAAGTTCGACCAGGAGTCCCTCGTCTCGTTCGCCGGCCTGGCCGCGGTCGATCTGCTGGTCACCGACCGGGCCCCCGAGGGCGCGCTCGCCGACGCGCTCGCCGACGCCGACGTCGAGGTGTGGGCGGCATGATCGTCACGCTCACGGCCAACCCGTCGCTGGACCGGGCGGTCACCCTCGGTGCGCCGCTCCAGCCCGGCGAGGTGCAGGCGGCGGTCGCCGCGCGCGAAGACGCGGGCGGGAAGGGCATCAACGTGGCCCGCGTCGTGGCGACGGCGGGCATCGCGGCGCTCGCGGTGCTCCCTCTCGCGGCGGACGACCCCTTCGAGGCTGCTCTGCAGGCCACCGGGGTTCCGACCCGACGCGTCCCGATCCGCGGCCACGCCCGCGCGAACCTCACCATCACCGACCCGTCGGGGGTCACCACCAAGCTGAACCTGCCCGGGGCCGCACTCGAGCCTGCGGACGCCGCCGCGCTGGTCGCAGCGGTGGTCGAGGCCTGCGCCGGCGCGCGCTGGCTGGTCCTCGCCGGATCGCTGCCGCCCGGGGTTCCCGACGACTTCTACGTCACCGTGATCCACGCGGTGCGCGAGCGCTGGCGGGATGCGGCGCCGCAGGTCGCGGTCGACAGCTCGGGGGAGGCGCTGCGGGCCGCAGCCCTGCACGCGCATCCCGACCTCATCAAGCCCAACGAGGACGAGCTCGCCGACCTGGCGGGCGTCGCCTTCGACGACGAAGACCTGCCGCACGCGGTGTCGGAGGTCGCGCGGACTCTCGTGCCGGACCGCGTGGGCGCGGCGCTCGTCACGCTCGGCGCGCGCGGCTCGGTGCTCGTCACCCCCGACGTCGCGTATGCGGCGGAGGCGCCCCGCATCCACGTGCGGAGCACGGTCGGGGCGGGTGACAGCGCCCTGGCGGGCTACCTGCTCGCCGACGTCGCGGGCGCGGCCCCGGTCGACCGTCTCGTCAACGCCATCCGATACGGCTCCGCGGCCGCGACCCTGCCCGGCACCCAGCCGCCCCGCCCCGCCGATCTGCCCGGCGACGACATCCGCGTCGCCGCGCTCCACCTCTGAACCACGACATCCGAACCATCCTGGAGGAACCCGTGTCATCGAAGACCATCACTCCCCGGCTCGTCGGGCTCGACCTCGCGGTCGGCTCCGACAAGAGCGCCGTCATCCGCGAGCTCGCCGGCCGCGTCGTCGCGGAGGGCCGGGCGACCGACGCCGACGCCCTGTTCGAGGACGCCTGGGCGCGCGAGCAGAAGGACGAGACCGGCCTGCCCGGCGGCATCGCCATCCCGCACGCCAAGAGCGTCGCCGTGACCGTGCCGTCCCTGGCGTTCGCGCGGCTGAAGCCGGGCGTCGACTTCGGGGCGAGCGACGGACCGGCCGACCTCGTCTTCCTCATCGCGGCCCCCGCCGATGCGGCGGAAGCCCACCTCGCCGTACTCTCGAAGCTCGCCAGGAGCCTCATGCTCGACGAGTTCACCGCGGGATTGCGCGCTGCGACGTCGGCGGAGGAGGTCGTCGCCCTCGTCGACGAGGCGATCGGTGAATCCGAGGCCGGCGCCGAGTCCGCACGGGCGGCCGACGTCGCCGACGACTCCCCGGCCGCCTCCGGGGACCCGGCCTCCGGCACCGCCACCCCCACGGGCCTCCTCATCGACGGCCGCCCCGCGCGCATCGTCGCCGTCACCTCCTGCGCCACCGGCATCGCCCACACCTTCATGGCCGCCGATGCCCTGACCGCGGCCGGGAAGAGCGCCGGAATCGACCTCGTCGTGGAGCCGCAGGGCTCGAGCGGCTACCAGGCCCTCCCGCAGAGCGTCATCGACGCGGCCGACGCCGTGATCTTCGCCAACGACGTCGACGTGCGCGAGGAGGCCCGGTTCGCCGGCAAGCCCGTCGTGCGCACCGGCGTGAAGAGCGGCATCGAGAAGCCGCGCGAGCTGATCGCGGAGGCGGTCGCGGTCGCGGCGGACCCGAACGGCGCCCGCGTCCAGGCGAGCTCCGGACCCGCGCAGTCTGCGGCGCCGCAGGACGCGTCGTGGGGGCGGAAGATCCAGCGCATCCTCCTCACCGGCGTCAGCTACATGATCCCGTTCGTCGCCGGCGGCGGTCTCCTCATCGCCATCAGCTTCCTGCCGTTCCTCGGCGGATACGGGATCGCGCTCGCGCACGGCACCGACGGGGTGAACAACGCCGTGTACACGCTCCAGCACTACGCCATCTGGAACCTGCCGCCCGAGGGCCTCGGCTACTACCTGGGGGCCATCGCCTTCGAGATCGGCAGCGTGAGCCTCGGCTTCCTCGTGCCCGCCCTCGCCGGCTACATCGCGTTCGCCATCGCCGACCGGCCGGGCATCGCCCCCGGATTCGTCGCCGGCGCGATCGCCGTCTTCATGAACGCCGGCTTCCTCGGCGGCCTGATCGGCGGCCTCCTCGCCGGCTTCGCGGCGTGGCTCATCGGCCGGCCCGCGGTGCCGCGCTGGCTGCGCGGCCTGATGCCGGTGGTCATCATCCCGCTGGGCGCGTCCATCATCGCGTCCGGATTGATGCTCCTGATCCTCGGGGCGCCGATCGCCTGGCTCATGACCCAGCTCACCGGCTTCCTCAACAGCCTGACGGGCGCGGGCGCGATCGCCCTCGGCGTGATCCTCGGCCTGATGATGTGCTTCGACCTCGGCGGCCCGATCAACAAGGTCGCCTACGCCTTCGCCGTCGCGGGCCTCGCCCAGCAGACCGACGCCAGCTTCCAGATCATGGCGGCCGTCATGATCGCGGGCATGGTCCCGCCGCTCGGCATGGCGCTCGCCTCCACCGTGCTCTACCGCCGCGGGTTCACCCAGGTGGAGCGGGAGAACGGTGCGGCCGCGTGGCTGCTCGGGGCCTCCTTCATCTCGGAGGGAGCCATCCCCTTCGCAGCCGCCGACCCGCTGCGCGTGATCCCGGCCAACCTCGTCGGCGGCGCGGTCGCCGGCGGCCTGGCGATGGCCTTCGGCGTCGAGTCCCGCGCCCCGCACGGCGGCGTTTTCGTCTTCTTCGCCATCGACCCGATCTGGGGGTTCCTCCTGGCCCTCGCCGCGGGCACCGTCGTCACCGCTCTCGTGGTCGTCGCCCTCAAGCGCTTCGCGGCCCCGCGACGCGCCGCGACGCTCGCCGCCGAGGACGCCGCCGACGCGTCGGCCGAACCCGCGCTCGTCTGACTCCACCGAGGTTCACGTCGTCGCGCCCATTCCGGCGGAATGACGACGACGACGTGAACCTCGGCGGCCATGGCTATGCCGTGGCCGACTCCGCGACCGTCGGGTAGTCGATGTAGCCGCGTGCCCCGCCGACGTAGAACGTCGAGGCGTCGTGGTCGTTGAGCTCGTGGCGTCCGGCCCACCGCTCGGCGAGGTCAGGGTTGGCGATGGCCGCCCGGCCGACCGCCACCGCGTCCGCGATGCCGGCCTCCACCAGATGCACGGCCTCCTCGCGGCTCGTCACCGTGCCGAAGCCGGTGTTCGCGATCAGCGGCGCACCGAGCTCGCGGCGGATGCCCTGCACGAGCTCGCCGGCCGGATCCGCGTGCAGGATGTCGACGAACGCGATGCCGAGCGGTGCGAGACCGCGGGCGACGGCCGCGTAGGTGGCAGCGGTCTCCGCGGCGTCGCTCTCGAGGGCGCCCTGGATGTTGTGCTCGGGGGAGAGGCGGATGCCGACGCGGTCGGCCCCGACGGCGTCGGCGACCGCCGCCACGACCTCGACCGCGAAGCGGGCTCGGTTCTCGGGGCTGCCGCCGTAGTCGTCCGTGCGCTCGTTGCTCGCCGGCGACAGGAACTGGTGGACGAGGTACCCGTTGGCCCCGTGCACCTCCACACCGTCGAAGCCGGCGCGGATGGCGTTCCGAGCCGCCGTAGCGTACCCGGCGACGGCCTCCCGCACCTCGTCGGCGCTGAGCGCGTGCGCGACGGGGAGGTCGGACTTGCCCTCCGGCGTGCGGATGGTCCCCGGCGCGGCGAGGGCGCTGGCCGAGACCACCCGCCCGGTCCCGGTGATGGCGGGGTGCGAGACGCGGCCTCCGTGCATGAGCTGGGTCACGATCGTGCCGCCCGCCGCGTGCACCGCGTCCGTCACCCGGTGCCAGCCTGCGACGTGCTCCTCGGTCTCCAGGCCGGGTTGCCCGATCCAGGTGCGTCCCTCCCGCACCGGCCACGTCCCCTCGGTGACGATCATGCCGAAGGAGGCCCGCTGCGCGTAGTAGGTGACCAGCAGGTCGCCCGGCGTTCCGTCCGCTCCCGCCCGGATGCGCGTGAGCGGCGCCATGACCAGGCGGTTGCGGAGGGTGAGCGAGCCGAAGGCGGAGGGGCTGAAGATATTCACCTCGAAACCAACCGGACCGACGCAGGGTGTATTTCCCGAGTGTCCGCGTCTCAGGAAACCATGATCCGGCTTTCACCTTCTGTGCTTAGGGTGCAGGTATGCGCGACAGGGGGATGCGTCGATGAGCCGGCCGCCACGGTCGGACGGCCTGCGCCGTCGTGCGGTCGCCGCCTCGATCGCACTCACCGCGGTCGCGCTGGCCAGCGCCGGCTACATCATCCACCTCGGCTTCAGCGCGGGCGACGACGGTGTGGTCGCGAGCGGGGGTGCGCCGCCGTCGGGGAGCGCGGCCCGGGCCGTCCCGGCGCTGCTGCGCGCTCTCGAGGCGGGTGACCGGCAGGCCGTCGACCGCCTCGTGCCGGGGTCGCCGACGGTGGACGTCGACGAGATCATGGCCGAGTGCCTCGGCCGGCAGAGCCCTGACTCTTCGGCGCACCTGAGCGATGGCGACGGACCGCAGGCGGTCCTCGTCGTCGCCGACGGCCAGCCCGCCTACACCGTGCCCCGCCCGGGCTCGTGCAGCTGGTGGATGTACTGGGACCAGCGCCATCGGTCGTGGACCATCGGCGCCGTGGTCGGCAATCCCCAACCCGAAGCCCCGCCCACCCCATAACGCCGCCGAGGTTCACGTCGTTGCGCTCATTCGGGCGGAATGGTGACCACTTCGTGAACTTCGGCGGGGGTGGCGGTTGTGTGCGGTTATATAGTTAATGCATATAAATCAACTACCGTCTCGTCAGGAAACTCCCGTGGCCCGCACCGGCATCTTCACCAAAGACCACCCGCACTATCGCTGGGTGGCGCTCTCGAACACCACGCTCGGCATGCTCATGGCGACGATCAACTCGTCGATCGTCATCATCTCCCTGCCCGCCATCTTCACCGGCATCAAGCTGAACCCGCTCGAGCCGGGGAACGTCTCGTACCTGCTCTGGATGCTGATGGGCTACATGCTCGTCACCGCGGTGCTCGTGGTGATGTTCGGCCGGATGGGTGACCAGTACGGTCGGGTGCGCATCTACAACCTGGGCTTCGTGATCTTCACGATCGCGGCCATCGCGCTGTGCCTCGACCCGTTCACCGGCGGGCCGGCCGCGATGTGGCTGATCGGGTGGCGGTTCGTGCAGGGCGTCGGCGGCGCGATGCTGTTCGCCAACTCGACGGCGATCCTGACGGATGCGTTCCCGGCGAACAAGCGCGGCTTCGCGCTCGGACTCAACCAGGTCGCGGCGATCGCCGGATCGTTCATCGGCCTCATCCTGGGCGGCGTGCTCGCCGAGATCGACTGGAGGATGGTGTTCTTCGTGTCGGTGCCGTTCGGCGTGATCGGCACGATCTGGTCCATCAAGTCGCTCCACGAGGTGGGGCAGAAGAACCCGGGACGCATCGACTGGCTCGGCAACGCCACGTTCGGCATCGGCCTGATCGCGCTCCTCACCGGCATCACCTACGGCATCCAGCCCTACGGTGACAGCAGCCAGGGCTGGGGCAACCCGTGGGTGCTCGGCTCGATCGTCGGCGGCATCCTGCTGCTCGTCGCGTTCGTCTTCGTCGAGCTGAAAGTGCCGGCGCCGATGTTCGACATGCGGCTGTTCCGGATCAGACCGTTCTCCGCGGGCATCTTCGCCGGGTTCCTGGCGGCGATCGGGAGGGGCGGCCTCCAGTTCATGCTGATCATCTGGCTGCAGGGCATCTGGCTTCCGCTGCACGGCTACAGCTACGAGTCGACGCCGCTCTGGGCCGGCATCTACATGCTGCCGATCACGATCGGCTTCCTCATCGCCGGACCGATCTCCGGGGCTCTCTCCGATCGGTTCGGATCCCGTGCCTTCGCCACCGTCGGCCTCGTGCTGGTCGCGGCCACGTTCATCGGCCTCCTGCTCATCCCGGTGAACTTCGACTACTGGCAGTTCGCGCTCCTGACCGGTCTCAACGGCATCGGCTCCGGCCTCTTCTCGTCGCCCAACCGCACCGCGATCATGAACAGCGTGCCGCCGAACGAACGCGGGGCCGCCTCGGGCATGGCCGGCGTCGCCCTCAACGCGGGCAGCTCGCTCTCCATCGGCATCTTCTTCTCGCTGATGATCGCGGGCCTCTCGGTCGCGCTCCCGACCGCGCTCACCCAGGGGCTCACCACGCACGGGGTTCCGCAGACCGTCGCCGCCCAGATCGGCAACACCCCGCCGGTCGGCAGCCTGTTCGCCGCCTTCCTCGGCTACAACCCGATCCAGAGCCTCCTGGAGCCGACGGGTCTGCTGACCAGCCCGCACGTCGATGCGGCGACCCTGACGGGCAAGGAATTCTTCCCCCAGCTGATCTCCGGCCCGTTCCACGACGGCCTCGTCATCGTGTTCCTCGCCGCGGCGATCATGAGCATCATCGGCGCAATCGCCTCGTTCGCGGGCGGCGCCAAGTATGTTCATGGGGAGGGGGCCGCGGCCGAGCGGTCCACCAGCGACGAAGGCGAGGACGTAGGTGCAGCCCGAGCGTGACGCGACGCCCCAGCCCGACGGCGGCGATGTGGCCGGGAGGCTCGCGCTCGCCGTGGGCCGGCTGAACCGGAGGATCCGGTCCGCGACCGGCGGGCTCAGCCACGGTCAGCTCTCCGCACTCTCGACGATCGTGCGGAAGGGTCCGCTGCGACCGAGCGAGGTCGCCGGCATCGAGCACGTCGCCGCGCCCACGGTCACCCGGCTGGTGTCCGAGCTGGAGGCTCGCGGTCTGGTCGAGCGCACGCCGGACCCCGACGACGGCCGCTCCTTCTTCGTCTCGGGCACCGACGCCGGCATCGAGCTGCTGCTGGAGGCGCGCTCCGACCGGGCGCGCGCCGTGTCCCGCATCCTGGACGGCCTCGACCCGAGCCAGGTGGAGGCCCTCCGAGCGGCCCTCCCGGCACTGGAGGAGGCCGCAGCCGTCGTCCACCACGGCGGAACGCCCTCGGCTCGCTGACTCCGGTCCCGCGCGGTTCTGAGCCGATCGCGCGGTTCTGACCCGATCGCGTCACCGGGCGGCGGATTCACCGTCTCTCCTGCATGGGCATCCCTCGTATCGACGACCCGCTCGGCGGCGACCCGCGGTCATCGGCGCAGCTCGCCCGGCTGCGCGCCGTCCTCTCCGCCGTCGACCCGTCGCGCTCGGCGACGGAACTCCTCCTCCTCGACGCGCCGGGTCCGGTCGGGTTCGTCGCTCTCCGTGTGGTCGACTCCGCCCTCAGGCATCCCGAGGGCGGCGAGTGGCGCCTCTCCACGATCGCGGTCACCGGCCTGGACCCCGAACGGATGCGCTTCGTCGCGCCGACCGACGAGGTGTGTCGGACGATGCTGACCGTGCTCGGCGGCGGTGCCGAGCACGCCCGGCGCGTCGCGTCCGAGTCCTGCACGGCTGTGCACCTGCTGCTGCGCGATCAGCACGGCCTCGTGCGGCCCCCGGTCGCTCCCGGCGAGGATGCGGGGCGGCGACCCGGTCAGACCCCCGTCCCCGGGCCGCCGCCCTAATCGGGAACGCAGTACTGCCGCCCGGCCATCCGGTCCGGCCTGCCATCCGATTAGTGCACTCACCAACGTACGGGAGTGGACCGGTCTGTCAAGGGGGTCGGACGGGAAGGATTGGCATCGCCCCGAACCGGGAGTAGGCAGGAGGGATGACGACCTCCACCATCCTGTTCGACGTCGACGGCACCCTCGTCGACTCCAACTACCTGCACGTCGACGCCTGGCAACGCGCCTTCGACGCGTCGGGGGTCCCGGTCGACGCGTGGCGCATCCACCGGGCGATCGGTCAGGACTCGGAACGACTCCTGAACAGCCTGGTCGGCGAGCGCGACGACGACTGGGTCGAGCGCGCCAGCGAGCTGCACTCCCGCTTCTACCGAGAGCAGGCCGATCGGCTACAGGCCTTCGAGGCCGCCGGCGCCCTCCTCCGTGCCCTGCGCGAGCGCGGTCTCGCGACGGTGCTCGCGACGTCCGCCCCGGACGACGAGCTCCAGCTCCTCCGAGACACCCTCGCCGCCGATGACGCCGTCACCGCCACGACGTCCGCCGACGACGTCGACGAGGCCAAGCCCGACCCGGGCATCATGAACGTCGCGCTCGACCGCGTCGGAGCCTCCCCCGAGGACGCCGTCATGGTCGGCGACTCGGTGTGGGACATGCGCGCGGCCGGCCGGGCCGGCATCCGCGCCATCGGGCTGCGGTGCGGCGGCAGCGGAGCCGAGGAGCTCCGGGAGGCCGGGGCATCGCGCGTGTACGACGATCCCGCGGAGCTGCTGCGTCGGGTGGGCGAGTGGGTCTGAGCGTGTGCCCGCTCAGACCGTGATCACGTTGACCCGGTCCTTGCCGGCCTGCTTCGCCGCGTACATCGCTTCGTCGGCAGAGCGGACGATGTCGGAGGTGGACAGCGGCTCCCGGCCTGCGGGGCGGTGGACGGCGACGCCGATGCTGGCGCTGATGGAGCGTTCGTCGGCGATGCCGGTGAGGGGGCGCCGGATCGCCTCGCGGATGCGCTCGGCGATCGCCTCGGCGACCGGTTCGTCGATGCCCTCGCACACGATGAGGAACTCGTCGCCGCCGAACCGGCCGACGCTGTCGCCCTGACGGATGCTGCGGCCCAGCCGGGAGGCCACCTCGCGCAGCACGGCGTCGCCCTCGGTGTGGTCGAAGTCGTCGTTGATCGCCTTGAAGCCGTCGAGGTCGACGAAGATCAGAGCGACGGGGGCGTGCTCCTCGGCGGCCCTCGCGAGCGCGTCGGCGAGGGACGAGCGCAGCGAGGCGCGGTTGACGAGCCCGGTGAGCGGATCGTGCAGGGCGTACGCCTCGAGCTGTGCCTGCAAGCGGATGCGGCGGAGCACCTGGGCGGCCTGGCGGGCGAGAGCCTCGTGCAGGCCGGTCTCCAGGGCGTCGACGCCGCGGGCGCGGCCGTAGAAGCAGGTGACGGCGCCGATCACGGAGTCGCCGTCGACCAGGGGGGTGACCGTGAGCTCGGCGACCCGCGCCTCCTCCAGCGCCTCGGCGAGAGACCGGTCCTGCACCTCGTCGACGCGGAGGACGAGGATGCGGTCCGCGCGGGACCGCTCGTCCAGGAGGGTGCGGAGGTCGGCGGGTTCCGCGCCGCCGGTGAGTACGAAACCCGCACCCGTCGCCATGTGGACGGCGGCGCCTGTCGCAGCGAAGGCGGTGCGCGCGCTCTCGGCGAGGGACTCGGCCAGCGCCGCCTCCGTGTCGCTGGTGACGAAGGCGGCCGAGGCCTCCTGCAGCACGCGTGCGCGCGCCTCCGACTCCTCGGCCGAGCGCCGCGCGGAGAGCAGCTGACGCTCCCAGTCCTCGCGGCGGGTGACGTCGAACAGAGCGATGTCGATGCGCTCCGCCGAGCCGTCCGGCCCGGCGACCGCGGTGGCATTCATCAGGCCCGGGATGCGGGCGCCGTCCGAGGCGATCACGGTCAGCGCGACCTCGTGCACGGCACCGTCGAGCCGCAGTGTCGGCAGCTGGCGGGTCTCATAGAAGATCCGGCTGCCGGGGTCGAGGAGCTCCACGAACGGCGTTCCGACGAGTTCGGCGGCCGGTCGGCCGATCCAGGAGGCGAGGGTCGTGTTGACGCGGGTGATGCGCCCGTCGACGTCGGCCGTGAGCAGGCCGCAGGGGGCCGCCTCCCAGAGCTCGGGATCGGCGGTGTCCTCGCCCGCCGTCACGCCAGGAACCCCCGCACGGCGTCGATGACCTCTCGCGGGGAGGACAGGTGGGGGCAGTGGCCGGTGGCCTCCAGCTGCACGAAGACGCTGCCCGGGATGCTCTCGTGCACGTACCGCCCGACCTCGACCGGAGCGATGATGTCCTCGGAGCACTGCAGCACGAGCGTCGGCACGCCCGCCTTCGCCAGGTCGCGGCGGTTGTCCGACAGGAAGGTGACCTGGGCGAACCGGCGCGCGATCTCGGGATCCGTGCGGCAGAAGCTCTCCGTCAGTTCGTCGCCGAGGGCGGGGGTGCCGGGGTTGCCCATGATCTGCGGGGCGATGGCCGCCGACCAGCCGAGGTAGTTGCGGTCGAGCGCGTCGAGCAGAGCGTCGATGTCTGCCTGGCTGAACCCGCCGCGGTAATCGACGTCGTCGACATAGCGGGGGGAGGGGGAGACGAGCGCGAGCGCGCCGAACAGGTCGGGCCGGCGGGAGGCCGCCAGCACACCGATCATCGCGCTGACCGAATGGCCCACCAGCACCGCGTCGTGCAGATCGAGTGTCTCGGCGATCTCGATGACGTCGTCGGCGTAGCCGTGCAGGGAGTCGTACGTGCCCGCATCGTAGGCGGCGAGGTCCGACGACCCTGAGCCGACGAGATCGAAGAGGACGACGGGATGCTCGGCCTCGAACGCGGGCGCGACCAGCCGCCACATCTCCTGGCTGCAGCCGAATCCGTGGGCGAAGACCAGTGGACGTCCGGTCGCGGCGCCCTGCACGCGTACGCTGCTGCGGCTCAGGATCCGGGCGGATTCGTCGGTGGTGACGGTCGTCATTCGGCTCCTCGATCGGGGGCCCGGCACCCGGGGCGGGCCCGTCGGTCCTCCCATTATCCGGTGCCGGAGCCGCATGTCGAGGCGGAGTACGCCGTTGCGAACGGCCCTTACACCCGATCGCCGAATCCGCAACCCCCGTTGACGGGGGAATTCGAATCCGCCAGCCTGGGATGTGATGACCAACGTGACGGATGACGGACGGATCGAGCGGCTCACCGCCGATCTGCCCGAAGCCGTGCGCCGGGAACAGATCATCCCCTACTTCCAGCCGCAGGTCGAGGTGTCGACGGGACGGGTCGTGGCGGCCGAACTGCTCGGGCGCTGGGAGCATCCCGAGTTCGGTTTCGTGCCCCCCGCGGTGTTCATCCCCATCGCCGAGCAGACCAACGCGATCCACGAGCTGGGTCGCCAGATGCTCCATGCCGGCTGCCGGGCCGCGGCGGAGTGGCAGCGCAGCGGGCAGCCTCTCGATGTCGCCGTGAACGTGGCGCCGTCGCAGCTCGCCACGGAGGACTTCTACGAGAGCGTCCGCGCGGAGCTCGCGGACTCCGGGATCGATCCCCATCTCCTCACCCTCGAGGTGACGGAGGAGACGATCATCGCGGATCCGGCACGGGTCGCGGGGCGGCTGGACCGACTGCGTGAGATCGGCGTGGTCGTCTCGATCGACGACTTCGGCGCGGGGCATTCGTCACCGCGCCGCGTCATCGACCTGCGCGCCTCGGAACTGAAACTGGACCGCCGGCTGGTCGCTCCCGTCAAGGGCGACCATTCGATCGCGACCGTCGTCGATTTCGCGCGGGAGCGCGGGATGCGCACCGTCGGCGAGGGTGTCGAGACGCGCACGCAACTCGACCGGCTCCGGGTCGCCGGCTGCGACCGAGCCCAGGGCTACTACATCGCCCGACCTGCCCCGGAGCAGCATTTCGGCGAGTGGCTGCGCGACGCCGCGCGGGCGTGACCCGGAGGCACCCGGTCCGTCAGAGGCTGTCGAGGTCCGCGTCGGTGGGAACGACGGGGGTCTCGTCGGCATCGCCCTCGCCGCCGACGTCGATCTGCGTCCACGTCACCGGCATTCCGGGCGAGAAGAGGATGTCCACACCGGGGCCGCCGCGCAGCGGTGGGATGTTGACGTAGCCGCCGCCCGCCTTGACCGCCTCCAGGATCTTCGTGCGCAGCTCGGAGACGGGCTCGGGCAGGAAGTAGTCCTTGCCGTCGACGGTGAGGCGGTTGACGATCATATTCGGGGGGACCTCCGGTGTCGGTGGGGGACGAGCACCTCCGACTGTACCGCGCGCACGCGAAAGCGATACCGGACCGCGGGTATCCTCGTGGAGAGCGCCCCACCCGTCCCGGCGCTCGCGAAAGGTTGATCGTGGGAACCCTGTCGTACAACGGCGAGAGCTTCGAGATCGACGACCGGGTGCTCACGCACCTGCAGATCGTGATCAGCACGAAGCTCCGCCGCGGAGAGAACTTCTTCCTCTCCTGGCCCCTCCCCGTGGAGCGCGGGAGCGGACGCCACGCGATCTGGGTCGACAACGGCGTCCCGATCCACATCTACTACAGCGGCTCGCGCGCCATCAGCATCAACCGCGACTGGATCGAGTCGATGATCGTGGCCGCCGGGCGCGCGTCCGGCCTGGTCATCACGGACGAGAAGTCGGCCACCGGCGAGACCGCCGCCGGATCCTGACCCGCGCTCAGCGCGGCGTGAGCACGAACACCGCCGCGGTGACCGCCCACGCCAGCAGCGTGAACACCGTATCGCGTGCCCGCCAGCGTGACGGCGTGCGCTCGGTGCGCGTGGGGTGGGCGCCGAACGCGCGCGACTCCATGGCCAGCGCCATCCGGTCGGCATGCCGGATGCCCGACGCGAGCAGCGGCACGACCGCAGCGAACGCGCGGCGGAAGGCGGCGATCGGTCCCCGGCCCGGGGCCACGCCCCGGACGCGCTGCGCCTGCCGGATCAGCGTGAGCTCGGCGCCGAAGCGGGGCACGAACCGGTAGGCCGCGACCGCCGTGTATCCGATGCGGTACGGGATGCGCAGGTGCGCCACCAGGGCCCGCGCGAGATCGGGTCCGGTCGTCGTGAGACCACCGATCAGCGCCAGCACGACGAGCGCGGTGAGCCGCAACGAGGTCGCGACCCCGACGGCCAGCGCGCCGGCGGTGTAGTCGAACGCCCCGATGGAGAACAGCACGGTCCGGTCGGCCACGCGGGACGGGTCCGTCCAGAACCCGAAGCTGACCGCCATCACCAGCACGACGAGCGGGACGCCGGCGAGCAGCGCCACCACCAGCGACGGGCGCAGGCGCGCACCTGCCAGCAGAAGCAGGATGCCGAGCGCGAGCAGCACGAGGGGTGTGAGGACGTCCCGCGTGAACAGCAGCGCGATCCAGGCGGGTACGACCGCCGCCACCTTCGAGAGCGGGTTGAGGTGGTGGAGGAAGCGGGCGGCGGGAGGCGCGCCGGTGCCGAAGGGGTCTGCCGAGAGGAAGGTCATGCCGTCCCCCCGGGGAGGTCGCGCAGCCGCGTCGCTCCGCGCAGCCCCGCGGGCACGCGCTCGTCCGCCAGGGCGCGGACCAGGGGCGGCTGCCGGAGTCCGGCGCGCTCCAGCAGGTCGGCATCGCTCAGGATGCGCGCCGTCGCCCCGAACGCGGCGATGCGGCCGTCGTCCACGATCGCGACGTGCGAGGCGTACTCGGCGGCGAGACCGAGATCGTGGGTGACGACGACCACCGTCGTCCCTTCGGCGTTCAGAGCGGCCAGGAGCTCCAGCAGCTCCGCCGCACGGGCGCGGTCCTGGCCGAAGGTGGGCTCGTCGAGGACCAGCAGCGGCGCGCCCGCGATGAGTGCGGTCCCGACCGAGAGGCGTCGTTTCTGGCCTCCGGACAGCAGGAAGGGGTGGGCCTCGCGGTGCGGCCCGAGGCCGAGTGTCGTCAGCATCCGATCGACGCGGTCGTCGACCTCCTGCTCGGGGAGACGACGCTGCCAGAGGCCGAAGGCGAGTTCGTCGACCACGCTGTGGGCGACGAACTGGTGCTCGGGGTTCTGGAAGACGAATCCGACCGCCGCCGACAGCTCGGAGACGGAAGCACGGGAGGGGTCGAGTGCGCCGAGCGCGACCGCCCCGCGCGGCGGCCGCAGAACGCCCGCGATCGCCTGAACCAGCGTGCTCTTGCCCGCGCCGTTGGGCCCGACGACGGCCACGAAGTCGCCGCGGTCGATCCGCAGGGAGACATCGTGCAGCACCTCCCGGCGTCCGCGTCGGAGGGTGAGACGGGAGACGGCGATGGCGGGATCGGAGTCGCCGGTCGCCCCCGTCGCCTCAGTCACAGCTGTCACGGCGGGCCGGCCGACCGGATCGCCGGAGAGCCCGCCGGCGACACTCCCCACCCCCTCGGAGAGCTCCTCCGGGGTGAGCGGCAGCGGGTCGAGCACGAATCCCGCCGCGCGCAGACGCAGGGCCGCGAGGGTGGCGGTGGGGAGCCACACGCCGAGGCCTGCCAGCTCCTCCGCCCGGTCGCGGAGCACCTCCGCCGCCGGGCCGTGCGCGACCATCCGGCCGGCCGCGTCGAGCACCAGGACGGTGTCGACGATCCCCATCGCGGCGTCGAGGTTGTGCTCCACGAGCACGACGGCGCGGCCGGAGCCCTCGCGCGTCAGTTCGCCCAGGAGCCGGTACACCTCGTCGGCGCCGACGGGATCGAGGTTGGCGGTCGGCTCGTCGAGCACGAGGAGCGGAGCGTCGAGCGCCAGCGCGCAGGCGATCGCGAGGCGCTGCTTGCCGCCGCCGGAGAGGGTGTCCGGGTCGTCCGCGCGGCGGTCCCACAGGCCGACCGCCCGGAGCGCGCGCTCGGCGCGTTCCAGCACCTCCGCCGCGGGGACGAGCCGGTTCTCCGGGCCGAAGCAGACCTCGTCGAGCACCGTGCCGGTGACGAGCTGCGCGTCCGGGTCCTGGAACACCATCCCGACGTGCTCGCTGAGCTCGGCCACGCGTGCGTCGGCGGTTGCGACGCCGCTCACGACGACGGTGCCCTCGAGGGTGGCGGGCACCGCGTGCGGGACGAGTCCGTTGAGGGCGAGGGCGAGCGTGGACTTGCCGCAGCCGCTCGGGCCGAGCACCAGGAGAACCTCGCCAGAAGCGATCCGGAGGTCGACCCCGTCGGGCGTCCATACCTCAGCGCCCTCGTGCCGGATGCGCACCCCGTGCGCCCGCAGGGGCGCCGGCCCCTCCGCCACGGCGGTCAGGCGGCCGTCATCGGCAGCGGGTCGGAGTCGCGGCGGCGCGGCCGCACGATCGGCAGCTGCAGGCCGCGGCCGGCGCCGGTGCGGTCGAGCCCGGCGGCCACGAGCCGACCCAGCCAGGTGAAGAGGATGGGGCTGACGACGAAGAGCCCGATGTGCACGACCTGCACCCACGGCTGGGCCAGGTCGGCGCCCTGCGCGACGAACACGCCGACGCCGAAGATCAGCCCGGCGATGGTGACCGCCGTGTAGAACAGCCACGCCCGCCAATAGCGGTAGAGCGTGATCGCGAACGGCACCTCCTGCAGCAGCCCGATGGATCCGGCCGCCATGACCGCGGCGAAGCCGATCGGCTGGAACGGCACCGACACCAGGCCGGCGATCACGGAGGTGATGAGCGCGACGCCGCCGCGACGCAGGAGCGCCTGGGCGATCACCCCGGGGAGGAAGTACACGCCGATCACCGCGCCGTAGAACATCGGTGCCGCCGCAGCGAGCGTGCCCGAGACATAGGCCGAGATCGAGAAGACGATCCCACCCGCCACGCCGATCGCGGCGCAGGTGAGGAGGAGTCGCGTGCTGGTGTTCTTCATGTCTCCCTCAGCCTAAGAGAGGCAAGCCTAGCCTTACAACACGGGCGTCATCCCCGCGGTCCGTCGTGCCGGTCGCGACGTGGGCGCGGGTGTCTGCGCGAGGCGACGACCGGATGCGCGCCGGTGTACCCCTCCCGCTCCTGCGCGATCGCGAGGATGCGCGACCGCTGCGCGTACCACCCGACGATCAGCAGCGGGACGATGACCACCAGCGAGGCGACTGTGAACGTCCCCGTCGGGTAGTCGAACGCCATCAGCACGAGCACCGCGACCAGGAAGGCGAGCGTCAGATACGCGGTGAAGGGCGCGCCGAACAACCGGAACGCGGGCCGCTGCAGCTTGCCCTGGAGCGCCCAGCGGCGCAGCTGCATCTGGCAGAGGACGATCATGGCCCAGCTGGTGATGATCCCGAGGGCGGCGACATTGAGCACGATGTCGAACGCCTGCTTCGGCACGACCAGGTTGAGGAAGACGCCGAGCACGCCGATCGCGGCCGTCAGCAGGATGCCGCCGTAGGGCACGCCGCGCGCGTTCATGCGCGAGGTGAACACTGGCGCCGCCCCGGACTGCGCCATCGAGTGCAGGATGCGCCCCGTCGAGTACATGCCCGCGTTGAGGCTCGACAGCGCCGCCGTCAGCACGACGAAGTTCATGATCGACCCGACGACCGCGCTCAGCTGCGGACCGCCGAGGTGGCTGAAGAACGTGACGAAGGGGCTCTCGCTCCCGCTGTACGCGCTCGACGGGAGCAGCAGCGCCAGCAGCAGGACGGAGCCGCAGTAGAAGACGGCGATGCGGAAGACCACGCTGTTGATCGCGCGCGGCATGATCTTCTCCGGGTTCTCGGTCTCGCCTGCCGCGATGCCCACGAGCTCCACGCCCGCGTACGCGAACACCACGCCCTGCACGAGCACGATCGCCATCCCGATGGTCGCCGCGCCGTGCGGCAGGAACCAGCCGTTCTCGGCCAGCATCGCGAAACCGGTCGGCCCGAGGTCGGTCGGCCAGCCCGCCGCCAGCACGACGATGCCGACAAGGAGGAACGCCACCAGCGCGCCCACCTTGATCAGCGCGAACCAGAACTCCATCTCGCCGAACACCTTCACCGAGATCAGGTTGAGGCTCACCACCACGACGAGGGCGATCAAGGCCAGGAGCCACTGCGGGACGACCGTGAAGACGCTCCAGTACTTCACGTACAGCGCGATCGCCGTGGAGTCGACGATCGCGGTCATCGCCCAGTTGAGGAAGTACATCCACCCGGCGACGTAGGCCATCTTCTCGCCGTAGAACTCGCGGGCGTACGACACGAACGACCCCGACGACGGCCGGTGCAGCACGAGCTCGCCGAGCGCCCGGAGCACCAGGAAGGCGAAGAACCCGCAGATCGCGTAGACGAAGACCAGCAGCGGTCCGCCCTGCTCGAGCCGGCCTCCCGCGCCCAGGAAGAGCCCGGTGCCGATCGCGCCGCCGATGGCGATCATCTGCAGCTGCCGCGCCGACAGCCCCTTGTGGTACCCCTCCTGCTCGCTGGCGAAGTCCTGGACCGCCTGGCTGACATCTCCCAGGTGCTCCCGGCGGTTCTCCAGCCCGTCCGCCGGATCGTGTGGTGCGCTCATCGGCTCCCCTCCCTGCTCGGCTACCGACAGTACCCTCCGACGGGGCTCGACCGCGCTGGTCAGTTCTCCCGCGATTTGGACCAAATCGCGGCTTTGGCGTCGCGTAAGCCGCGCTTTGGTCCAAATGTGCGAGCGTTCAGACCGGGGTGCCGCGGTTCCAGCCCGGCTGCTGCAGAAGGAGGTCGTCGTGCTCATGCCGGCGGCATTCCTCCACGAAGGCCAGCGCGGTGCCGGGATCGGCGAGGAATCGGGCATACTGCTCCGGGCTCAGCCGGTAGTACTCCTCGTAGTCGACGACGCCGTTGCTCACGGGGAGGGAGGCGTAGGGCGTCCCTGAGCCGACGTCGGTCCCGAGCGAGAACCGGTGCTCGCGGCTCGTGAACATGTCCATCGTCATGAACTTGGCCCCGCACATTCGGCACACATCGCGGGAATGCCGGAGCCTCAGCCGCGATTCGCGCCGAACGCCGGGACGCGCTACGCCGCCGCGAGCATCCCCGCCGCGCCGACCGCGAGCGCCAGCCCGATCCACTGCACCGGCGCGATCCGTTCGCGCAGCACGATCGCGGCGAGCAGGATGGTGCCGGCCGGGTAGAGCGCCACCAGCACCGACATCGTCGACAGGTCGCCTGCGCGCAGCCCGACCAGGATGAGGACGTTCGCCGACGCGTCCAGGACCCCGCTGCCGGCCGCGAGCCCGGTGCCGCGACGCGTGAACCGGTCCGCCGTCGCGCCGCCGGAGGGCCCGCCCTCCGCCGCGCGCGCCCGCACGACCGCGACGCCGACGACCGCCCACATGATCGCGCCGTTCACCGCGCGGTTCGCGATCAGCGGCACCACCCCCGAGTCGGCGGGCGTCTGGTCGAGCAGGATGAGGAAGGCGCCGATGAAGACACCGGCCCCGACCGCCATGAGCAGGGCCTTCCCGCTCGGGCGGACCGCGCCGCGCTCGGGCACGAAACCGACGAGCACGACGGCGATCAGGGCGACGCCGAGCGCCACGTAGCCGATCAAGGCGAAGCGGTCGCCGCCGATCAGGCCCCAGGTGAGCGGGACGATCGCCGACACCACCGCGGTCAGCGGCGACAGGATGCTCATCGGGCCGATCGCGAGGCACGCGTACAGCAGGAAGACGGCGACCGAGCCGACGATGCCCGACAGAGCGCCCCATCCCACCGCTGCGGAGGTCCAGGCGCCGCCGACCAGGGGGAGGGAGAGGAGCAGGAGCGCCAGTCCGCTCAGAGCGCCGACAGCGGTCGCCCGGAGCGCCCCGATACGCCGTGCTGCGACACCGCCGACGAAATCGGCCGAACCGTAGACGAGTGCGCTGAGGAGGCCGAGCGCGACGGCCGGCATCAGCTCCCGGCCAAGCGGTAGACGTGGAGGACGGCGCCGCTGTCGAACCGGTCGAGCCCGGCCAGTTCGAACGTCCACGTGGTGCGGTCGTCCGGGAAGATGCGCTGCCCGCCGCCGAGCAGGACGGGGTAGACGAGGAGGCGCAGCTCGTCCACGAGGCCCCAGACGATCAGGGCGCGCACGAGGGTCGGGCTGCCGGCGACCAGGATCGCACCGTCGTCATCGCCGTCGGCCTCCTTCAGCGCGGCGATCGCCGAGCGGACGCTGCCGGACGCCGCGCTGTCGAGCCGCTCCGCGTTCCACGCGAGAGCCCCGGGGCGGGAGGTCACGACGGCCTTGCGCAGGCTGTTCATCCGGTCGGCGAACTCGCCCTCCCGCGGCGGCCACGCCTCGACGAACTGCTCGTAGGTGCGGCGGCCCAGCAGCAGGGAACCGGCGTCGCGCACCTCCTGGAGCTTCGTCGCCTGCAGATCCTCCGTCGCGAACGGGAAGGTCCAGCCGGAGTGCGGGTGCGTGCGCTCGCCGCCCGGCGCCTCGACGACGCCGTCGAGCGACAGGAACTCCGTGACGACGAGCCGGCGCATGCGGCGATCGTACCGGAGGGCTGTGGACAGCGGCGAGAATCCACCGATTCCGTGCGCCGGGTCGACGGTCAGGCGTCGTCGTTACGATCGAGGGATGAGCTGGAACGCCTGGGTGCCGGACGACCGCGACGCACCGCCGCTGGAGGAGGAGCCGCCGCTGCCCGACTTCGGAGACGACCCGTACGCGGGGGCGGCGTCCGGCGACGCCCCGGCCGGTGCGTACGCCGCGCCTGCCGCCCCGGTCCCGACGGCCGTCGCCGCGCCGCGGTTCGCAACCGCCGTGGAGGCGTTGAAGACGGTCTTCGGCTACGACAGCTTCCGCGGCCAGCAGGCGCAGATCATCGACCAGGTGGTCGGAGGCGGCGACGCGGTCGTCCTGATGCCCACGGGCGGAGGCAAGAGCCTCTGCTACCAGATCCCGTCTCTGGTGCGGGAGGGCACCGGTGTCGTCGTGTCCCCGCTGATCGCGCTCATGCAGGATCAGGTCGACGCGCTCACTGCGGTGGGCGTGCGTGCGGCGTTCCTCAACTCCACGCAGGACGGCCAGCAGCGCGCGGCCGTCGAGCGCGCCTACCTGTCGGGGGAGCTCGACATCCTCTACGTCGCGCCCGAGCGGCTGTCGTCGGAGGCCACCAAGCGCTTCCTCGAGCGCGGCCGCATCGCACTGTTCGCCATCGACGAGGCGCACTGCGTCTCGCAGTGGGGCCACGACTTCCGGCCCGACTACCTCGCGCTCTCCGAGCTGGCCGACCGCTGGCCCGGCGTGCCGCGCATCGCGCTCACCGCCACCGCCACCGAGGCCACGCATCGCGAGATCACGTCGCGGCTCCGGCTCGAGCAGGCGCAGCACTTCGTCGCCGACTTCGACCGCCCCAACATCCAGTACCGCATTGTGCCCAAGGTGGAGGTGCGCAAGCAGCTGCTCGACTTCATCACCGTGGAGCACCCGGGCGAGGCGGGCATCGTCTACGCCCTCTCGCGCAACTCCGTGGAGCGCACGGCCGAGTTCCTCTCGGCACGCGGGCTCACCGCCCTCCCGTATCACGCCGGTCTCGACGCGGGGCTGCGCGCGCGGACCCAGTCGCGCTTCCTCCGCGAGGAGGGCGTGATCGTGGTCGCGACCATCGCCTTCGGCATGGGCATCGACAAGCCGGACGTGCGCTTCGTCGCCCACATCGACCTCCCGAAGTCGGTCGAGGGCTACTACCAGGAGACGGGGCGCGCGGGCCGCGACGGCCTCCCCTCGACGGCCTGGCTCGCCTATGGCCTGCAAGACGTCGTGCAGCAGCGCCGGATGATCGACGACTCCCCGGGCGACGTCGCGCACCGCCGCCGGCTCACGCAGCACCTGGACGCCATGCTCGCCCTGTGCGAGACGGTGCAGTGCCGTCGGGTGAACCTGCTCGGCTACTTCGGGCAGCGCTCCGAGCCGTGCGGCAACTGCGACACCTGCCTCACACCACCCGAGAGCTGGGACGGCACCGTGCCCGCGCAGAAGCTCCTCTCCACCGTCGTGCGGCTCGCCCGCGAGCGCAACCAGCGCTTCGGCGCCGGCCACCTCGTCGACATCGTGCGCGGCAAGCGCACGCCGCGCGTCGAGCAGTACGGCCACGACGCCCTCTCCACCTGGGGCATCGGCGCCGACCTCAGCGAGAGCCAGTGGCGCGGCGTCGTGCGGCAGCTCATCGCCCAGGAGCTCCTCAAGCCGGAGGGCGAGTACGGCGTGCTCGTCCTCACCCCCGACAGTGCGGCCGTGCTGGCCGGGGAGCGTCCCGTCATCCTGCGCCGGGAGCCCGAACGCCCCGAGCGGGCGAGCCGCTCCTCCCGCAGCGCCGCACCCGCCGACGTCTCCGCCGCCGATCTGCCGCTCTTCGAGGCGCTCCGCGCGTGGCGCGCCGGCGAGGCCAAGTCGCAGGGCGTCCCCGCCTACATCGTCTTCGGCGACGCCACCCTGCGCGCTGTCGCCTCCGCCCGCCCCGCCAGCCTCGGTGACCTCGACGGCATCAGCGGGATCGGGGCGAAGAAGCGGGAAGCGTACGGGCAGGCGCTGCTCGACGTGGTGGCTGCCGAGGGGTAGCACCCGACTCCCGGTCGACTCCCACCTGATCCCCTGGTCTCGTCGCGCGGTCGGGCGTACGGTGGCGATTCGCTGGGGCGATCAGGGAATCTTCGGACGCCTCCCAGTGTTGTACCGATGTTCGGGCAGGACACTGTCCGCACAGGCGACGATCTCGAAGGAGGAGACGATGGCACGGATGATCGAGGAGCTCGAGGACGAGACCGGCGCAGTGATCAAGTATCGGCGGCACGCCAACGGCCGGGGGCTGGTCGCTCCGACGGCGCGCGCGGCGGAGTCGGCCTACATCGAGCCGACCGCCTATGTCGAGGCAGAGGCCCGGATCGGGCTCGACGCCTATGTCGGCGCGGGCAGCTGGGTCGACCGTGGAGCCACCGTCGGCGACCGCACGTTCGTGGGCGCGAATGTCCACATCGGCGCGGGCAGTGTGGTCGGCAGCAACGCGAAGATCGGCAGCAACGCCAAGATCGGCGCGAACGCCATGATCGGCAACGGTGCGCGTATCGAGCGCGATGCCCAGCTGGAGCCGGGAACGGTCATCCCCGGACGGGAAGGCGTCCACGCGCGGGATGCGCTCCGCGCGGTGCCGCGCCAGGCGCGCCGCGCGGCCTGACCGCCGCCCCGCGTCGCCGCAGACGAGCGAAGGAGCCGTTCTCCCCACCTTTCGGTGCGGAGAACGGCTCCTTCGCTGTCAGCGGGTGAGTCGTGCCGTCTTCAGCGCGGACGGACGTCGGTCACGCCGCCACTTCTTTGCGCTCGTCGGCCGTACCGACCCTGATCTTGCGGGGCTTCGCGCGTTCGGCCATCGGGATGATGACCGAGAGCACGCCGTGCTCGTAGTTGGCGGTGATCCTCTCGACGTCGACGCCGTCGCCCAGGGTGAACTGCCGCATGTAGGCACCGAACGGCCGCTCGTGCGCGAGCCACTTGACGTTCTCGCGGGCGGGGGCGAGGCGTTCGGCCCGGATGGTGAGGAGCTGGCCGTCGACGTCGAGGTCGACCGACGAGGGGTCGATGCCCGGGAGGTCGGCGCTCAGGACGTACTGATCGCCCTCACGGAAGAGGTCGACCGGCATCAGGCGAGGCGAGCGGCCGGTGTCGAAGATGCTCGACGCGATGCGGTCGAACTGGCTCACGACATCAAATGGGACAGACATGATCAATCTCCTTTCGCGATGCGAACGAAGGGTCACGAGGGTCCCCGTGACCCGCCACCAGATTAGCACTCTCCCTATGAGAGTGCCAACGGTTTCCTCGCGGGATCCCGGCTCACGGCGTCGGGAGCGAGAGGCCCAAGCGTGCGCACAGGTCCGCCACCGCCCGCTCCGAGGGGAAGACGGCCAGGCGACCGTCGGGCAGCTGGCAGGCCTTCAAGGCGGGGACGGGCTCGTCCGCGTCGCTCGAACTGCCCTGCGGGCGGAAAGACCCGATACGCCACCCCGCCGCGCACTGGTCCTCCGCGAGCGCGATGCGCTGCTCCAGCGGGGTGGGGGTGGTCGCCTCGAGGTCGCCGGGCTGCCACGCCGAGGTGAAGGACGGCCCGTTCAGGTCGGCGGTGCCGTAGCACTCGACGGTGTCGTTGATCTCGCCCTGGCTCGCCCGGGCGATGGCGATACCGCCGGCGGTCGTGCCGGCGACGAGCACGCCGGCGATACCGATCGCGGCGAGCCGATGGCGGCGTGTGCGGCGGCGATCGTCCGTCGCGATCGTGTCGAGGAGGCGGTCCCTCAGCTCCTCGAATCGCGTGTCGTCCGGGAGCAGACTGCGGTCAGTCATCGGTCCCCCTGAGTGTCTGGAGTTCGGACCGGAGGCGCGTGCGCAGCCGGCTGAGTCGATTGCGCACCGCACCGGCGCTGATCCCGGCGGCCACCGCGGCCTCCTCGTAGCTCGCATACCCCCGGATGCAGAGCTCGAAGATCGTCCGATCCGGCTCCGGCAGTCGCGCGGCGGCGGCCTCGACCAGCGCGAGCAGCTGCGCGCGCTCGGTCATCGCGTCCGGCCCGGGAGCGGTGTCCGCAAGCGTGTCGTCGACGGGCGCGTCGGTGCGGCGGCGGGCGGCCGACTGGTTCGCCCGTCGCCGGTTAAGGATGAGGTTGCGGCAGGTCACCAGCAGCCATGGCAGCGCGGACTCGCCGGCGATCGACAGAGCGGACCGCTTGCGCCACAGCGTGACGAAGACGTCCTGACTGATCTCCTCCACGTCGTCGCGGGTGGTGAGGCGGGCGGCGGCGTACGCGTAGACGATGCGGCTGTGGCGGTCGTAGAGGCGCGAGAACGCGGCCTTGCTCCCTGCCGCGAGCTCCGCCAGCAGAGCGACGTCCGACACGTCGGACGCTGCCGCGCCCGTGGCGTCGGTCTCGTTGGCGAGATCGCTCATGACTAGGGAATGTGCCTCCTGGGCCGATCCTCTCAGGATCGGTGCGCGCACCGAAGAAGGTCGGAAGGGGCGTCGAGAGAATCGAGACGTGCTGGAACCCGCCGGCACAATGACACTCAAGGGGACCCGAGATGACCCGAACCACCCGATCCGCCCGCTCAGCCCGCCTCCTGCTCGCCGGCCTGGCCGCGCTCGCACTCGCCGCGGCGCCCGTCGCGGCCGCGAACGCTGCGGCGGCTCCGCTCGCGTCGTGCTCCTACGACCTCGGCACGGCCTCGCTCGTGTGCGTCGAGCCGGGCGAGGACCTCAACGCGGCCGTGCTCGCCGAGCAGCACCTCGTGGTGATCGGGCCGGGGGCACAGCGCTCGTCGGCGACGCCCGCGTCCCCGGCCACCGGCGCCCGCGCCACCTACGTCCAGACCCAGCTCTTCGACGACGCCGGCTACGGCGGCGCCGTCTTCCAGATCACGAACTCCGGCGCCTGCAACGGCTCCACGGTCTACCAGTTCGGTCCGCTCAGCTCGGTCGGCTGGGCGGGACGCGTCAGCTCGTTCAAGAGCTTCGCGGGCTGCACGACCAAGATCTGGTCCGGTCCGGCGTACTCGGGCTCGAGCTTCGGCTACCAGGTCAACGCCTCCAGCGTCGGCGCGATGAACGACCTGGCCAACTCGGTGACGATCAAGTAAACCGCGCGGAGGTTGTGGATCCTCCAAGCAGGGGCTCCCGGTTTTGGAGGATCCCACAACCGCCCGGCGGGACGTGCGACCGGCGTTTGTAGGCGGCGCACCGCGCGTTTCCGCTTCCGCGCGAGCGGACGTAGCGTGTCAGCGACCCACGAGAGAATCGAAGAGGAACTCATGGTTGACACTGCCGAGCGCGTCCCCGCCACTCCTGCCGCACCCGCCCCCGAGCCCGCGTCCTCCCCGGCCGCCGGTCCGTCCCCGCGCGTCGACGTCGAGGCGCTGGGCCGCCAGCTGCTGGGCGACTGGGCCGACGTGCGCCTGGCCTCGCGCGAGCTGGCGGGCCGACCCGAGCTGCAGAAGATCGAGGGACTCCCCGTCGCCGAGCACCGCAAGCGCGTCTTCGAGCAGCTCGGCCTGCTCGTCGAGAACGGCCAGGTGCACCGCGCGTTCCCGAAGTCGGTCGGCGGAGGCGACGACCACGGCGGCAACATCGCCGCGTTCGAGGAGCTGGTGGCGGCCGACCCGTCGCTGCAGATCAAATCGGGCGTGCAGTGGGGGCTGTTCGGCGCCGCGGTGCTCCACCTCGGCACCGCCCCGCACCACGAGAAGTACCTGCCCGGCATCATGTCGCTCGACGTGCCCGGCGCGTTCGCCATGACGGAGACCGGCCACGGCTCCGACGTCGCCAGCATCGCGACCACCGCGACCTACGACCCGGCGTCGCAGGAGTTCGTGCTCGACACCCCGTTTCGCGGGGCCTGGAAGGACTACCTCGGCAACGCCGCCGTCGACGCGACCGCCGCCGTCGTGTTCGCCCAGCTCGTCACGCAGGGCGTCAACCACGGCGTCCATGCCTTCTACGTCCCGATTCGCGACGCCGACGGCTCGTTCCTGCCCGGCATCGGCGGGGAGGACGACGGACAGAAGGGTGGGCTGAACGGGGTCGACAACGGCCGCCTCCACTTCACCGGCGTCCGCATCCCGCGCACCGACCTCCTGAACCGGTACGGCGACGTCGCAGAGGACGGCACGTACACGTCGTCCATCCAGAGCCCGGGGCGCCGCTTCTTCACCATGCTGGGCACGCTCGTGCAGGGTCGCGTCTCGCTCGACGGCTCCGCGACCATCGCGTCGAAGATCGGCCTCAAGATCGCGCTCACCTACGCGAACGAGCGACGCCAGTTCACCGCCGGCAGCGACACCGACGAGGAGGTGCTGCTCGACTACCAGCGCCACCAGCGACGGCTGCTCCCGCTGCTCGCCACCACATACGCGGCGGGCTTCGCCCACGAGGTCTTCCTGCACAAGTTCGACGACGTCTTCAGCGGCAAGGCCGACAGCGACGCGGACCGCCAGGACCTCGAGACGATCGCGGCGGCGCTCAAACCGCTGAGCACCTGGCACGCTCTCGACACGCTGCAGGAGGCGCGGGAGGCGTGCGGCGGCGCCGGCTTCCTCACCGAGAACCGGCTCACCTCCCTCCGCCAGGACCTCGACATCTGGGTCACCTTCGAGGGCGACAACAACGTCCTGCTCCAGCTGGTCGCCAAGCGCCTGCTCACCGACTACAGCAAGAAGTTCGCCAAGGCCGACGCCGGTGCTCTCGCCCGCTACGTCGTCACGCAGGCCGCCGACCGTGCCTACCACGGCAGCGGACTGCGCAGCGTCGGCCAGACCGTCCGCGACTTCGGCTCCACCGCCCGCTCGGTCAACTGGCTGCAGGAGTCGGCCACGCAGCGCGAGCTCCTCACCGACCGGGTCGAGTCGATGATCGCCGAGATCGCCGGCCGCCTCCGCCCCGCCTCCAAGCTGGGCAAGAAGGCCGCAGCCGAGCTGTTCAACTCGCAGCAGAACGAGCTGATCGAGGCCGCGCGGGCGCAAGGCGAGCTGCTGCAGTGGGAGGCGTTCACCGATGCGCTCGACCACGCCCCCGACGCCGGCACCAAGCAGGTGCTCACCTGGCTGCGGGACCTCTTCGGCTTCGGCCTGATCGAGAAGCACGCGGCCTGGTACCTCATCCACGGCCGGCTTTCGCCGCAGCGCGCGCAGGCCGTCACCGCCTACATCGACCGCCTGCTCGCGCGCATCCGCCCGCACGCCGTCGACCTTGTGGACGCCTTCGGCTACGGGCCCGAGCTGGTGCGCGCGAAGATCGCCAGTGGCGCGGAGGGCGAGCGCCAGGCGGAGGCTCGGGCGTACTTCGCCGAGGCGCGCGCGGCCGGCACGCTGCCCGCGCAGGAGAAGAGCCAGAAGAAGCGCTGAGCGCACTGCCCCGCCCTCGCACCGACGAATTGTCACGACACGCCGCCTCTCCGGGAGGGACGCGGCGTGTTCCGACACCCCCTTGCAGGGTCAACGGTGCATAGGATGGCCGCGTGGAGCAGGTGGAGTTGCAGAGCCACATCGTGATGGACGAGCCGATGGTGCGCAGAATCGCCTGGTACCAGTTCCGGCTCTGGTCGCGCGGTCCGCTCGGGGCGCTCGTCCTGCTGTGTGTCCTCACTGGCGCCGCCGGGGTCGGGTTTCTCCGTGACTCCGCGGGCCCGGTCGTCGTGGCCACCACGATCCTGGTGGTGGCCCTCCCCTTCGCCCTGTACTTCAAGTTGAGGAACCACTGCCGGAGAACCATCGGCGGAAGGACGCTCGCCGTCGGTTTCGGTGAGACAGCATTCGTCCTCTCGGGATGGGGGTCTCAGACGACGATCGCGTATACGCAAGTCCGTGATGTCAAACGCCGTGGGAAGCTGATCGTCGTTCGCCTGCGGGACGGTCGGGGCAGCGTTCTTCCGGTCGAACTCATCACCGACGATCGACTCCGCCTTCTTCGATCTGGCGGAGTCTCCGCGGCATCACCGCGATCGACGGGCTGAGCGGCTACAGCAGCTCCAGCTCCTGTACCGCGTCCCGCTCCTCGATGAGCTCGGCGACGGAAGCGTCGATGCGCTCGCGGGAGAAGGCGTCGATCTCCAGGCCGTCGACGATCCTCCACTGACCGTCGACGGCGCGCACCGGGAACGACGAGATGAGGCCGGCGGGGACGCCGTAGCTGCCGTCGGAGACGATCGCGGCGGAGGTCCAGCGGTCGCCGGTGCCGTTCACCCAGTCGTGCACGTGGTCGATCGCGGCGCTCGCCGCGGAGGCCGCACTCGAGGAGCCGCGCACCTGGATGATCTCGGCGCCACGCTTCGCGACGCGGGGGATGTACTCGTCCGCCAGCCAGCGCTCGTCCACGAGGTCCGTGGCGGGGCGCCCGTCGACCGTTGCGTGGCTCAGGTCGGGGTACTGGCTGGCGGAGTGGTTGCCCCACACGATGACGCGCTCGACCGCCGACACGGGCACGCCGAGCTTCGCGGCGAGCTGCGCGACGGCCCTATTGTGGTCGAGCCGGGTCATGGCGGTGAACCGCTCCGCGGGGACATCGGGGGCGTGCGCGCTCGCGATGAGGGCGTTCGTGTTGGCGGGGTTGCCGACCACCAGCACCCGGATGTCGTCCGCCGCGCCCGCGTTGATCGCCGCACCCTGCGGCCCGAAGATCGCGCCGTTGGCCTCCAGGAGGTCGGCCCGCTCCATCCCCGCCCCGCGCGGCCGGGCACCGACCAGCAGTGCGACGTTCGCGCCGTCGAACGCGGCGCCGGCGTCCTCCGTGACATCGATCGAGCGCACCAGCGGGAAGGCGCCGTCCTGCAGTTCGAGCGCGGTCCCCTCCGCCGCCGACCGCCCGGCGGGAATCTCGAGCAGCCGCAACCGCACCGGCACCTCCCGGCCGAGCAACTGGCCGGAGGCGATGCGGAAAAGCAGGGCGTAGCCGATCTGGCCGCCCGCGCCGGTGACGGTCACGGTGACAGGGGTGGGGCTCATGGGGCGAGCCTAGCCCGGGTGCACGGCGAGCGGGATGGGCGGGGCCGGGAGAAACCGCTGCCCCGGCCGACGCGCCGCCACCCATACCCGGGACCCCCGCTCCGCGGTACCGTGTGCCGCATGACGTTCAATCCCGACGCGGACATCAGTGGCGGCAAGGTCAAGCGCCGTGGGCGCACGGCGGGGATCGCGGCCGGCGGGGTCGGGGTCGGCGCGGTCGTGGTGTTCCTGATCGCACAGCTGCTCGGGGTGGATGTGAGCGGGCTGGTCGGCGGGGACGCGACGGGCTCCCAGCAGATCGGCACCGGCTCGGAGCTGCAGGACTGCCGGACCGGCGCGGATGCGAATGCGAGCGTCGACTGCCGGATGAAGGGGGCGGCGGCGTCGCTGGAGGCGTACTGGGCGACAGAGCTGCCCGCGCTCGGCGGGCGGTACAGCTCGCCGGACTTCGTCCTCTTCACCGGAGGGACGAGCACGGGGTGCGGGTCCGCGTCGAGCGCGACAGGGCCGTTCTACTGTCCGGCCGATCGCACGATCTACGTCGACACCGGTTTCTACGACGAGCTGCGGTCCCGGTTCGGGTCGAGCGGCGGACCGCTGGCAGAGATGTACGTGGTCGCGCACGAGTGGGGCCACCACATCCAGAACATCGGCGGGATCATGGCGCAGCACACCAGCCGCGCGACGGGGGCGGCGTCCGACAGCGTGCGCCTCGAACTGCAGGCGGACTGCTTCGCCGGTTCGTGGGCGGCCGCGGCGTCGACGACGGCGGACGAGAACGGGGTGGCGTTCCTGCAGCCGATCACGACGGCGCAGATCCAGGATGCGCTGAGCGCCGCGGCGTCGGTGGGCGACGACCGCATCCAGCAGGCGTCGACCGGGCGGGTGGACCCGGAGGGATGGACGCACGGGTCGGCGGAGCAACGGCAGCGCTGGTTCACCACCGGCTACCAGCAGGGCGCGCAGGCATGCGACACGTTCTCGGTGTCCGCGGCCCGGCTCTGACCGGCCGGTAGCCTCGACAACATGCGAACCCTGTACCCCGAGATCGAGCCGTACGAGACCGGAATGCTGGACGTCGGCGACGGCCAGGAGCTGTACTGGGAGGCGAGCGGCAACCCGGAGGGCAAGCCAGTCGTGTTCCTGCACGGGGGCCCGGGCGGCGGGACGACCCCGTCGCACCGGCGCCTCTTCGATCCGGCGAAGTACCGCATCGTGCTGTTCGACCAGCGGGGTTGCGGCAAGAGCCTCCCGCACGCGAGCGAGCCGGAGGCGGACCTGTCGCTCAACACGACGTGGCACCTGGTGGCCGATATCGAACGCCTGCGGGAGCATTTCGCGATCGAGAAGTGGCAGGTGTTCGGCGGCTCCTGGGGCAGCACCCTGGCGCTGGCGTACGCGGAGACGCATCCCGAGCGCGTGACCGAACTCGTGCTGCGCGGGATCTTCACGCTGCGCGCCGAGGAGCTGGACTGGTTCTACGAGGGCGGGGCCGCCGCGCTGTACCCCGATCTGTGGGAAGGTTTCCTGGAGCCCGTGCCGGTGGAGGAGCGCGGCCACCTCATCCGCGCCTACGCTCGGCTGCTCGCCGACCCCAACCCGGCGGTGCACGGTCCGGCGGCGGTCGCGTGGTCGCGGTGGGAGTCGTCCACGATCACGCTGCGTCCCCGGCCCGAGCTGGTGGCGACGTTCACGGAGCCGGAGTACGCGGTCGCCTTCGCGCGCATCGAGAACCACTTCTTCACGCACGGGGGCTGGTTCGAGGACGGGCAGCTGATCCGCGACGCGCACCTCCTCGCCGACATCCCTGGCGTGATCGTGCAGGGCCGCTACGACGTCTGCACCCCGCCGATGACCGCGTGGGACCTGCACCGGGCGTGGCCGGAGGCCGAGCTGCGGATGATCCCGGACGCCGGGCACGCCTACGACGAGCCGGGCATCCTCGACGCACTGATCGAGGCGACCGACCGATTCGCTGACCGATGAGCCGTGCGCACGACGCCACGGCGCGGGCCGCGGTGCTGCTGACCGACGTGCGGCCGTGGGGAGGCGCCGCCTCCGACCTCCTGATCGAGGGTGGCACGATCGCGGCCGTCGAGCCGCACGATCCCGCGCGGCCGGAGCTCGTCGGCGGCGAGACGATCGACGGCCGCGGGCTGCTCGCGCTGCCGGGGCTCGTCAACGCGCACGCCCATCTCGACAAGAGCTGGTGGGGGCGGGAGTGGGTGCCGTACGGCGGGGAGGCCACGACCCAGGGCCGCATCGCGCACGAGCGCGCCCACCGCGACGAGCTCGGCATCCCGAGCCCGGACAGCACACTGCAGCTGCTGCGCGCGCTGGTCGCGCAGGGCACGACGGCGTTCCGGTCGCACGTGGACGTCGACCTCGGCGTCGGACTGCGCGGCATCGCCGTGGTGCGGGAGGCCGTGGCCGCGCTCGGCGTGCCGGTCGCGCTGGAGGTCGTCGCGTTCCCGCAGGACGGCGTGCTGCGCCGCCCCGGTGTGCTCGAGCTGCTCGATCGCGCGGCCGCCGAGGGGGCCGACCACGTCGGCGGTCTCGACCCGGCGCTGATCGACCGGGATCCGGTCGGCCAGCTGGACGCGCTGTTCGAGATCGCGGATCGCCGCGGCGTCGGTCTCGACATCCACCTGCACGAGGGCGGCGAGCTGGGCGCGTTCGAGTACGACCTCATCGTCGAGCGGACGCGTGCGCTCGGGCTGGCCGGCCGCGTCAACGTGGCACACGGCTTCGCCATCGGCGACCTGCCGCCGGCGCGGCAGCGCGCGCTGGTGGAGGAGCTGCGGGAGGCCGGGGTGTCGATCACCACGGTCGCGCCGATCAACGCGTCCCGCCTTCCGCTCACCGACCTCCGCGCCGCGCGGGTGCCGGTCGGTCTCGGAACCGACGGCATCCGCGACCTGTGGGGGCCGTACGGCGACGGCGACATGCTGCGCCTCGCGACCCGGCTGGCCCAGCTCTCCGGTGCCCGGCGCGACGAAGAGCTGACCGACGTGGTGCGTCTCGCGACCAGCGACGCGGGGGTGTTCGTCGGGCGGCCGGTGCACGATCTGGTGGCGGGCGCTCCCGCCGACGTGGTGCTGGTCGACGCGCAGAACGTGCCGGAGGCGCTGGTGCTGGCTCCGCCGCGTGAGCTGGTGCTGGTGGGCGGGGTGCGGGTCTCCGGAACTCCGGACTTTTGAGGCGACGCGCCGGCGAATCCGCCGTTCGAACGGTGACTCTGAGGCGGGCGTGGAAGATCTCCGGAATTGCGCGGGGCGGGCGCGGTGGGGTCGGTCTGGGCGGGGCGGCGCGGGGCGGTCAGCGGGGGGAGGCCGGGGACGGTTCGCGGGTGCTGGGGTCGCGTGACCACTGGGTCGCGTCGGCACGGCGCGAGCGCATCCGGGAGATCTGGGTGAGGGCGGCGTAGCAGAAGGCGTCGACGGCACTGCGCGGGCCCTTCGCGCTCCGCAGGATGGCGCGGGCGCGCTGAGAAGACTGCTCGCCCAGGGAGACGCCGAGGTCGAGCTGCCCCCGGCGGTGCCGGGTGATGACGGCGAGCAGGGCGGTGGTCGTGCGGGGCACGCGCACGAGCATCGGCGGGGTGTCGAGGACCGCCTTCTCGTCGTCGGTGAAGAGGTTGTGGATCCAGGAGTCGTCGTTCACGATGTCGGGGAATCGGTCGAAGCGTGCGTGCCCGGTCTGCGACACCGCGTACCCGCCCGCGCCCCAGAGGCGCACTCCGACCTCCGGGATACGGGCACGGGCGCGGTAGTAGGCGCGGACCGGGAAGGTCGCGTCGTGCACGTCCTCCACCGAGGTGGGCCGGGCGGCGAGAGGGCCGTCGGGGCGCGCGAGCTCGTGCAGCACGGCGGCCACCGCCTCGGGCTCGATCTGGATGTCGGCGTCGAGATAGAGACGCGGCCAGCGCTGCGTCGCGGCATCTCCGACATTCATCGCGGCGACCTTGGAGGCCGCCTCGATCTCGATCACTGTGACGCCGGCGTAGCGGCGCGCGATGTCGGCGGTGGCGTCCGAGCACCCGTTGCAGACGACGATCACGTCGACGGTGCCGCTCGCGGCGACCGGCCGCAGCGCATCGAGCGTGCGCGCGAGCACCGCCTCCTCGTCGTGCGCCGGGACGATGACCGCCCCGCTCACCGTGCGGATGTCCACGGTTCCCCTTCCGTGCTGTCGAGACTCGAGACCGGACCGACCATCCTCCCCCGTGAGCGCATCAAAGACGAGGATTCGTCAGGTATGCTCCGATCGTACTCGTTCGGGAGGATGCGATTCGTCCCCCGTTGGGGGGTGCGCAGCTGGAGCGAAAATGTGACAATCTCTCAGATGTGAGTAAAGCTCAATCTATCTGGATGCGCGGGACAGGCACGGGGCGTCGCCTGTCACCGCTCGGCGCGGTCGCCGCCGTGATGGTCGTCGTGCTGGTCACCTGGCTCGCCGTGGCGTTCGGACAGGCGGCGCGGGCGGCCAGCGGCTGCGGCACCGCCGCGAACCCCGTCGTCTGCGAGAACGCGCTGGCCGGCACCGACCCCTCGGTGTGGGACATCAGCGGCGCGGGCGACCCCAGCATCCAGGGCTTCTCCACCGATATCAGTGTGAATGTGGGCGGCACGATCGGCTTCAAGGTCGACACCGACGCCCACGCCTACACCATCCAGATCTTCCGCACCGGCTACTACCAGGGCCTGGGCGCCCGCAAGATCGCCGACGTCCCCGTCTCCGCCACCCTCCCGCAGATCCAGCCGCAGTGCGTCACGGACGCGACCACCGAGCTCTACGACTGCGGCAACTGGGCCCAGTCGGCCTCCTGGAACGTCCCGACGGATGTCGTCTCGGGCGTCTACATCGCCCTCCTCACCCGCACCGACACCGGCGGCAAGAGCCAGATCACGTTCATCGTGCGCAACGACGCGTCGACGGCCCCCGTGCTCTTCCAGACCTCCGACCCGACGTGGCAGGCGTACAACACCTACGGCGGCTCCGACTTCTACCAGGGCGCCGCGAACGGCCGCGCCTACAAGATCAGCTACAACCGGCCGGTGGTCACGCGCGGCGACAACAGCGGGCGCGACTTCTACTTCGCCAACGAGTATCCCGAGGTCCGATTCCTCGAGAAGAACGGGTACAACGTCGCCTACATGGCGGGCGTCGACACCGACCGCTACGGCTCGCTCCTCACGAAGCACAAGGTCTTCCTCTCCGTCGGCCACGACGAGTACTGGTCGGCGAACCAGCGTGCGAACGTGCTCGCGGCGCGGGATGCCGGCGTGAACCTGCAGTTCCTCTCGGGCAACGAGATGTACTGGCACACGCGCTACGAGAACTCCGTCGCCGGGACGCCGACCGCCTACCGGACGCTGGTGTCGTACAAGGAGACCTGGGCCGACAAGAAGATCGACCCGACCGCCGAGTGGACGGGAACCTGGCGGGATCCGCGGTTCGCCTCCCAGGCCAACGGCGCGGGAATGCCGGAGAACGGCCTGACCGGCACGCAGTACATGTCCAACTTCAGCGACCTCGCGATCACCGTCACGGCGGCGCAGGGCAAGACCAGGCTCTGGCGCAACACCGGCCTCTCGAGCATGGCGGCCGGCTCCACGACGGCGCTCGCGCCCCACACCATCGGCTACGAGTCGGACGAGGACGTCGACAACGGCTTCCGGCCCGCCGGACTGGTGCAGCTCTCGACGACGGTCGGCGCCGTGCCCCAGTACCTGCAGGACTACGGCAACACGGTCATCCCCGGGACGACGACGCACCACGTCACCCTGTACCGCGCGGCCAGCGGGGCCCTGGTCTTCTCGGCCGGCACCATCCAATGGTCGTGGGGACTCGACCAGGAGCACGACGGAGACGGCGCGCCCGCCGACGCGCGGATGCAGCAGGCGCAGGTCAACCTCCTGGCCGACATGAACGCGCAGCCGGGGACGCTGATGGCGGGACTCGTCGCGGCCACCAAGTCCACCGACACGACGGCTCCGACCGTCTCGATCACCGCCCCGGCCTCCGGCGCCTCGATCGCCAACGGGGCGAAGGTCACCCTGACCGGCACCGCCAGCGACGTGGGCGGCGTCGTCGCCGGCGTCGAGGTCTCGACCGACGGAGGGTCCACCTACCACGCGGCGACGGGCACGACGAGCTGGACGTACACGTACACGCAGCAGGGCGCGGGCTCCCAGGCCGTCAAGGTGCGGGCGATGGACGACAGCGGCAACTTCGCGGCGACGCCCGCCAGCCGGTCGTTCACCGTCACCGGGCCGTACACCGTGTTCGGCACCGCCGCTCCGGCCACTGCTGACGCGGGTGACGCGACGCCGATCGAGGCGGGCCTGCAGTTCACGCCCAACCAGGACGGATTCGTGTCGGGCGTTCGCTTCTACAAGGCGACCACCAACACCGGAACGCACACCGGGTCGCTGTGGACCGCGAGCGGCACGCGCCTCGCGACCGTCACGTTCACGAACGAGACGGCCAGCGGATGGCAGACGGCGAACTTCAGCCCCGCCGTCGCGGTCTCGTCCGGGACCACCTACGTCGTGTCGTACACGGCGCCGAACGGGCACTACTCGGCCACGAACGAGTCCTTCTACTACCGCGGGATCACCGCCGGCCCGCTGACCGTGGCGGGTGGGTACGGCGCCGCCGGTGCAGGCGTCTACACGACGACGCCCGGTCAGTTCCCGACCTCGAGCTACGACTCCGCCAACTACTGGGTCGACGCGGTCTTCACCACCACCGACAGCTCGCCGCTGACCGCGACCGGGCAGTTCCCGCTCCCGGGATCGTCGAGCGTTCCGACGTCGTCGACCATCGGGGCCGTGTTCTCGAAGCCGGTCACCGCCTCCACCATCGCGTTCACCGTGAAGGATCAGCTGGGCAACCCGGTCGCCGGCACCGTCTCGTACGCGTCCACCACCCGGACCGCGACCTTCACGCCGTCGGCCGCCCTGAACGGGTTCGTGCAGTACTCCGTCACGATGACCGCGAAGGACACGGGCGGCCTGACGCTCTCGAGCGGAGGCACGTGGAGCTTCACCACGGTCAAGCCGGACCCCGCGCCCGGCACCTGCCCGTGCGGCCTCTTCACCGACTCGACCACCCCGAGCATCCTCCAGGTGACGGACAGCCCGGTCACGCTCGGCGTGAAGTTCCAGAGCTCGGTCGCCGGCACGGTCTCGGGGGTCAAGTTCTACAAGAGCGCGGGCAACACGGGCACGCACACCGGCTATCTCTACACCGCGACCGGCGGGCTCCTGGCGAGCGCGACCTTCAGCGGCGAGTCGACGTCGGGCTGGCAGACGGTGACGTTCTCGTCACCCGTGACCATCGCGGCGGGCACGACCTACGTCGCCGCCTACTCCTCGCCGACGGGCACCTACTCGGTCACGCCGGGCGACTTCAGCGGCTCCGGGATCACGCGGACCCCGCTGAGCGCCGGGACGAACGCGGGCGCCTATACGTACCCGACCGGCTTCCCGGGCAGCAGCTCCACCGCGAACTACCTCGTCGACGTCGTCTTCACGAAGCAGGCACCCGCGATCGCGGTGAGCTCGCAGTCCCCGGCGAGCGGAGCGACCGGGGTCGCCACGAACAGCCCGATCTCGATCACCCTCTCGGCGCCGATCAACGCCGGGGCGACCTACACGGTGACCAGCGGCTCGACGGCGATCGCCGGAGCGACGGCGCTCTCCGCCGACGGCAAGACCCTCACCTTCACCCCGTCGGCGGCACTGCCCGCCGGGGCGACGATCGCGGTGAGCGTCTCCGGGGTCACCTCGACCGACGGCGCGACACTGCCGACCCAGAACTGGTCGTTCACCACGGCCTCCGTCGCGCAGCCGACCACCTACTCCTTCTTCGGCAGCAGCACCCCGGCCACGCTCGCGGCGACGGACGACCCCTCCGCCGTCGAGCTCGGGATGTCGTTCTCGAGCTCGCAGGCCGGCACCGTGACCGCGATCCGGTTCTACAAGGGGGCCACGAACACCGGGACGCACACCGGCTCGATCTGGGATGCGAGCGGCAACCGCCTCGCCACCGTCACGTTCACGAACGAGACGGCGACCGGCTGGCAGACCGCGCAGCTGAGCACGCCGCTGACCCTGACGCCCGGGACGACCTACGTGGTCTCGTACCTGGCGCCGAAGGGCAACTACTCGTACACGTCGAACGACTTCGCCACCGCCAAGACGGCCGGACCCCTCACCGCCGGCACGACCGGGAACGGGCGGTACTTCTACGGCGCAGCGGGCGGCTTCCCGACCTACAGCTACAACGCGACGAACTACTTCGTCGACGTGGTGTTCGCCCCGGCGTCGAGCGGCTCCGGCAGCGGCTCCACCGGGACGACGGGAGGCTCGACCGGGACGACGGGCGGCTCGACCGGCTCCGGCGGCACGGGCGGCGGTTCGACCGGAGGCGGCACGACCACGCCCGCCTCGACCACCCTCTTCTCCGACGCCTCGGTGCCGGGGTCGACCTCCTGGCCGGACGGCAGCCCCGTCCAGCTCGGCGTGCGCTTCAGCTCGTCGACGGCCGGGACGATCTCCGGCATCCGCTTCTACAAGGGCGCAGGAGACACCGGGACGCACACGGCCACGCTGTGGAGCGCGACGGGTCAGGTGCTCGCGACCGCCAACTACACGGCGGAGACCGCGAGCGGCTGGCAGGAGGTGACGTTCGCGACGCCGGTGCCGATCCAGGCCGGTGTCGAGTACCGGGCCTCGTACCACACCACGGCGTCCACGTACGCCGTGACCGTCGGCGGGCTCGCGTCGGCGGTCACGAGCGGGGCGCTCACGATCCCGGCGAACGGCGGCGCGTACTCGTACTCGACCGGCTTCCCGGATCAGGTGGTGACCCACAACTACTGGGTCGACATCCGCTTCACCCCGTCGTCCTGACGACGGATCCCGCATCCGGTCGCACCCGAAGCGGCCGGAGCAGACAGAAAGGTGCTGGGGGCACGACAATGACAACACGACTGCGCATCGCCGTCATCGGCGCCGGGTACTGGGGCCCGAACCTCGCCCGGAACTTCCGCGGCAGCCCGGACTGGGAGCTCGTCACGATCTGCGACCTGGACGCCGCGCGCGCCCGCCGTGTCGCCGACCAGGTCGGACTCGACCGCATCGACACCGACCTCGCGACGGTGCTCGCCGATCCCGCCATCGACGCGGTCGCCATCGCGACCCCGGCCCGCACGCACCACGACATCGCCCGCGCCGCCCTCGCGGCGGGCAAGCACGTCATGGTCGAGAAGCCGCTCGCCGACACCGGCGAGCGCGGACAGGCCATGGTGGCCGCCGCGCGCGAACGCGGCCTCGTGCTCATGGCCGACCACACCTACTGCTACACGCCCGCCGTGCTCAAGATGCGCGAGCTGATCGAGGAGGGGACGCTCGGCGAGATCCTGTACGTCGACTCCACCCGCATCAACCTCGGTCTCGTCCAGCCGGACGTCGACGTGTTCTGGGACCTCGCTCCCCACGACCTCTCGATCATCGACTTCATCCTCCCCGGCGGTCTGCGGCCCACCACGGTCTCGGCCCACGGGGCCGATCCGCTCGGTGCGGGCAAGTCGTGCGTCGGATACCTGATGATGCCGCTCGCCGGTGGTGCGATCGCCCACGTGCACGTCAACTGGCTCAGCCCGACGAAGATCCGTCAGATGATCGTCGGCGGCACCAAGCGGACCCTGGTCTGGGACGACCTCAACCCGCAGCAGCGACTCAGCGTGTACGACCGCGGCGTCGACCTCGACCTGCAGGCGATCGACGGGGCGGAGCGGCGCGACGCGACCGTCTCGTACCGGCTCGGCGACACCTGGTCTCCTGCTCTGCCCGAACGCGAGGCGCTCGGAGCGATGGCGCAGGAGTTCGCGGGCAGCATCCGCGAGGCCCGCGCGCCCCGCACCGACGGCCGTGCCGGGCTGCGCGTGCTCTCGGTGCTGGAGGCCGCATCCCGCAGCCTCGCCGGCGGCGGTGCCGTCACCCCGGTGGACGAACCCATCGACCTGGCGACCGAGTTCGAGCTGGCGGGAGGCGCGCGATGACCGCCCTGCAGGGAGCGGACGTGCTCGTCACCGGCGGCGCCGGGACCATCGGCTCCACCATCGTCGACCAGCTGCTCGACGCCGGCGCCTCCCACATCGACGTGCTGGACAACCTGGTCCGCGGTCGCGTCGCCAACCTGGAGGGCGCCCTGGCCTCGGGCCGCGTCACTCTGGTCGAGGGCGATCTGCGCGACCGCGACCTGGTGCACGACGTGACGCGCGGCAAGGACGTCGTGTTCCACGAGGCCGCCATCCGCATCACCCAGTGCGCGGAGGAGCCGCGTCTCGCGCTGGAGGTGCTCGTCGACGGCTCGTTCAACGTCTACGAGGCCGCCGTCGCCGAGCGCGTCGACAAGCTCATCACCGCCTCCAGCGCCTCGGTCTACGGCCTGGCGGAGGAGTTCCCGACCGGGGAGCGGCACCACCACCACAACAACGACACCTTCTACGGCGCCGCGAAGTCGTTCAACGAGGGGATGCTCCGCAGCTTCCGCGCGATGAACGGCCTCGACTACGTCGCGCTGCGCTACTTCAACGTCTACGGGCCGCGGATGGATGTGCACGGCCTCTACACCGAGGTCCTGGTGCGCTGGATGGAGCGGATCGCCGACGGCACGCCGCCGCTGATCTTCGGCGACGGGCTGCAGACGATGGACTTCGTGGTCGCGTCCGACGTGGCGCGCGCGAACATCCTGGCCGCCGCGAGCGACGTGCGCGAGGGCGTCTACAACGTCGCCTCCGGGGTCGAGACGAGCCTGCTCGGGCTGGCGGAGGCGCTGCTCGCGGCGATGGACTCCGACCTCCCCGTCGAGCACGGCCCCGAGCGGGCCGTCAACGGCGTCACCCGCCGCCTCGCCGACACGACCGCCGCTGCGCGCGACCTCGGCTTCACCGCCGAAGTGCCACTCGAGCAGGGGCTGCGCGACCTCGTCGACTGGTGGCGTCCGCTCCGCGACGAGATCGCGGCCGGGCGGGAACTGGTGGCGTGATGGAGCGCATCAACGTCATGAAGCCGTGGCTCGGGGCCGAGGAGGTCGCCGCGGTCACCGAGGTCATCGAGTCCGGCTGGGTGGCCCAGGGGCCGCGCGTCGCCCGCTTCGAGCAGGAGTTCGCGGCGGCCATGCAGACCCCGCACGCGGTCGCGGCCTCCAGCTGCACGACGGCCCTGCACCTCGCGCTGGTCGTGGCGGGAGTCGGGCCGGGCGACGACGTCGTCGTCCCGTCCTTCTCGTTCATCGCCACGGCCAACGCGGTGGTCTACGTCGGCGCCCGGCCCGTCTTCGCGGACGTGGACGAGCGCACCGGCACTGTCACGGCCGAGACCCTCGCCGCTGCGCTCACCGACCGCACCCGCGCGGTGATCGTCGTCGACCAGGGTGGCGTTCCGGCCGACCTCGCGCCCATCCGGGCCCTGACCGACCCGCGGGGGATCGTCGTGGTCGAGGATGCCGCATGCGGCGCGGGTTCGACGTACCGCGGCCGCCCGGTCGGAGCGACGGCCGACGTCGCCGCCTGGTCGTTCCACCCGCGCAAGCTGCTCACGACGGGCGAGGGCGGGATGCTGACGACCGCGAACGCGGAGTGGGCCGATCGCGCCCGCCACCTGCGTGAGCACGCCATGAGCATCTCCGCCGCCGATCGGCAGGCCAGCCTCCTCGCGCCCGCCGAGCAGTACACCGAGGTCGGCTACAACTTCCGCATGACGGACCTCCAGGCCGCCATCGGCATCGTCCAGCTGGCGAAGCTCCCGGCCATCGTGGAGCGCCGCCGCGAGCTGGCGGCGCGCTATGCGGATCTCCTGGCCGATCTGCCGGGGGTTCGCCCGGTGACCGACCCCGAGTACGGCACGGGCAATTTCCAGTCGTACTGGGTGGAGGTGCCGGACCGCGAAGGCGTGCTGGCCTCCCTCGCCGAGGCGGGCGTCTCGGCGAGGCGCGGCATCATGGCCTCCCACCGCCAGCCGGCGTATCGCGACCGGGACACCGGCGCGGCGTCGCTCGCCGTCACCGAGCGGCTGACCGACGGCACGCTCATCCTGCCGTTGTTCCACCAGCTGACGGGGGCCGAGCAGGACCGCGTCGTCGACGCTCTGCGCGCCGCGGTCCCCGTCGCCTCCCTCGCCTGACCTGCGCCCGTCCCTCCTCCCGCCTCGTCGAGGCGGCGAGAAGTGCTCGCGAAAACGCCGAGGCGGCGAACAATTCGCCGTCTCGACGCGGGCTCTGTGAGCGGCCCCCCGGAGAGGGGGAGACGCGGAGATCGCAGGTGAGTTATTCTCAGTTGTGCGTAAGTGAGGATGAATCAGTTACGTGTCCGCGGGGGTCTCGCCCGCGGTGGAAACGGACTTCGGATGGGGGAGCACCGTGAGAGACCTGCTCTTGCTCGGCGCGAGCGGATTGGCACGAGAGGCCGCCGCCGCTGCCCAGAGCCGGCACCGCGTGATCGGCGTGCTGGACGACGACCCCGCCCTGCGCGGCACACGCGTCGCCGGCGCCGAGGTGCTCGGCGGAATGGCACACGCGGCCGAATACGACGCCGACCTCCTGGTGTGCGTCGGCTCCGGGGCGGGCCGCCGATCGGTGGTCGACCGGCTCGATGCGCTCGGCGTCGACGACCGGAGGTACACGACCCTGATCGACGACGCGGTGCGCGTCCCCGACGGCTGCACGGTCGGCGCCGGCAGCATCCTGCTCGGCGGGGTCGTGCTCACGGCCGACGTGACGATCGGCCGCCACGTCGTGGTGATGCCGAACTCCACGCTGACGCACGATGTGCGCCTCCACGACTTCGCCACCGTGACCTCCGGGGTCTCGCTCGCCGGCTCCGTGCGGGTGGGGGAAGCCGCTTACATCGGCATGAACGCCGCCGTGCGGCAGGGTCTCGCGATCGGCGCCGGAGCGGTGATCGGGATGGGTGCGGCTGTGCTCGCCGATGTCCCCGACGGCGAGACCTGGGTGGGCGTCCCCGCCCGGCCCGTGGGCGTCCCGCACCCGGAGGGCCGATCGTGAGCGCCGGGCTGGCGCGGGTGACGGTCGTCATCCCGTGCTACAACTATGGCCACTACCTGCCGGCCGCCGTGCGCAGCGCTCTCGAGCAGCCCGGGGTCGACGTGGACGTGATCATCGTCGACGATGCGTCGCCCGACGGCAGCGTGGCCGTCGCGCGGGCGCTGGCCTCCCGCGACGCCCGGGTGCGCGTGATCGAGCACGAGCAGAACCGCGGCCACATCCGCACCTACAACGACGGGCTGGCGGAGGTCACGGGTGACTACGTGGTGCTGCTCAGCGCGGACGACCTGCTGGCGCCGGGAGCGCTCGCCCGATCGACCGGGCTGATGCGCAGGCACCCCCGCGTCGGCCTCGTCTACGGCTACGCGCCCGAGTTCAGCGAGACGCCGCCGCCGCAGCTGCGGGCGCGCGCCCGCGAGCAGGTGTGGAAGGGGGATCGCTGGCTTCAGCGCATCTGCGACCGCGGCACCAACCTCATCGTCAACCCGGAGGCGATCCTGCGCCGCGACGTGATGGACCGCCTGGTCGGCTACGACCCCGACCTGCCGCAGACCGCGGACATGGAACTGTGGATGCGGGCCGCGGCGATCTCCGACGTCGGCCGGGTCGCCGGCCCGTACCAGGGGTTCTACCGGGTGCACGACGCGAACATGCACCTCACGGACTACCGTGGCCTGCTGACCGAGATCCGTGCCCGGCGCGACACGTTCACCTCCTTCTTCGACGGCCCGGGAGCCGGTCTGCCCCGAGCGCGGGAGCGCCGCGACGCCGCTCACCGCACCCTGGCCGCGGAGGCGGTGCGCCTCGAACGCGTCGCCCGTGCCGGTGGCGGCGGGCTGGACCCCGACCTGGCCGACGACTTCTCGGCCTTCGCCGCCGAGACCTGGCCGGGAATCACAGCCACCCGGCTTTGGCGGCAGACGGCGACCCGGCGGCACCGCCCGCCCGGCGCCCTGCGGCGCGCCGTCGAGTCGCAGGTGACGAGCGTGACCGGAGCGCTGCGCTGGCGGCGCTGGAGGCGATACGGCCTGTGAGCACCCCCACCCCGACCCCGGCCCCGGATCCGGCCGTCGCGAACGAGGCGGCCCAGGCGCCCGCCGCGCCCGCACCGCCCCGGCGGTCCCTCGGCCGCGCGGTCGGAGGCGGGCTCGCCTGGAGCACCGTCAACAACCTGGTGCTCCGCATCGGAAGCCTCGCCGTCGGCATCGTGCTCGCCCGCATCCTCGCGCCCGAGCAGTTCGGCGTGTACGCGGTCGCCCTGACCGTGCAGTCGGTGCTGATGACGCTGGCGGATCTCGGCCTGAGCGCCGACCTCATCCGCTCGCCCGACCACGAGCGCCTCGCTCCGACCGTCGCCTCCCTGGGCCTCACCGTGGGCGGCGCACTCACCATCGTGATGATCGCGACCGCGCAGCCGGTCGCCGACCTGATGGGGAGCCCCGCCGCCTCCGGCGCCATCGCGGTACTCGCCGTCACCCTCGTGCTCGGCAGTGCGGGCGTCGTCCCGTACGCCGCGCTCCAGCGGAGGTTCGCCCAGCGCCAGCTCTTCGTCATCGCCTCGATCGACTTCGTCGTCGGCACCGGGATCACCCTCGGCCTGCTCGCCGCCGGCTGGGGTGTGATGGCGCTCGCCGTCGGACGGGTCGTCGCGCAGACGGCGACCCTGGTGCTGCAGTTCGTCTTCGCGCGCGAGCGGCCGCGCTACGGCTTCGACCGCTCGGTCGCCCGCGCCGTGCTCGCGTTCGGCATCCCGGTCGCCGGGGCGAACGTGCTCTCGTGGTCGCTTCTGAACATCGACAACGTCGTGATCGCCCACGTCGTCGGGGCGACCGCTCTCGGCTTCTACGTGCTCGCCTTCAACATCTCCAACTGGCCGATGAGCGCGATCGGGCAGATCGTCCGATCGATCGCCCTTCCGCTCTTCTCGCGCACGGAAGGCGGGGGAGTCCTCCCCGCGACGGCCGCACTGACCTGGGCGATCGCGCTCCCCGCCGGCGGCTTCCTCGCCGTGCTCGCGGCGCCTCTGATCGTGGTCGTCTACGGGGAGAAATGGCTCCCGTCCGCGAGCGTGCTCGCGGCCCTCGGCCTGTTCGGGGCCCTCCGCGCCCTCTTCGACCTGTTCGCGTCCTTCCTCCTCGCGCGGGGAGCCTCCCGTGCCGTGCTCTGGACGCAGCTCGTCTGGTTCGTCGCGCTGATCCCGGCGTTGATCGTCGCGACCACGTCCTGGGGGATCGTCGGCGCGGGATGGGTGCACCTCGCGGTGTCCCTCGTCTTCGTGCTCCCCGCGTACTTCATTGCCCTTCGGCGGGCCGACGTCCGCCTCGGGGAACTGGTGCGGGCGTGCCTGGTGCCGACGGTCGCGATGCTCCCTGCGGCCGCGGCGGGCCTCCTCGTCGCCTCTCTGCTCCCCGGCGCCCTGCTCGCCCTGCTGGGCGGTGCCCTCGCCGGGGGCATCGTGTACGCCGCATGCGTGCTCCGCTGGTTCCTGCGCCGGGCGAAGGCGGCGCTGGCCGCCGGTCGCAGCGCCGAGCACGCGCGCTGAGTCCGCCCCGCCTCTTCCGGTCTGCGCCCCGTTAGGGGGCAAGACCACCCGAAAAAAGCGAGGTATTCTCATTCTGCAAGAGGTGAGGAAGAGTCATTTACCCGACCGACCAACCCGCCTCTTCTGGGGATGCTCGCGTGCCCGACGCGAGGAAGGATCTTTGGTCTCATGATCGTCAGTCAGAAGGTTCCCGCGGTCGACCTCGCGTGGCAGCACGCGCAGGTCGCCGACGAGGTCCGCGCCGGCTTCGACCGCGTGCTCGCGACGACGGGGTTCATCCTCGGCGCCGAGGCCGAGGCGTTCGAACGCGCGTACTCCTCCTACTGCGGCGTCACCGACACGGTCGGCGTGGGGAGCGGGACCGATGCGGTCGAGCTCGCCCTGCGCGGGGCGGGTGTCGGGGCGGGCGACGAGGTCATCATCCCTGCGAACACGTTCGTCGCGACGGCGGAGGGGGTCGCCCGTGCGGGTGGCGTCCCGGTGCTCGTCGACTGCGACGAGGACTACCTCATCGACGTGGAGCAGGCGGCCGCCGCCGTCACGCCACGCACCCGCGCCGTCGTCGGCGTGCACCTCTACGGCAGGCTCGCCCCCATCGAGCGGCTCCGCGCGGCCGTCGGCCCCGGCGTCGCGATCGTGGAGGACGCGGCCCAATCGCAGGGCGCGCGCAGCAGCGTCAGCGGCCTCCGGTCCGGAGCGCTCGGCGACGTGGCCGCCACGAGCTTCTACCCCGGCAAGAACCTGGGCGCCTACGGCGACGCCGGAGCCGTCACCACGTCCGATCCCGCGATCGCCGAACGGGTGCGTCGCCTGCGCAACCACGGCGGCACGGCCAAGTACGAGCACCTCGAGATCGGCACCACCTCGCGTCTCGACGGGCTGCAGGCGGTCGTGCTCTCGGCCAAGCTCGCGCGCCTCGACGCGTGGAACGAGCGTCGCCGCGCCGTCGCCGACCGGTACGACGAAGCGCTCGCCGGCCTCCCGGGGGTCGTCCTCCCGCGGCGCGGCGACCGCGGGGAGCACGTCCACCACCTCTACGTCGTCCGGGCGCCCGAGCGCGACCGCGTCGTCGCCGAGCTGAACGCTCAGGGCATCGGCGCCGCCGTCCACTACCCGGCACCCGTGCACCGCACCCCGGCCTTCGCCCACGTCGGCGGCTCGCATCCGCGATCCGAGGCGTTCGCGGCCGAGATCCTCTCGCTCCCGATCCATCCCGGACTCGCGGACGATCAGCAGGAGCACGTGATCGAGGCCGTCCGCCGGAGCCTCGGATGAGCGCCCTGACCGCGCCGGACCGTGTCGGTCCCGCGCGGCACGCTCCGATGGCGGCGACCGGCGAGCCCACCGTGACCGTCGTGATCCCCTGCTACAACTACGCGCTCTACCTGCCGGAGGCGGTGGCGAGCGCCCTCTCGCAGGAGGGCGTGCGCGTGGACGTCGTCGTCGTCGACGACGCCTCCACCGACGAGTCGTTCGCGGTCGCGCGTGGCCTCGCCCGGTTCGATGCGCGCGTCCGGGTGTTCGCGCACGCCGAGAACCAGGGAGCCGTCGCCACCTTCAACGACGGCCTGGCCGAGGCGACCGGCGAGTACATCGTCCGCCTCGACGCGGACGACCTGCTCACCCCCGGCTCGCTCGCCCGCTCGGTGGCCCTCGGGGAGGCGTTCCCGGCGGTCGGATTGATCTACGGCCACCCGGTGCACTTCAGCGGCGTCGTCCCCTCCGGGCACCGCGACCGCGTGAAGGCCTGGGACGTCTGGCGCGGCGGCGATTGGCTCGCCGACCGCTGCCGCCGCGGCGTCAACTGCATCACGTCGCCCGAGGTCGTGCTGCGCCGCAGCGTCGTCGACGAGGTCGGCGGCCAGCGACCGCTCGCCCACACGCACGACATGGAGATGTGGTTCCGCGTGGCCCGCGCCTCCGACGTCGGCTGGGTCGCGGGCGTCGACCAGGCCTGGCACCGCGAGCACGACGGCAGCCTCTCGCGGTCGAACGACGTGCTCTCCGATCTGCACGAGCGGGCCCTCGCGTTCGAGGTGCTCTTCAGCGACGGGATGGGCGACGAGGCCGAGAACCAGCGTCTCCTGAGCATCGCCGAGCGCGCCCTCGCCGACGAGGCGCTCGCCCGCGCCGCCTCCGCGTACGCGAAAGGCCGCGGCGGCTCCGCCGAGACGGAGGCGTACCTGGAGTTCGCCGCCGCCCGCGGGGTCGATGTCGACCGCCTCCCGCACGCGCGCACCGTGGCCCACGCCGAGCGCGTCGGGCCCGCCCGCGCCCGGTTCTCGCCGACGGTCGTGGCGCGGGCCGGACTCTTCCGCGCCTCACGCGAGTTCGGCCGGTTCGCCTGGCGCGCGAGGGGGGTCTGACCGTGTCCGCCTCCTCGATGGTCAACCGGGCGACCGGCATCCTCCGCGACGAGGGCGTGGGCGGCCTGACCGCACGCGCCCTGCGCAAGGCGCACCGCAAGTGGGGCGACAACGCGGAGGAGCTCAACCTGCTCGCGGACGATGTCGCCGACTCCGCCCGCGTCGCCCCGGCTCCCGCCGGCCGCGTCGTCCCCGAGGGCGAGCCGCTGAGGATCGGGTGGGTCGTCAGTGCTCCAGGCCCGGCGTCGGGCGGCCACACCACGATGTTCCGATTCGTGGAGGCGCTCGAGCAGGCGGGGCACACGTGCGTGCTCTACGTCTACGACGGCCACGGCGGTCCGGCAGCCGCCTCCGAGCAGCTCATCCGCACCTGGTGGCCGCGCGTGCGCGCCGAGATCCGCGACCTCGCCGACGGCCTGGGCGGGATGGACGCGTACATCGCCACCGCCTGGAACACCGCGCACGTGCTCGCCAGCCGCGGCGCAGGCGTCCCCGGGCGCCGCTTCTACCTGGCGCAGGATTTCGAGCCCTACTTCTACCCGCGCGGCAGCGCCTACGAGCTCGCGGAGGACACCTACCGCTTCGGCTTCGAGTCGATCACGGTCGGCCACATGGTCGCCGACGAACTCCGCCGCCGCTTCGGCGTCGAGTCGACGGTCGCCGAGTTCGGCTGCGACACCTCCCGCTACGGGGTGACGGCGCAGACCGGCCGCGACGACGTCGTCTTCTATGCCAAGCCCGGGATCGCCCGGCGCGGTTACGAGCTCGGGGTGCTGGCACTGGAGCGGTTCCACCGGGATCACCCCGACGTCACCATCCACACCTTCGGTATCCCGGCCAAGCGCCTCCCGTTCCCGGCGGAGGTGCACGCGCACCTGACCCCGGACGCGCTCAACGACCTCTACAACCGCTGCGGCGCCGGCCTCGCCCTCTCGTTCACGAACGTCTCCCTCATCGCCAGCGAGCTGCTCGCGGCCGGGGTCGTGCCCGTCGTCAACGACTGGCCCGGCACGCGCGCCGACCTCGACAACCCGCACGTCGCGTGGGCGCGACCGACGCCGCAGGGCGTGGCCGACGCCCTGGCCGACGCGCTGAGCATCCAGCGGGCCGCCGGCCCGCGTGCGCTCCGCGCCTCCGTCGACGCGCTGAGCTGGGAGCCGGCCAAGCAGGCCGTCGTCCGCGCCGTCGAGCGCGCCTGCGCCCGCGGGGATGCCCCCGCCGAGCCCGAAACCGCCACCGCGAGGATGGAGCGATCATGACACTGCGCAGCATCTGGGCCATCGTGGTCCGTTGGAAGTGGGTGCTCCTTCCCGGTCTCGTGGTCGCCCTGGGCGTCGGCGGCTTCCTGTTCATGAAGACCCCGCGCACCTACACGGTCGAGTCGAGCTACCTCTTCCTCTCGCCGGTGAAGGACGTGAAGGGGGTCGCGGGCAATCCGCTCCTCACCCTCGGCAACGGCGTCCCGCTGTCCGTCGACGTGGTCGCCGTCTCGCTGATGGACGGCGACACGGTCCGGACCTTCTCGGAGCACCACCCCGACCTGAAGTACACGGTCAGCCGTGACACCTCGCTGGCGGCCCCGCTGATGACGATCTCGGTCGAGGACAGCGACCTCGCCTACGCGCGCTCGACGCTGGACGCACTGGGCAAGCTGGTGCCGTCACGGCTGGACGCCTTGCAGCAGAAGGCCGGCGCACCGCAGGAGCAGTGGGTCACCACCACGAACCTGACCACCGACCGCAAGCCGACGATCTCGTACAGCACGCCCATCCGCAACGGCCTCATCGGCTTCGCCGGTGTGATGCTGGTGGTCGGGATCGCGGTCGCGATCGCCGAGCGCATCCGCGCCGGGCACGTCCAGCGGGCCGCCGCCCCCGTCCGCAAGCGCACCGACACGATCAAGGCGCTCCCGGTGCAGGAAGAGCTGCTCTCGACGGCGAAGCGCGCCGCCGGAGGCAAGACGGCACGGCCGGCGCTGACATCGCACAACTCCGGCCTCGGCGGCTGACGGGGACGACGGAGCCGACGTGACCGTCCTCGCCGGGAAGCCCGATCGCACGGGGCAGGTCGTCGACCCGCCCCGGGCGAGGGATCGGCGACGCCTCGACCCGCTGGTCGTCTTCCAGATCTATCTCGTACTGCTCGTCTTCTCGCCCGCGATCTACGTCATCAAGCCGCTCGGAGCCGCCGGGACCCCGGCGACGGTCTTCGGCTGCCTCGTCCTGCTGCTGTGGATCGTCGGGCGGCTGAGCTCGAGCCGGGAGCGCATCGGGCTGACGCCGGTGCACTGGATGGCGCTGGCCTACGCGGCGGCGATGGTCCTCAGCTTCGTCGGCGGGATGCTGCGGCCGATCAGCGCGGAGGAGGTGTCGTCCTCCCTGCGCGGGCTGATCTCGCTCGCGGGCGGGATGGGTGTCATCCTCTACGCGGCGGACACGATGCGCACGCGCGCCGCGCTGTCCTCCCTGCTCCGGTTCGCGGTGCTCATGGGCGCCTGCCTGGCGGCGATGGGCATCCTGCAGTTCTTCACCGGCCTCGATGTCGTGTCGCTCCTCCACCTGCCCGGCCTGCAGGCGAACAGCGATATCGGCGGCCTGTACGTGCGCGCGGGCTTCCGTCGCATCAGCGGCACGGCGACGCACTCGATCGAGTTCGCCGCCGTGCTCGGGATGCTGCTGCCGCTCGCGGCGCACTACGCGCTGAACGCGGCGAACCGGCGCTGGTGGGCGTGGGCCCAGTTCATCGTCATCCTCGGCGCCCTCCCGCTGACGGTCGCCCGGTCGGGCGCCATCGCCCTCCTGCTGGGCGTGCTGTTCGCACTCCTCATCGCCTCGACGTCGCAGCGGCTCAAGTTCCTCCTCATCGCCCCGATCGCCGCGCTGGTCTTCCGGCTCTTCGTGCCCGGCCTCTACGGCGCGATCGGGAACCTCTTCGCCGATGCGGGGAGCGACAACTCGATCAGCGGGCGCACTCAGGACTTCCAGGCGGTGGAGGCGTTCTTCGCTCAGTCGCCGCTGATCGGGCGCGGACTCAACACCTTCATCCCGAGCATCTACCGGACGTTGGACAACCAGTACCTGGCGACGGCGGTGGAGGCCGGGCTGATCGGCGCCCTCGCCCTCATCGCGTTCTTCGGGGTGCCGTTCGTCGCGTCGCTGATCGCCGGGGCAGGTGCGCGCGACCGTTTCGTGCAGACCCAGGCGTTCGCCATCGCCGCGGGCATCGCCTGCGCGGCCATCCTGGCGGCGACGTTCGACTTCTTCAGCTTCCCGATGGCGTTCGGCACGCTCTGCCTGCTGGTCGGGGCGGCGGGAGGCGCGTGGCGCGTCCACCGGGCGGAGGCCGCGCTCGCACCGGGCGGCCGGCCCACGGTCGCCGCCCCGAGACCGCCCGCGCTGCTGCCGCGCTGGGCGATCGTGCTCGGCGCCGTCGCCGCGGGGCTCGCGGTGTTCGCCGCCTGCTTCCTGGCCTCCCGGCGCGCCGAGGGTGTCTTCGAGGCGCGGGAGTCCGTCGTCCCGCAGGTGGACCCTCCTAAGTCGACCAACGCCTTCGACACCCGCATCGACACCGACGGCCTCTCCGTCGTGCTCAAGTACCGGATGGACGGACAGCAGGTGCACGACGAGCTGGCCGCAGCAGGCGTCGACTACTACGCGGTCGCCGTCGGCTCCGGCAGCCTCGCGCCCTACACGGACGTGCTCGGCTACGGCGATCTGATGCAGCTCGCCGCCCGCGGGGCGACCGTGGACCAGGCGAAGGAGAAGCTGATCACCCTGCGGACGACCTTGCAGCAGCAGCTCGACGCGCTGCAGGGGCCGGCGACCAACCCGGACCTGCACATCCGGCTCGAGGACTCGTTCTCGTCGATCGAGGTGTTCAGCGTGCCGGTGAGCCGCACGAGTGCCATCGCGGGAGGCGCCGTGCTGGGCGGCTTCGTGGCCGCGCTCGCGGCGCTGCTGCTCGCCGTGCCTCGCCAGCGGCCCACGCGACCCGCGCCGAAAAAGAAGGGAGCGGCGTTTCGTTTGACAAGCGTTTGGGAGAACGGATAACATCCGCTCACGATTAATGATGTTTCGTCATCTGTGCTATACAGGGAGGCGATTCGCGGCCATGCCCCCAAATGGGGGCCGGAGCCGCGGGTCTTGTCAGTGATCACCTCTCACAGGTCGACCCCCGCCGACACTGGAAGGAACATCCCCCTCGTGAAGCAGTTCTTCAGATCGATCCTGGGCACGCGTGTGCGCAAGGTCACGGCCATCGCCTCCGCGATCGCCGTGGCGCTCACCCTGACCACGGTCTCGGTCGCCTCTGCGCACAGCTTCAGTCAGCACCGCACGACCGCCTCCGCGGCGTCCACGCAGTGGAACGACTGGAAGAAGCACCACCGCTACAGCGCATCGAAGCCGACGACCGAACCGGCGCCGCCCCCCTCGGCGACCGCGACCCCCGCCCCCACGCCGACCAAGACGTCGACCCCGGCACCGACGAAGTCTCCGTCTCCGACGCCGTCGTCGACGCCCACCACGTCGCCGACGACCGACCCGAACGCCGGATCGGGCGCCTGGCCCGACGCGTCGAACACGGGCGTGCCCGCCGGGGTGACGCTCACCCCCTCGGGCGGTATGACCATCACCACGGCCGGGACCGTCGTCTCGGGACTCGACATCAACGGCGACGTGCTCGTGCGCGCGGCCAACGTGACCATCGAGAACTCGAAGGTGCACGGCCGCATCGACACGAGCGACAACGGCGGCGCGCCGAACACGATGATCAAGCGCGTCGAGATCATCGGCCCGTACAACGGCGCCAAGGACTCGGGCTCGCCCGCGGTGGGCTACACCGGATTCACGTGCGACGGCTGCGTCATCCACGGCTGGGGCAAGGGCTTCGGTCTGGTCAAGGACGTCACGATCAAGAACTCGTGGGTCTACGACATCGTCGTCTACGGCGACCCGGCCAATGGCGGCAGCCACAACGAGGCCATCCTGAGCCTCGGCGGCACCAACCTCACGGTGACCAACAACCGTCTCGACGCCGGGGATGCGCCCAACGTCTCCGCCTCGCTCGCCCTCTACAGTCAGATGGCCGCGTTCAACAACGTGCTCGTGCAGGGCAACCTGTTCGACGGCGGCGGCTACTGCGTCTACGCCGGCCTCGGTGGCAGCTATGGCGCCAGCAACACGCGCTTCATCGGCAACACCTTCGGCGACAAGTACGACAAGAAGTGCGGTGGCTACGGTCCGGCCATCGCGTACGCGACCGGCAATGGCAACCAGTGGGCGGGCAACGTGCTCCAGTCCTCCGGTGCGACCGTGGCGACCCCGGGTCGCGGCTGACCGGAAGCGCCTGATCGGAACGGCGTGAAGAGAGCGGCCGGACCCTTCGGGGCCGGCCGCTCCGTCATACCGTGTGCCCCGCACGGGGAGTTGAGCATCCCTCGGTTTCGTGAATAGGATGCTGCCGTGGGAGCACACGACCTCGACTGCGCGATCATCGCCGTCGCCTACCGCAGCGCCGCCGACCTGCCGCGGCTGGTCGCCTCCCTCCCCGCCGCCGCCGACGGCGTCCGCTGGCATCTCGTCGTCGTCGACAACGACGGCACCGACGGCCTCGCCGCCGCCCTCGCCGGCAAACCGGATGTGACGGTCGTCGCGTCGCCCGGCAACATCGGCTACTCCGGCGGCCTGAACGTCGGTCTCGCCGCCGCGCCCGCCGCCCCGGTCACGGTCTTCCTCAACCCGGACCTCACGCTGGAGCCCGGTGCGCTGCGCGCCCTCGTGGAGGCGGCCGACGGCGCCGCCGCCGCCCCGCGCATCCGCGACGGCGGCGGTGCCACCCAGCCCTCCCTGCGGCGCGAGCCGACGGTGCTGCGCTCGCTCGGCGAGGCCCTCTTCGGCGACCACTGGGCCTCCCGGCCCGGCGCGCTGGCCGAGCTCATCCGCGAACCCGACCGCTACGAGCGCGCCGGCACCGCGGACTGGGCGACCGGCGCCGCCCTCGCCGTCCCCACCGAGGCCGCGCGCGCTCTCGGCCCGTGGGACGCCGACCGCTTCTTCCTCTACTCCGAGGAGACCGACTACTGCCGTCGTCTCCGCGCCGCCGGCCTCCCTCTCGTCTACGTGCCGTCCGCCGTCGTCGTCCACGAGCAGGGCGGCTCGGGGCGTTCCGCCGGTCTGGACGCCCTCCAGACCGTCAACAAGCTCCGCTACTACGGCAAGTGGCACGGTCGGGCGGCGACCGCGGCGTTCGCGGGCACCCTGGTCGTCCACAACCTCCTGCGCATCAACGAAGCCAGCGCCCGGGCGTCGCTGGCCGCGCTGTTCTCCCGCGGACGGCGCGACGCGCTGCCCGGTGGAGTGCGGGTGGCCGGGGTCGTGGTCTGAGGGGGACGCATCCGCTCGCCTGCGCCTCCAGGCCTGGCTCGTCGAGCGGCTCGCGGGCCGAGGCGGATGATGTCACCGGGGGCCTCAGAGCACCTTGCTGAGGGCTTCGGTCATGGCGCGGAACGCCGGCGGCTCCGGCGCCAGCCGGTCGCCCGCACCTGGGCGCGTCCCGTCGACCACGACCGAGGCGTATCGCCGCCACAGGTCGGGCTCGGTGTCGCGCGCGGCGAGTGCGATGGTGCTGACCATCGCCGCGAGCGCGATGGTGTCCTGCCGGGTGAAGCCCGGGCGTAGTTCGCCGGCCGCCACGGCGTCGGCGATCAGGCGGTCCGCCGTCGAGCCGAGCCTCTCGCTCAGCTCGGGCGGGAACCGGTCGTACCGGCCGGGAGCGAACAGCACGGTGGCAATGCTGCGGTCGCACGCGTGGAGTTCGATCATGCCGAAGAGGTAGCTGCGGAACGCCTCGCCCGCGTCCGAGATCAGCGACGCCTCGTCGACGATCCGCATGATCCCGTCGATCTTGTCGTCGAACAGCGCGTCGAGAAGCGCCTGCTTGTCGGGGAACTTGCGATAGATCGTCCCCACCCCGACACCGGCCGCGCGGGCGACGTCGCCCAGCGTCGCAGCCGGGCCGTGCTCGGCGAACACCTGCGTGGCGGCGTCGAGGACCCGTCGGCGGTTGCGTTCGGCGTCGGCCCGCGGCCGGCGGGCAGGGGATGCTGTCGTACTCATGGCGTCAGAGTACACCGAAAACGGAAACGGAAGCTCCTATTCCACTTAATGCTAGGCTGGTCCTCTCGCGGCCCGGCCCGGGCTGCACGACATCGGAGGAGCGCACACCATGCCCGTGCTCATCGTCATCGGATACGGCCCAGGAAACGGCCACGCCATCGCCCACCGCTTCGGCCGGGAGGGCTGGTCGATCGCCCTCGTCGGACGGCGCGCCGAACGGCTTCAGGCCGGCGTCGCGCAGCTGGAGGCCACGGGTGTCGCCGCCCACGCGTTCGTCGGCGACGCCGGCGACCCCGACTCGCTCCGGGCCACACTGCGGGCGATCCGCGCCGACCTCGGGCCGGTCTCCGCCGTCGCTCTCACCGCCTACCGGAACGTGGTCGTGGACGATGTCCTGACCGCGGACCCGGAGACCGTCGCCCACGTCTTCGACATCGGCGTCGCGGGTCTGCTCGCCGCCGTCCAGACGACACTCGACGACCTGCGGACCGCCTCCGGTGCGGTCCTCGTCGTCAACGGCGCGCTGGGACTGCAGGACGACGCCATCGACGGGTACGCGGTGTCGTTCGGCGGCGACGGCGTCGCTCTGGAGTGCTCCGCGAAGACCAAGCTGGTCGGCCTCCTCGCCGCCCGGCTGCGCCCGGAGGGCGTCTACGTCGGCGAGGTCGTCATCAACGGCTCCGTGCAGGGCTCGCCGCACGCCGGTCCCACGGCGATCGACCCGGCCGAGATCGCCGAGCGTCTGTGGCGGATGGCGGCGGAGCGGGTCGAGACGCACGTCCACATCGCCGAGCAGCGCCCCTGACCGTCCGCGCCGCCGGACGCTAGCGCGCCTGCTCCGCCCCCTCCGCCGCCCGCATCAGCAGCGCCTCCCGGTAGCACCCGATGAGCGCCGTCGCTGCGGCATCCCAGCCCAGCGCGGCCCGGCCGGCCGTCAGGTGTGCGGAGAGCCGCGCACGGCGGACGGGGTCTGTGGCGAGGGAGCGCAGCTGGTCGGCGAGGGCGTCCGCGTCGCCGACCGTGTGGCGCAGGTAGTCTTCGCCGGGGGTGCCGAGTGCTCCGCCGGCGTCGCTGACGAGGGGGACGCAGCCGCTCGCCTGCGCCTCCAGGATGACGAGCGCGCTGCCCTCGGTCCAGCTCGGGAGGAGCAGCACATCGGCCGTGCCGAGCAGGGCCGGCACGTCGTCGACGAACCCGAGGCGGCGGACGCCGGGCTCCTCGAGCAGGGGGAGAAGGGCCGCCTCGTAGTCGGGCTGGATCCGGCCGGCGATGAGGAGCTCGCCGTCCGGGATGGCTGCGCGGACCCAGGCCTCCAGCGCGACGTGCAGCCCCTTCGTGGGGTCGCCCCGCCCGATGAACACGGCACGGAACGGGTGCGGGCCGAGCGGGCCGCGGGCGGGGAACCGCTGCAGGTCGCATCCGTACCGGTGCTGCAGCAGCCGGTCGGCGGGGAAGCCCTCGGCGATGAACTCGCGCCGGGCGTAGTCCGAGGGCACGAGGACGGCGGTTGCGGCGCGGTACTCGCGGTCCTCCTGGTCCAGCACGGCTGCGGAGGCGGCGTGGGAGTGGTCGGCGGGCAGCGGGACGCCCGCATCGGCGGACGCGGCGGCGGAGGCCCGCACGGTGCTGGTCGTGTGCGCGTTGGGGGACTCGCGCAGCGCGGCGATCCCGAGCCCGGCCGCAGTGGCGAGCGTGCGCAGGCATCCACGAGGCCAGGCGTGGACCACGTCGACGGCGTCGGGATGGCGGCGCAGCCAGGCGGACACCCGGCGGTCGTGGAGGTCGTACGCGCGCTGCACCCCGAGCGCCCGGTGCGGGATGCGGCGGCCCGCCAGCACCAGGGTCTCGTGCAGCTCGACGCCGGGCGGCAGCTCGACGCCGATCGCCGACGTGCAGAAGAGGACGACGGGGACCCCGGCGCGGGCCAGACCGCGCACTTGTTGCAGGGCGGTCTCGGCGATGCCGGCGCGTCCGAGCGTGTGCGGAAAGCTGTAGAGCACCCGCGGCGGGTCCGGTGTCACGTCCACGTCGGGCTCCTCAGTCCAGTCCGTCGGCCGCGGCGACGATGTGGGCGGCGATCTCGAGCGAGCTGGTCGCTGCGGGCGACGGCGCGTTGAGCACGTGCAGCTGGCGTGCCGCCGGCTGGATGACGAAGTCGTCCGCGAGGGAGCCGTCCCGCCGCATGGCCTGCGCGCGGACCCCCGATCCGGCGCGCACGATGTCGTCGCGCTGGAGGGCCGGTACCAGCCGCGCGAGGCTGCGGGCGAACAGGGTGCGCGAGAAGGAGCGTGCCACCTCGGCGGCGCCGGTGCCGAGATTGCGGCGCGCCAGGCGCAGGAAGCCGGGATAGGTCGCGGCGTCCCACGCGTCGCCGAGGCGGATGTCGGACCATCGGTACCCCTCCCGGGCGAGCGCGAGCACGGCGTTCGGGCCGGCGTGCACGCCGCCGTCGACTCCGCGCGTCAGATGCACGCCGAGGAAGGGGAGGTCGGGGTCGGGGACAGGGTAGATGAGGCCGCGGACGAGCGGGCGGCGCTCCTCCTTCAGCTCGTAGTACTCGCCGCGGAAGGGCACGATCCGCACCTCCGGCTCGATCCCGGCGAGGCGCGCGACCCGGTCGGCCTGCAGACCGGCGCAGTTGATGAGGACGTCCGTGCGGGACGTGCCCCGGTCGTGCTCGACCTCCACTCCCGCGCCCGTGACGGCGACGCGACGCACACGGGCGCCGGTGAGCAGCTCCGCGCCGTGCTCGCCCGCCAGCTCGGCGAGGCGCCGGCTGACGGCCGCGTAGTCGACGATGCCGGTGGTCTCCACGCGCAGTGCGCGCACGGCCGCGACCTCGGGCTCGAACTCGCGCGCCTCCTCCGGCCCGACGAGTCGGGAGGGCACCCCGTTGGCGCGGGCGCGCTCGGCCAGTCGATCGAGGCCCGGAAGCTCCTTCTCGGCGGTCGCGACGATGAGCTTGCCGCCGATCTCGTGCGGGATGCCGTGCTCGGCGGCGAAGGCCGCCATCGACGCGTTGCCCGCCCGGCACATCTCCGCCTTGAGGGACCCGGGCGCGTAGTAGGGACCGGCGTGGATGACGCCGGAGTTGTGTCCCGTCTGGTGAGCCGCCCAGCGGTCCTCCTTCTCGAGCAGGGTGACCGTGCGTCCTTCCCGGGCCAGGCGTTCTGCGACGGCGAGGCCGAGGATGCCGCCGCCGACGATCGTCGCGGATCTCACACGCGCCGCCTAGTGCGCCGGGGCGGCGGTGCGGCCGAACGCGGCCTCGTGCCACACTTCGAGGCTCATCAGCGTGAAGATGCGGTTCTCCTCGTTGAAGGCGCCGCTCTCGTGCCGGGTGAGCAGGTTCTGCACCGCGGTGCGGTCGAACGTCTCGCCGACGAAGGATCCCGGCCCGGTGAGCCGGTCCCACATCGCCTCGCGCAGGCCGCCGCGGAACCAGGAGTCGAGCGGCACGCGGAAGCCGACCTTCTTGCGGTCGATCACCTCGGAGGGGACGTACCGGCGCGCGACCTCCTTGAGCAGCCACTTGGTGGAGCCGTGCCGCACCTTGAACGCCGACGGCATCCGGAACGCGAGCTCCACGAGCCGGTGGTCCAGCAGCGGCGGGCGCAGCTCGAGGGAGGCGGCCATCGACATCCGATCCCCGCGCTCGAGCAGGTTGTCGGGCAGCCAGCTCCACAGGTCTGTCAGCAGCATGGCGCGGATGACGTCGTCGGAGTTCGTGTCGGGCAGCTGCGCCGTGCGCCGGGGGAGTCCCGTGAGCAGCTGCGCGCGCTCGCTGGCCGTGAACGGGGCGAACCAGGTGCGGTAGCGGTCTTCGGCATTGCGCATCGCGGCGACGCGGAGGGCGATGCGGGCCCGGCCGAGGCGGGCGGGCAGCCGGGGGTCGATGCTGTTGGCGAGGCTCGCGCGCAGGCCGGCCGGCAGGTGCGACGCGAGCTGAACGGCTCGCGCGGCGCGGTACTTCGGGTAGCCGGCGAACAGTTCGTCGCCTCCCTCGCCCGACAGGATGACGCGCACGGTGGTGCGCGCCGCTTCCGCGAGCCGGAACACGGCGATGTCGGCCGGCTCGGAGAGCGGAGCGTCGCGGAAGTAGGTGAGCCGCGGCCAGAGGTCTTCGAAGTCGCTGGCGTCGACGTGCACCTCGTGGTGCTCGGTCTCGAAGGCGTCGGCGACGATGCGTGCCCAGCCGAGCTCGTCGTTCCGCTTGTCCCCGAAGCCGGCGGCGAAGGTGTGCACGGTGCGACCGGGCCGCAGGGCGGCGACCTTCGCGACGATCAGACTGCTGTCGACGCCGCCGGAGAGGTAGGCGCCGACCGGAACGTCCGCGACGAGGGCCGCGTCGACCGCTTGCGTGACGGCCACGTCGACCGCGTCCACCGCACTCTGCTCGGTCCAGCGCGGGGTGTTGTCCTCCGTCGGCGGCTGCCAGTAGCGGAGCACCTCCAGACGGCCGTCGGGGTGGACTTCTGCGCGGTGGCCGGGGCGGAGCTTGTGGATGCCCTCGTAGAGGGTGTCCGGGGCCGGAACGCTGCGGCCGTAGAGGTAGGAGTCGAGGCTCGCCAGGTCGACGGAGGGCGTCCGCGGCAGGGCGGGCAGGATCGCCTTGACCTCCGACGCGAAGACGACGGCGCCGTCCCCGTGCGTGTAGTACACGGGGAGGACGCCCAGGCGGTCCCGCACCAGGTGCGTGATCCCCGTCGCGGAGTCGTGCAGCGCGAACGCGAACTGGCCGACCAGCCGGTCGATGAAGCCGATGCCGCGCTGGGCGATGCCCGCGAGGATGACCTCGGTGTCGCCGTCCGTCGTGAACGGGTACTGCAGGTCCTCCCGCAGCCGCCGGTAGTTGAAGATCTCCCCGTTGAACGCGAGGGTGAACCGGCCGTCCGCGGAGGTCATCGGCTGACGCGATCCGTGGAGGTCGATGATCGAGAGCCTGGTGTGCGCGAAGCCGGCCGCGCCGTGGGTCCAGACGCCCCGATCGTCCGGCCCGCGATGGCCGAGACGGTCCGCCATCGCGTGCAGGAGGGCAGGGTCGACGCCGGTTCCGTCGAGCCGGTGGATTCCAGCGATTCCGCACATATCGGAAGGTTATCGAGCTATGCTCACTTTTGTCGATGGGTCTGCCCGCCCCCAATGCAGGGTGCATGAGGGGGTCGCACCCGAAGCCCGAACGGAGGTCTCCCGTCGTGAAGAAGAAGCTGCCCGGCGCACGCAGACGTGTGCTCATCATCGTCCAGAACCTGCCCGTCCCCCTCGACCGGAGGGTGTGGCTGGAGTGCAAGGCCCTGACCGCTCAGGGGTACCAGGTGTCCGTGATCTGCCCCAAGGGCCCCGGGGATCCGTCGTACCAGGAGCTCGACGGCGTCGCCATCTTCAAGTACCCCCCAGCGCGCGAGGCGCAGGGCATCGCGGGCTTCGTGTGGGAGTTCGCCTACTCCTGGATCCGCACCGCCGGACTCTCGCTGAAGGTGCGCCGCCGCCGCGGCTTCGACGTCATCCAGGCCTGCAACCCGCCGGACACGTACTGGCTGCTCGCTCTGCTGTGGCGGTGGCGGAAGGTGCGTTTCGTGTTCGATCAGCACGACCTCAACCCGGAGCTCTTCCTCTCGCGCTTCGGCGAGCCGGCCTCGCTCCCGAGCCGCATCCAGTACAACGGCCTGCGCTGGCTGGAGCGGCGCACCTACCGGGCGTCCGACCATGTCATCTCGACGAACGGCAGCTATCGCTCGGTCGCGATGACCCGCGGCGGTCTGCCCGCCGAAGAGATCACGATCGTCCGCAGCGGCCCGGACACGCGCGTGATGCGTCCGGTGCTCCCCCCTGCCGGACTCAAGCGGCCGGGGACCTTCCTGCTCGCCTACCTCGGCATCATGGGCCCGCAGGACGGCGTCGACCGGGCGCTGGAGGTCATGGAGGAGCTCGTCCACCGGCGTGGTCGCACCGATGTGCACGCCGTGCTGATGGGCTTCGGCGACTGCTACAAGGATCTCCGTGCGCAGTGCACCGAGCTCGGCCTCGACGACCACGTCACCTTCACGGGCCGGGTCGGGCCGCGGGAGATCGCCGAGTACCTGAGCGCGGCCGACCTCGGGCTCGGGCCGGATCAGAAGACCCCGCTGAACGACGTCTCCACGATGAACAAGACCATGGAGTACATGGCGTTCGCGCTGCCCTCGGTCTCGTTCGACCTCGTCGAGACCCGCGTCTCCGGTGGTGACACGGCCGTGTACGTCCCGTCGGGCGACATCGGCGCGTTCGCCGACGCCGTGGAGGCCCTGCTCGACGACCCGGAGCGCCGGGCGGCGCTGGGCCGCGCCGCCCGGGAGCGCGTCTCCGTCGAGCTGGATTGGCGCGCCCAGGCGCAGGCGTACGTGAGCGTCTTCGACCGGGTGCTCGACCGACCGCTCGATCCCCAGCGGCTCACCGCGTGGCCGTTCGCCGTCGACCAGGCGCGTCCCGATACCGGTCTGACGCCGGTCGATCTCGACGATCCGGAGGCGTTCTCCGCGTTTCTCGCCGATCGGGGAGTCGCGTCGCCGGCGACCACCCCCGTAGAGGGGTAACCATCGCAGCAAAAGACGATGTATTCTCACTTTTGTGAAGAGGTGAGAAATCGTCACTTGTGACATCCCGAACTCTCTCTCCACCACCTGAAACGCCACCCGACGACTGAGGGAAGGGGGATGCGCCATGACCGGAACCGGTACCCGACCGACCGAGCACGGCACGCCCTCGTCCCGTCGGGCAGCGCCCCTGATCGGGGCCGGCGGCGGCAAGGCCGTTCGAGACCACGGCCTTCCCCCAGCCGCCGCCGGCTCTGTCCTCCCCGGAGGACGCCACGGCGAGACGGTCTCCTCGCAAGCGGGCGGGGGGTGCGGACGATGACCGTCATCCGCCCCCGCCAGCTCGCCCCCACCCGGCGCCTTCGCCGTCCCGTGGACGTCCGCACGGGCGATCCGCAGCTGCAGCCGGTCGGCACGCCGCGCGGCGGCGGACGGCACTGGGCGGCGCACTACCGGGTGCGGCTCGGCATCACGGACACCGTGATCGTGCTGGCGTCGGTCTCGGCCGCGTTCCTCATCCGCTTCGGGGTCGGGGACGTGGTGCCCAATCTGCTCGCCTTCCCGTTCGGCTACGGCGCGATCTCCCTCATCATCGTCGCGGGATGGCTGTTCGCCCTGAGCGCCGGACACACCCGCGACTCCCGCGTGGTCGGGATGGGGCTCTCCGAGTACAAGCTCGTCGCCGAGTCCAGCGCCCTCGCGTTCGGTCTCCTCGCCATCCTCTTCCTCGTCGCGCAGGTCGACATCGCCCGCGGCTACTTCCTCGTCGCGCTGCCGATCGGCGCCTCCGCCCTCATCTTCAGCCGGTGGACGTGGCGGCGGTGGCTGCTGCGCCAGCGCCGGTTCGACAACTACCTCTCCCGCGCGATCGTGGTCGGCAGCGCCGACGACATCGAGTACGTCGCGGGACAGATCCGGCGCAAGTCCGGCGCGGCCTACAACGTCGTGGGCGCCGTGCCGGACGAGCCCGGCCTCGTCACCATCGGATCCGACGCCGACCGCCTCCCGGTCGTCGCCGATCTGGCGGGTATCACCGCGGCGGCGGACCGGCTGGGCGTCGACACGGTCATCGTCGCGGGCCAGCCCCGCGGGGGCAGCCGGTTCATCCGCAACCTGGGCTGGGCGCTCGAGGGCACGGCGACCGATCTCGTCCTGGCCTCCCGGCTGACCGACGTCGCCGGGCCGCGCATCCACTTCCGCCCGGTGGAGGGCCTGCCGCTCATCCACGTCGAGATCCCGCAGTTCACCGGTGGCAAGCACGTGCTGAAGCGCGCGCTGGACGTCGTCGTCTCGGCTGCCGCCCTGGTCGTGCTCGCGCTCCCCATGCTGGTCCTCGGGATCGTCATCCGTCTCGACAGCGCCGGCCCCGCCCTGTTCCGTCAGGAGCGCGTCGGCCGCAACGGCTCGACCTTCACGATGCTCAAGTTCCGCTCCATGGCGGTCGACGCGGAGGCCCGCCTCGCGTCGCTGCAGCAGCAGAACGAAGGCTCCGGTCTCCTGTTCAAGATGAAGGACGACCCCCGCGTCACCCGCGTCGGACGCTTCATCCGCAAGTTCTCGCTCGACGAGTTCCCGCAGCTGTGGAACGTGCTCGTCGGCGACATGAGCCTCGTCGGCCCGCGCCCGCCTCTGCGGCGCGAGGTCGACGGGTACGAGAGCCACGTCCACCGCCGCTTGTACATCAAGCCGGGTCTCACGGGGATGTGGCAGGTCAACGGCCGCTCCGATCTCTCCTGGGAGGAGAGCGTCCGCCTCGACCTGTACTACGTGGAGAACTGGTCGCTCGCGGGCGACCTGGTGATCCTCTGGCGCACCGCCAAGGTGCTCCTGCAACCGACCGGCGCCTACTGAGGAGCCGCGCACCACCCACCCACTGTTGAGCGACGACCTGGGGGCGACGCCGATGACCTCTTCCACCACCACCACCATCACCATCTCGGACGGTACGGCCGTGCCCGTCATGGCCGCCACCGCCGATGTCGACCCGCGCGCGTCCATCGGCGACCGCACCCGGGTCTGGCATCTGGCGCAGGTGCGGGAGGACGCGGTGGTGGGCTCGGACTGCATCCTGGGCCGCGGCTCCTACGTCGGCCCCGGTGTCGTGATCGGGGACAACTGCAAGCTGCAGAACCACGCCCTCGTCTATGAGCCGGCGGTGCTCGAGGACGGCGTGTTCGTCGGCCCGGCCGCAGTGTTCACCAACGACGTCTTCCCGCGGGCGGTGAATCCCGACGGCACCCTCAAGTCGGCGGACGACTGGCATGCGGTCGGTGTCACCGTCCGCACCGGCGCCTCCATCGGCGCGCGCGCCGTCTGCATCGCCCCCGTGACCATCGGCCGGTGGGCGCTCGTCGCCGCCGGCTCCGTCGTGCGTGCCGACGTCCCCGACTACGCGCTCGTGGTCGGAGTGCCTGCCCGCCGCATCGGCTGGGTGGGGGAGGCCGGGCATCCGCTGCGCGACGAGGGGGCCGGCCGCTGGGTCTGCCCTGTGACCGGGCGCGCGTACCGCGAGATGGACGGCGCGCTGGCACCGGAGGTGGAGTGATGAGGCTCTCCCGTCGCACGTGGATCATCTCCGGACTCGCCGCCGCCGCTGTGCTCGCCGCGGGTGCCATCACCCTCTCGCTGCTGCCGGGGGCGGCGGGCCGGCCGGCCGCCGTGCAGCCGGCGGCGGACTCCGCATCCTCCCCCTCCTCGTCTCCGAGCTCCGCCACGCCGTCGGGCGGAGCGACCGCTCGGCCCGCACCCTCCGCGAAGAACACGCCGCCGGCCGCCGGCAAGCGCTTCACCACGGAGGTCATCCCGGCCGACCCGGCGGCATCGCCGGCGCTCCCGCCGAGCACCCCCATCCCGTACCCCGTGAGCGCGCCGCTGCCGAAGTCGGCCAGCGCGACCGGCGGCATCGTCGAGGGGTTCCCTGACATCCTCGTCCCCCAGCTCCAGGGCTCGAAGGTCTCGACCAGCTCGGTCGCCTCCGACAGTCCCAACCTCCAGGTCTCCCTCACGGGGACCACCAGCGGCTCGGTCACGGACGTCGTCGAGTTCTACCGGCAGGCCCTCGCCAAGGTCGGGATGTACGACACCGCCGCTCCCGCGCTGGGCGGTGCCACCGCCGTCACCTACAGCCGCGACGGCAATGCGGTGACGCTCACGGCGACCCCCGGCGACTCCGGCACGTCGTACGCGCTCTACGGCACATTCACGGCGAAGGGCTGATCGTGCACACCATCGACGCCCTCGTCGCGCCTCTCCACTCCGGGCTCGCGTCCCGTCGTCCGTCGCCGTGTCCAACCCCCGACGGGGGCGCGACGGCGGGACGCGATTCGGGGATACTGGCCGCATGACGTCGCGATCCCGGCGGTGGCTGCTCCCGGTGGTCACCGTGGTGCTGCTGGGCGGTGCGGCGGCGTTCGCGGCCGTCTCGTGGTCCGGCTACCAGGCGCGCCAGTCCGCCCCTGCCGCCGTCTCCACCCCGCGCCCGACCCTGCCGTCCGGTCCGCTGCTCGTCTTCCGCAACACCCAGCTGGGGGACGACTACGGTCTGGTCGCCTCCGTCCCGCTCTCCGATCCGCGGGCGAAGCGGACCGTCACCGACCTTCCGTGCGACCGCGTCTACGCCACCCACCAGAACCTCATGTGCCTGCACACCGACGCCGGCGTCGTCACCAGTTTCGGTGCGACGCTCTACGACGCCTCCGGCGGCCGGCTGAAGGACTGGGCGCTCCCCGGTGTGCCGAGCCGGACCCGCATCTCGGCGGACTCGTCGCTCGTCGCCGACACCTCCTTCGTCACCGGTTCGTCGTACGGCGTCAAGGCGTTCTCGACCCGCACCGACATCGCCCAGGTCAACGGCATCGACTACGGCAGCCTCGACCAGTTCACCTTGCTCGTGAACGGGGAGAAGGTCACCGCGGACGACCGCAACTTCTGGGGCGTCACCTTCTCGGACGACGACAACACGTTCTTCGCGACCGCGGCCTCCGGCGGTCATCACTGGCTGGTGCGGGGCAACCTCCGCGGCCGCAGCCTCGTCGCCATCAAGGACGGCGCCGAGTGCCCGTCGCTCTCGCCCGACGGCACCAAGATCGCGTACAAGAAGAACCTCTCCACCACGGGCACCCCGCACTGGACGCTGGCCGTGCTCGACTTCGCCACCGGCGTCGAGACGCAGCTCCCCATCTCCGACAATGTCGACGACCAGGCCGAGTGGTTGGACGACGCCACCCTGCTCTACGGCCTCGCCGACCCGGCCAAACCGGGCGACAGCAACGTCTACTCCATCCCCATCGATGGCCAGCACGGCCCCACTCTCTTCCTCGCCCACGCCTGGTCCCCCTCTGTGGTGCGCTGAGGGCGGGTCTGGCCGGCAGCCTGCGGCCCGCCTCGGCACATCCGGAGATCCTCCCGGCCGGTCCTGATTTCTCCGTCCCGACGGTGTTCCGACCGGCGCGTCGCTGCCGATCACCGGAGTTACGGACGACTGACCGGTGAAGCGGATGGCATCAGAGACGCGCGCGACCGTGGCTGAGTGGGATGAGGGCGTGGAGCTCGAGCGTCAGACCGGTTCGATCAGCTGCGGCCCGTCGTCCTTCGACGAGAAGGAGGCGATCTGGTCGAAGCGCAGGGTCTGGGCTTCGGCCACGTCGGTGGCGACCGCCTCGTCGACCAGCGCCTGGTCGCCCACGAGCGACGGGTCGATCCACTCCAGCCATTTGTCCTCGGGGAGGATCACCGGGTTGCGGTCGTGAATGTCCGCGAGGGTCTGCACCGCGTCGGACGTCAGGATGGTGGCCGTCAGCACCCAGCGGTCCGGGTCGTCGTCGGCCTTGGAGTGGTCGCGCCACCACGAGTAGAGGCCGGCGAACCCCATGAGCCGGTCGTCCGGGTAGCGGATGAAATACGGGGTCTTGCGTCCCTTCTCGCCCTGCCATTCGTAGTAGCCGCGCGCCAGCACGATGGCCCGGTGCGACTGCACGGGCTTGCGCCACGTCGACTTGTCGGCGATGCCTTCGGCGCGCGCGTTGAAGGTCGGGAACGTCAGCTTGAGCTCCTTCGACCACCCCGGCACGAGCGACCAGTGTGCACGCTCGAACCGCAGCTCGCGGTCCTTCGCCGAGTCGATGAGTACCGGGATGTCGTCGGTGGGGGCGATGTTGTACGCCTCCTCCCAGTCGGCGCGCCAGTCCTCCGGACGCCTCCCGGTGCGCTCCACGAACTCGGTGATCTCGGCGTTGACCCTGTCGTCCATCGCGAACCTGCCGCACATGTCGGCCAGCGTACCCGCGACCGCCGACTACGGCCGCTCCGTCACCGCCTGGTGCCGCCCGCGCGCGGCCTCGTCGGCGTTGGTCGCCGTCGTGATGCGCAGGAACACGATGATCCAGCTGAAGATCAGCACGGCCGCGACCAGCTCCACCGCCGTCAGGTTGTAGTCGCCGATCGCGAACAGCACGGCGACGCCGGCGATGACGGCGAGGAAGACCCAGCCGAGGACGATGAACGCGCGCGGCAGTGCGGGCAGCAGCCAGCGCAGCGCGATGACGAGGGCGCAGAAGACGAGGGCCATGCCGGTGGCGACCGTGTTGTGGATGAGGAGGAAGCGGTTGACCGGGAAGATGCCGACGCACGTGAGGAGGATGCCGATGGCGATGAGCGCTATGCGCACCTGGAGCTCGCCCCGGGTCGGCGACCGGCCGGCGCCGCCCGGCGCGGCGGTGGCGTAGCGCGCGATCGCCGTGACCAGCACGCCCGCCACGATGACGGTGAGGTTGAAGGTCATGCCGGAGAGATCGTCCGTCATCCCGAGCGCGCTGAGGTTCTGCTCCCACCAGTGCGGGTCGGACGCCGTGATCATGCTGGTGAGGGCGCCGAGCACGAGGAAGACGGCGAGGACGGTCGACAGCAGGAGCGGATTCATCTTCACCGCCGAGAGGAAGACGTAGTAGGCGCTGACCGCGGCGGCCGTGGAGACGAGGAGGGCGCCGGGGAAGGCGAACACGAACGCGTCCTGGAAACTGCGGGCGAGCACGTAGCCGAGCACGGCCCAGAGCAGGAGGACGACGACCGCGTGGGCGACGGCGATCGCGACGGTGTCGAAGACCTCGATGGCGACGCTCATGCGCGAGCGGCGGCCGGAGGCCGGGGCGCCGAACCAGGAGATGCGCCACACGGCCGCGCGTCCGCCTCCGTAGGCGAGCAACGCCACGACTCCGCCCGCGATGGCCGCGAACTCCCCGAGCGACCCCGCTCCGGAGATCGAGAGGTGGCGGCCGGCGAAGACGATGAGCGCCACGACTCCGACCAGCACGAACGCCACGGTCCCGACGCCGAGCGCCACCGACTCCACCGAGGAGGAGCGGAGTGACTCCAGGCGGGCGGCGGCCGTGTCGTCGGCGGCGAGATGCTCGGCCGGGTGGCGCCCGTCGGGGCGGTGGCCGCCGGACGCATGCTCGCCGGAGGGAGGGGTGCTCTCAGGTGCCCGCATGCCACCGAGCATAGGGGGAGAAGGGGTCAGCGGGTCAGCTCGATGATCGCCGTCCGGTGGGTGTCCACGACGCGTCCCGTCGGCTCGAAGCCGAGCTCGAGCAGGGCGTCTCTGCCGTAGTCGCTCAGGCGGCCGTCGATGTCGTTCTCGACCAGCCAGACCCGGTGCACGCCGTCGAAGCGCCCGATGGCGGCCGCGTCGGCGACGCCGTAGGCGCGATCGGCCCACCCGATGTTCTGCGCGTACGGGATCTCGAGGGTCACGTCGCGCGCGTTCACGAATCCGGCGGGGTAGGTGTGCATCGCGAGCCGCGGGCGCTGGGAGGGCCGCGTCGACTCGTCGAACACCACCGCATCACCCGGCTGGGCGAGCGAGCCCATCGCGGCGCTCACCTCTGACCAGTCGCTGTCGTTCTTCGCGTACGGCCCGCGCTGCAGCTGGTAGACGGGCGCGCAGACGCCGACGAAGCCGACGAGGCCGATCCCACCGGCGACGAACGCGCGGCGCGGGTCGCCGCGCCCGATCCAGCGGCCGAGCATGAGCACGCCCTCGGCGACGAGCAGGGCGGCGGCCGGGGCGGCGAATGTGGAGTAGCGCGCGGTGTAGAGCGGGAAGACGAGGTTCGCGAGCAGCAGCACGCCGGTCGGGACGATCAGCCAGCAGACGCCGACACTGGTGGCGGTCACCGGCACGCCCACGCGGAGCCGGAGACCGGCCCTGCGCCACGTGAGGATGCTGGCAGTCACCGCGACGACGATGAGCGCCCAGGCGACCGCAGCCACCCACGGTGTGCCGAACCACGGGACGTAGAGCAGGGTGCTCGGGTCCAGTGGCTGCGAGCCGAGGTAGCCGATCTGCCGTCGCTCAAAGAAGGCGAGCAGCGCGATCGGCGCGATGGCTACGCCGGTGCCGAGCATCGCGAGCAGCCAGGCCCGCACCGTGCGTCTCGACGCGCGGGCGAGCAGGAGCAGCGCGAGGTGCCCGGCCGCGAGGGCGATCATGTAGAGGAAGAGGTACGACGCGACGGCCATCCCCGCGGCGTAAAGCATCCAGCAGGTCCGCCTGGTGCGGTCCGGCACGGTGCGGCCGCGCCCGTCGACGAGCCAGACGAGCAGCAGGGTCAGCCACGCGGCGGCCGCGGCGCTGAAGGCGAACGAGCGCGCCTCCTCCCCGGCGTAGGTCATGCGGGGCAGCACCGTGCCGACGACGCCCGCGGCGATCGCCGCCGTCGGGCCTCCACGCCGCCCTGCGAGGAGGGTGATGGCCGCGACGGCGAAACCGATCGCGACGGCGCTCGGGAACCGGATGGCGAACGGGCTCTCGCCCGCCAGCCGGATCCACCCGTGCAGCCCCAGGTAGTACAGGCCGTGCACGGCGTCCACGTGGAAGAGCATGTCCATCAGGCTGCCGACGGGGCGTCGGGCCGACATGATGCTGGCCGCCTCGTCGCCCCAGAGCGACGGGATCCAGCTGCCCGCGGCACTGACCGCGGTGGCGACCAGGCCGAAGGCGATCGCGATCGTCCACGGACGCACCGCCGCCAGCGGTTCGACGCCCGCGCGCCGTTCGGTCTCGATGATCGTGGTCACGCCCACAGCCCCCGCACTCTATCCGTCGGAAGAGAACTGCGGGCAGTCAACCAGAGAACATCGAGTATCGACCGGGAACGGGATGCAGGTGCTCACATCTGTCATTCTTCCCGGGTGCACCTGAGCATCTCCGGTGCGCTCGCCGGAAACGGTGGGACCGCGGACCGCGGACCGCAGACTGCGGACTGCCCATCAGGCCTCCCCGCGCCGCGCCCCCGCCCACAGGTCCACGCCGGCGTCGACGGCGTGCTCGTCGATCGCCGCGAGCTCCTCGTCCGTGAAGTCGAGGCAGTCGAGCGCGCCCACGTTCTGCTCCAGCTGGGCGACGCTGCTGGCGCCGATGACGAGCGAGGTCACGCGGTCGTCGCGCAGCGCCCAGGCCAGCGCGAGCTGGGCGAGGGTCTGCCCGCGCGACGCCGCGATGTCGTTCAGGGCGCGCAGCCGCCCGATCGCCTCGTCGGTGAGCCAGTTCTGGTCGAACGAGCCGGCGGCGGAGGCGCGGGAGCCCTCGGGTACGCCGTTCAGGTACTTGTCCGTCAGCATCCCCTGCGCGAGGGCGGTGAAGCCGATGACACCGACGCCGAGCTCTCCGGCGGCGTCGAGCAGCCCCTCCGTCTCGATCCAGCGGTTCAGCATCGAGTACGACGGCTGGTGGATGAGGAGTGGCGTGCCCAGCTCCCGGAGGATCTCGGCGGCGCGGCGCGTCTCCTCCGGGCCGTAGGACGAGATGCCCACGTAGAGCGCCTTGCCGCTGCGCACCGCCGTGTCGAGTGCCTGCATGGTCTCCTCGAGCGGGGTGGAGGGGTCGGGCCGGTGCGAGTAGAAGATGTCCACGTAGTCGAGGCCCAGGCGCGCGAGCGACTGGTCGAGGCTCGCCAGCACGTACTTGCGGCTGCCGCCGCCCTGCCCGTACGGACCCGGCCACATGTCCCACCCGGCCTTCGACGAGACGATGAGCTCGTCGCGGAACGGCGCGAGGTCCTCCCGCAGGATCCGGCCGAAGTTGATCTCGGCCGCGCCGTACGGCGGCCCGTAGTTGTTGGCGAGGTCGAAGTGCGTCACGCCCAGATCGAAAGCCCGCCGGACGATCGCGCGCTGTGTCTCGATGGGGCGGTCGTCGCCGAAGTTCTGCCAGAGGCCGAGCGACAGGGCGGGGAGGTCGAGTCCGCTGCGTCCCGTGCGGCGGTAGGGCATGCGGTCGTAGCGGTTCGGGGCGGGTTCGTAGGCCATGCGTCCAGATTCGCCCTTCCGGGCGGGGAAGTCCAACAGTGCGCGGCGATCCGATTCAGCGCTGCGGCCGCTCAATCCGGTCGGAGGCGCTGCTGGACGCGTGACCCGACCGGATCGGGCGTCGTCAGCCCTTACGCGCCGCCCGGTTGCGCGCCAGCACCCAGCCGACGATCGCCCCCACGACGAACACGATCAGCACGAGAGCCCAGGTGGGCATGACGAGCTTGCCCCAGAGGGCGAACAAGGTGGCCTTGTCGCCGCCGAACGCGTTCTGGATGGCGACGATCGCCAGCAGCACGATCAGCACGATGGCGAGCCACCGGCGCTTGAGGAAGGTGACGAAGGAGTTCTCTCCCGTGCGGGATCCGGTCTGGCTCATGGGGTCAGTATGGCGCGCCGGCGGTCGGGAGCGAAGAGCGGATTGCCGGGGCGCGGGAGGCCGGAGTGGCGGAGGTGCGTCTGTACACGCACGAGAGGATGACCGAGAACCTGGCGTACTACCCGCGCCGCAGCTTCGTGGAGACCGCGAGGCGCACGGAGAATGAACTCCGTCGGGTGTTCTTCAGGAAGCGGGCATGACGATCTCTTGACTCCCTCCATGAGGACCTGTAGTCTTTATTCAACCGAAAGGTTGATAAACAAAATGATTGATAAAGCAGGAGCAATCGGCTCCGACGCCGCCCTCGACGCCGCGTTCGCCGCACTCGCGGACCCCGTCCGCCGGGCGATCGTCGCCCGCCTGAGTCGCGGCCCGGCCACGGTCGGCGAACTCGCCGAACCCTTCGACATCACCCTCCAGGCGGTGTCGAAGCACATCGGCGTGCTGGAGTCGGCCGGCCTGGTCTGGCGCACGCGGGAGGCTCAGCGACGCCCCGTGCACCTCGACGCGGCCGCACTGGAGCGGCTCACGTCGTGGATCGACCGGTACCGGCTGGAGGCCGAGGCCCGCTATCGGCGCCTCGACACCCTGCTCTCACCAGAAAGAACGAAGGAGAAGGAGTCATGAGCAATCCCGTCGTCATCGATGTCGTACCCGGAACGTCGTACGCCGATCTCACCCGGGAGTTCGACGCGCCCGTCGAGGCCGTCTTCGAGGCCCACGCCGATCCCGAGCTCTACAAGCGCTGGATCGGGCCGCGCGCCCTCGAGACGGTCATCACCCACTGGGACTTCCGCACCGGCGGAGGATACGGCTTCGAGCAGACCGACGCCGAGGGCACCTACGGGTTCCGCGGCGTCATCCACACGGTCATCGAGAACGAGCTGATCATCCAGACGTTCGAGTTCCTCGGCGCGCCGGGGGAGGTGAGCCTCGACCGGCTGCGGTTCGAGGCGCTCCCCGACGGTCGCACCCGCCTCGTGGGCCGCTCCGTGATGACGTCGAAGGAGGCCCTGGACGCCATGATCGCCTCCGGCATGGAGTACGGCGTGCGCGAGGGCTACGAGAAGCTCGACGACCTGCTGCTGGAGGGGGAGACGCCATGACCCGCGTCGTCGCCGACATCACCATCTCGCTCGACGGCTTCGTGACCGGACCGGACGCCGGGCCCGGCAACGGCCTCGGCACCGGCGGTGAGCCGCTGCACGCCTGGGCGTTCTCGGACGACCCGGACGACCAGCGGATCATCCGTCGCTCCACCGAGCGGTCGGGCGCGGTCGTCATGGGCCGGCACCTCTTCGACATCATCGACGGCCCGGGAGGCTGGAATGACGAGATCGGCTACGGCGCCGCCGAGGTCGGGAAGCCGCCGTTCATCGTGGTGACGACCACGCCGCCGGCGGAGGTCCGGCTGACCGGGCTCGATTGGACCTTCGCGACCACCGGACTCGCCGACGCGGTCGCGACCGCGCGCGCCCGTGCCGAGGCGGCCTCCACGGCCCGCGGCGCCGACCTCGACGTCGTCCTCATGGGCGGCGGCGCCCTCATCGGCTCCGCGATCGCCGCAGGGCTGGTGGACACGGTGAGCCTCCACCTGTCGCCCCTCATCCTCGGCGCGGGCACGCCCCTGTTCACCGGCGGACCGACACGTGCGCTGCGGCAGCGGGAGGTCCTGGTCACCTCGACGGCGACGCACCTGACGTACGACGTGGTGTGAGCAGCGGAAGCGAATCCCGCTCGGGCCCGCGAGTCAACCCGGTACGGAAGTCGGCACGCCGGCCTATCGTTCGGAACGGTGTGAAAACGCCACCTAGCAGCGGGGGCCCGGTCGACAGATCGGGCCCCCGTCTGCGGCTCCGCGCGGCAGCGCGTCGACCGTCGTCGTTTCAGGCGCGCGCCCGGGGCAGGCGGACGGTGAGCTCGGCGCCGCCTGTCGCACTGTTCGCGGCCGACACCCGCCCGCCGTGCCGCTCCACGACCTCCGCGACGAGCGCCAGTCCGAGACCGTAGTGGCGCCCGCGGTCGCCGTCGGCGTCCGCCCGCGACGAGGCGAAGCGGTCGAACGCCTGCCCCACCCGGTCCTCCGCGAATCCCGGTCCGTCGTCCGACACGGCGAGCACGACCTCCGCAGACGCGACCCGCACGTCGATCCGCACCTGCGTGCGCGCGTGGTCCAGGGCGTTGTCCACCAGGGCCACGATCATCCTCCGCAGCGAGACCGGTGCGCCCGTGACGACGGCGTCCGGTGAGGTCTCGGTGGCGATCGTGATCCCACCGTCCTGTGCGCGGCCCTCCGCCGCCCGGGCGACCGACGCCGCGAGGGCGCCGAGGTCGACACCTTCGCGCGGTGCGCTCTGCCGCGGGTCGGCGGCGATCAGCAGGTCTTCGACGATCTCGGTCAGTGCCCGGCTGTCGTCGACCACCTCGTCCAGTCCCGCCCGCAGCTGCTCGCCGTCGAGCGGGTGCGCGTCCGGGCCCAGGTGACGCCGGAGGAGCTGCGCGCGCGTGCTGAGCAGGGTGAGCGGGGTCCTGAGCTCGTGCCCGGCGTCCGCCACGAATCGACGCTGAAGCGCGAGCGCGTCCGCCATCGGGCGCATGGCCCGGCGCGCCAGCAGCAGGCCGAGCGCGGCGGCGGCGACGGCGGCGACGGCCCCCGATGTCACGAGGGCGATCAGGAGCCGGTTCAGTTCCTCCTGCTGCTCGCCGAGACCGTACGAGACCTGCACGACCTTCCCGCGGCGCACGTCCGTCTGGGTGAGGAAGCTCTCGCCGCCCGCCGAGATCGTCTCGAGCCGGGAGCCGCCGTATTGCTGGATCGCCGCGAGGGCCTTCTCGTCCGGGAGGCCGGCGGGCAGGTCGGGCGAGCTCTCCCGTCCGACCGGTGACACCACCGTGACGAGCAGGTCGCGCGGAGCGTCGTGCACGGAGTCCACCATCGACGCGTCGGACAGCGCTCGATGCGCAGCCTCGTCCTGACCCGCCGACACGACGCCATAGACGACGACGCCCAGGACGACGAAGAGGGCGACGATGATCGCAGCGAACTGCACCGCCAGCCGCCGCGAGGCGGACCGCAGCTCGCGCCGGCCGTCGTCTCTCACGAGAGCGCGCCCATCCGGTACCCGACGCCGCGCACGGTCTCGATGAGCGAGCGGCCGAACTTGCGCCTCAGGTGGTGGACGTAGGTGTCGACCACTCCCGGGTCGTCGGCGTCCGCGAACACCTCGTCGAGGAGGAGGGCGCGCGAGAACACCTGGTGCGGGCGGCGGGCGAGCACTTCCAGCAGCCCGGCCTCGCGGTCGGAGAGAAGTGTCCTCGAGCCGTCGTCGAGGGTGACGGTGCGACCTGCCGCATCCAGCCGGCCGCCGGGGAACCGCACCGTCGGGAGCACGGAGGAGGTGCGCCGGATGAGGGCCCGGACACGCGCGAGCAGCTCGTCGACGTCGAACGGCTTGGACAGGTAGTCCTCCGCCCCCGCGTCGAGCCCGTCGACCCGGTCGGGGGGAGTGCCGAGAGCCGACAGGATGAGGACGGGCGTCGTGATCCCGCCGCCGCGCAGCCCGCGCAGCACCCCGAGCCCGTCGACCGCGGGGAGGCCGCGATCGAGCACGATGGCGTCGAACGCCCCCGTGAGCCCGCGGTGCAGGGCGCGCTGGCCGTCGCGCGCGATCTCGACCGCGTACCCGTCCGAGTCGAGCAGCACCTCGAGCATCCCCGCGAGCCGGCTGTCGTCCTCGGCGACGAGCACCCGGTGTCTGCCGTCCATGTCCGCAGTATAGGAGTCGGGCACGGACGGCACCGGCACGCTCACGAGGTCACCGTCCGCTCCCCGGCGGCGCGAAGTCCAGCGCGCCCTGCCCCAGGAGCCGCCCGTCCGCCGCGACGGCGAGCACGCCGCGCGCGCCGTGCGCGAGCGCCCAGGGGAGGCCCTCCTCGCCGAGGGCGAAGACCGCGGTCGCCAGCAGATCCGCGGTGGTGAGGTCGTCGGCGACGACGGTCGCGCTCCGCAGCCCGGAGGCCGGCCGCCCGGATCGGCCGTCGACGATGTGGGCGCCGCGCTCGTACGCCCCGGAGGTCGCCACGCCCGAATCGGTGACGGACAGCACCGCGAGGACTCCGGCCGGGCTCTCCGGGCTGCGCACGGCCACGTTCCACGGCCTCCCCTCGCCCGGACTCCCCGACACGGCGACATCGCCCCCGGCGTTGAGGCAGAAGTGGCCGATGCCCGACGCGGTGAGGGTGCGGGCCGCGCGGTCCGCCGCCCAGCCCTTCACGACGCCGTCGAGATCCCAGCGACCGTCGGGCCCGCGCACCCGGAAGGCACCGCCGGACGCCTCGCTCATCGCCAGCCCGAGCGCGACGACCTCGCGCAGGTCGGCGCTCCCGGCCGCGGCGTCGGATCGCGTCGCATTCAGGAGGCTCACCTCGCTGTCCGATCGGTAGGTGCTGAACCGCCGGTCGGCCTCCCGGAGGGCGCGGAACGCCGCCTCGACCGCCGGTGCGGCGTCCAGGTCGTCACGCACGTCGACCGACATCGGGATGCCCATGACGGTCTCGAGGTGCCTCATCGCTGGTCGAGCGCCGACTGGAGCGACTGGATGTAGCCCTCGGACGTGTACGTGGCTCCCGAGACCGTGTCGATGTTCGCGGACTGGGAGGCCAGCGCCTCCTGCTGCAGCACGGGGAGGGCCTGCTGGTTGACCTCGACATCGCGCCCGCTGCCGTTCGGATACTGCACGGCGTCGATCGCGGTGATCGTCGATCCGCTGAAGGTGACCTTCACCTGGACCGGTCCGTAACGGGTGTCCACGGCCGAACCGGTGACCTCGGTGCTCGCGGGCGTCGCGGATGCGGAGGGCGTCCCGGATGCGGTGGCAGTGCTCGACGGCGCCGGAGTCGACGTCGGGGCCGAACTGCTCGTGCCGCGCGACGTCGTGCCCGCGGCGGCGGTTGCCGATGCCGTCGTCTGCTCGCCGACGCCGTACAGTTTCAGGCCGACCGTCGCTCCCATGACCACCAGGATCACGGTGAAGAGGACGGTCCCGCGCCAGGACTTGCCGTTCATGACATGCTCAGTTCTTCTCGGTGGATGAAACGCTGCGGCATCCCCAGCTCACGGAGCGACGCCTCCACGTTCGCAGCCATGGATTCGGGCCCGCAGATGAACGCCTCCCACTCGTGGAGGTCGTGGACGATGCGTCCGAGGGAGCCGGCGCCGAGTGGGTCGTAGCCGAGCTCGGCACGCCGCCCGACCAGGGGGATCACCTCGACCCCGGGCATCCTCTGCAGCTCGCCGAGGAGGGCCAGCTGCTCCCTGGTGCTGACCCGGTAGAGCACGAGGGGGTGGCCACCGCGGGCGACCAGTTCTTCGGCGAGGGCGCGGATCGGCCCGATGCCCGCTCCTCCCGCGACCAGGAGGAGGCGGGCGCGGCTCGCGCGGTCGGCCGTGAAATGCCCGAACGGCCCCTCCGCGAAGACCAGCGTCCCCGGTTTCAGTGCGGGCAGGCGTCGTGTGTGGTCGCCGAGCGCCCCGACCGTGATCCGCAGATGCCCGTCGGCAGGGACCGCGGACACCGAGTACGGGTGCGCGGTGCCCAGATGGCCCCACGCGAGGAACCGGAACAGGAGGAAGTGGCCGCCGCGCACGCCGAGCCGGTCCACGTGCGGGCCCGCCAGCCAGACGCTGTTGATGCCCTGGCCTTCCGGAACGACCGCGACGACGCGCATCCGGCCGCGCCAGGCGTCCAGCGTCGGGAGGATGAAGCGCCAGGTGAGGACGGCGGAGGCCGTCCCGAGATACAGAGCGATCCAGAGGACCCGGTTGACCGGGTTCGAGACGAAGTGCGCGCCGCCGCTCAGCTGGTGGGAGAAGGTCAGGAAGATCGCGACGTACGTCGTCAGGTGGAGCCAGTACCAGACCTCGTAGGACAGCTTCGCGCGGATGAGGCGCGCGCTGCTCAGCCCGACGGCGAGGAAGGCGATCGTGCCGGCCAGCGCCGTCAGCATGTCCGGATACGACTGCAGGACGGAGACGAACTCGGTCCACGGCGGATTGCGGCTGATCAGCTCGCCCCCGAGCACCAGGAAGACGACATGCGCGACGACCAGGAGGATCACCGAGGTTCCGAGCGAGCGGTGCCACGACAAGAGCCGGTCCAGCCCGACCGCGTTCTCGAACCAGGGGACGCGCGCGATCAGCAGCACCTGGGCGCAGACCAGCAGAGCCCCGACCATCCCGCTCAGCTCACCGATCGAGGTGAGGGCGTTCGCCGGCGTGGAAGCGAAGGTCGCCGGAACGCTGAGCCACCACATGGCCAGCACCGCGACCACGCTCGCGGTGAGCACCACACGCACGATGCGTGCGTCGCGCCGGTGCCGCGCGGCCGCGGCGCGCGCCGAGCGCGCTCGCCGGGTCGGCGCTGCCGCCGTGGTGGTCCAGATCTCGCTCATGACTCCACGATGACGCCCGTTTCTTTCCGCATTCTTACGCGGGCTGGGAGATCACCGGGTGCAGCTCATGAATTGAGTATCCGGCGAGCCCTGTCCGAGCGCGGCTCGCCCCTGAGCTCCTGGTCCTCCGTCACCCCGCCCGCTCCGCCTCCCCGTCGATCGCCCGGTACAACGACGACACCGAGCCGAAGCCGGCGGCCGTGGCGATCTGGTGGGCCGGGGCGTGGGGGCGGGCCCGGCGGAGTTCACGAGCGGCGCGGGCGCGGGTCGCGCGGAGTTCTTTCGCGACGCTCGTGCCCTCGGCGGCGAAGACAGCTTGGAGGCTGCGTTCGGAGACGCCGATCATGTGGGCCAGCCGCGGGACGGAGAGGCGCGGGTCGGCGTAGCCCTCGTCGATGAGGCGCATCGCACGCGTGAAGGGGGTGAGCTCACCAGGGTCGCTTTCGGCGATGAGGCGGGCGAGGGCACGGGCGACTTCCATCGCCGCGGAGCGCAGCGGGGCGATCGCGCCGCTCGCCGAGCCGCCGCTGAGGGAGGTGGCGAAGGCGTAGAGAGGGGTGAGCGCGCTCGGCGACAGCGGGGGACGCGGGGTGCTGTGGGGTGCGAGCTCGAGTCCCGCGACGAGGGCGGCCGGCGCGGTGATGCAGAGCAGCTCGGAGAGCGGGGCCCGCGTCTCGAAGGTCACCGGGTCGTCGCCGGGAGGGAGGAGGAACATCCCGGGCCGGCGATGCAGCACGGCGCCGGACGACTCGACCGTGAGCCGTCCGTTGGTGCACAGGACGATGGCCGTTCGGCCGTGCGCTTCGGCGTCGCGCGTCCACTCGACCCGCGCGGCGGGCGCGTGGAGGTGGGCGAAGCTGAGCTCGGGGAAGCGTGTCATGCGCAGCGTGAGTTCCTCCGCCTCGTCGAGCCGCGCGATGTGCAGCCCCGCCGCGTCGAGGTAGGCCGCGAGTTCGGGGTTGGCCTGCGCGGCGTCGGCTCCCCGCGCGCGCACGCGCAGCTCGTCGAGCGGTGCCACGGCGGCCCACGCCCCGTCTCCTGCGGTCACGGCGGCCTCCTTCCCGTCCGGCTTCTCCTCTCCAGTGAAGCATCGCGGGACGGTGGACCGAATACCGAATATCGCGCCTCAGCGGCGCGGATGCCGCCAGCCGCGGGCGAGAGCCACGACGTCGCGGCTGAACCCGGCGCCGAGCACCATGCCGATCGCGATCGCGATGAGGGAGCCGAAGGTGCGCAGGATGGTGCTGGTCGCGCCCGCGGTGCCGGAGGCGACCTCGCTCAGCCCGATGAACCCCATCGACCCCGGCACGAGCACCCAGTAGGCGCAGGTCAGCATGATCGCGGTCGACGGGGCGCGCCGGATCCGCCCCGCGAGTCCGACGGCGGGGATGACGATGAGCGCCCCGAACAGCCCGGAGAGTTCGGCGCCGACGAGGAGCGCGCCGAGAAGCTGGGCGGCGTGCGCGACCACGAGGGCGTACAGGATCCAGAGCAGCGACCCGCGCGGCGCGGCCGAGTACAGGTAGTAGCCCAGACCGACCAGGACGAGTCCGGCCCAGGGTGCCCAGACGCCCAGTTGCTCGACACCGCCGCTGGCGGTCGGGGACGTGCCGGCGACCGAGATCCCGGCGAAGACGCCGAAGGCGAGCAGGCCGAGCTGCGCGACCCCGTAGACGAGCCGGCTCGCCCCCGCCATGACCTGGCCGGAGGTGAGCTCGACGGCCGCGATGGTCAGCGTCAGCCCGGGCAGGAAGGAGACGAGCGAGGGGGCGACGAGCCGCACGACGTCGTCGCCGCCGGCCAGCGGGATGACGCCCAGCGACACGACGAGCGTCACGAGGAAGGCCGTTGCGACGGGCAGCACGAGCGACAGCGTCGGGATGCGGCTGCCGAGCACGACGATCGTGCCGACGGCGACCCCGAGCACGAGGTAGACGGGGAGCGCCGCGATGGTGGGGTTGAGGACCATCCCGAATCCGAAGGTGAGGAGGGTGTAGCCGAGGACGGTGAGCACCGGGCCGAAACGCGGCCCGCTCGTCCGGATCGTCGTGACCGTGGCGAGCACGTCGTCGGGGTCGGGGCGCCCGTCGAGGGCACGGCGGGCGAGCCTGTCGATGGCGCCCGCCTGGTCGAGCCGGAGCGTGCCTCCATCGGCTGGGAAGATCGAGGTCTGCGACGGCGTCGCCGCCGGGTCCTCGATGAGCACCAGGGTGGGCAGCACGAAGATCCGCAGCTCGGGGCGGTCGTACACGACGGCCAGTCGCCGCAGGGTCTCCTCGACGTCGCTCGTCGCTTTCGAGGAGGCGAGCGCAGCGGCCCCGAGCTGGCCGAGCATCCCGGTGACACCGGAGTCGCTCTGCGCATCGGCCCCGGTGACGAGGGAGGGGCGGAGGGCCGCCAGGGCCCCGCGGAGCCGGTCGATCAGTACCGTCCGGTGCGAACCGGCCGGCGCCGCGCGCTCGCTCATTCGGGCCGCCCCTCGGTCGTGGCGCCGAGGAGCTGGAAGCGTGCGGCGATGCGCATCGCGTCGTCCCTGGTCGAGCAGCCGAGCTTGCGGTAGAGCGAGGTGAGCTGCGACTTGACCGTGTTGGGGGAGAGGTGGAGGTCGTCGGCGATCTGCCGCGTCGTCGGGGTGGCCGGGAGCATGCCCAGCACCCGGAGCTCGCCGGGAGTCAGCACCGGGCGCCGGGAGAGCTCGACGTGTCCGAGCTCTGCGGTCGCCGCGTCGAATGCGGTGCCCTCGTCCTCGCTCTCGACCTCGGCACGGGCGAGCACGATCAGCCGGGACGGCATCGTCGCGAGCAGCCGCCGGGCGTCGCCGCCCAGGACGAGGCGGACGATCCGCCGGGCGGTCGCTCCGTCGAGCTCATCGGTTCGGGCGGTCTGGGCCCACGCACCGAACAGCAGGGCTTCGAGGCGGTGGCCCGGGCCCAGCGCGGGGTCGGCGGTGAGTCCCCGTACGGCCTCTTCGGCGACGTCGAGGCGGGAGTCCTCCAGCGCCACCCGTGTCGCGGCCAGCGTCGTCAGGACGCCCGATCGGTCGCGCAGCTCGGCGAGGCGGCGCGCCTGCGCCGGGTCGCCGGCGGCCAGCTGGGCCTCGATCGAGGCGGCGCCGATCACGTCGGCTGCGAACGAGCCGTGCTGGCTCGGATGCGCGTCGCTCGCGAGCCGCACGGCCTCCAATGCGTCGTCGGGCCGCTGCCGTGCCAGCAGGCAGCGCGTGCGGGCGAGGAGGGCGAACGGCCAGCTGAGCTCGATGCTGTCGTACGCCTCGAGACGTGCCAGCAGGTCGTCGGTGTCGTCGGTGAGGCGTTCCACTGCGATCAGTGCCGCGGCCGCGCGCTCGGTCATCGCGCTCGCGCTCGCGTGCGCCTCGGACGGCTCCGGCAGTCCGGCGAGCCGGGCCAGCGCCAGCTCGGCTTCGTCGAGGGAGCCTCGCACGGCGTGGGCGAGCGCCATCCGCCCGAGTGCGATGCGCTCGGCGTAGCGCCGGCCCGAGATGCGGCCGAGCTGGCGGGCCGTCGCGAGCTCCTGCAGGGCGCGGGCCGAGTCGCCCGCAGCGAGCAGCGTCGAGCCGATCTGGTGGTGGTAGAACCAGAGCGGCCCGTCCACCCGCTCCCGCGATTCCACGGGGGCCTGCGCGAGCCGCTCCTGCAGGCGCCGCGCGTACACCACCGCTGCCGCGACATCGCCGCTGAACCGGAACGACACCATCTGCGCCAGGGTGAGGACGTCGAGCTCGTCGGTCGACATCGCCCGTGAGGAGTCGGCGTACAGCAGCGGTTTGAACGGGCGCGTGCTGCTCGCCAGCACGGGCGTCATGCGGTGCACGGCGCGCAGCACCGGATAGCGGTCGAGCACGGCGCTCGGCAGTCCCTCGATCGCCTGGATCAGCAGGGAGAAGCGGCCGGTGTAGAGCGGCCAGATGTTCGCCATCGCCGTCTGGGCGATGGCCTCGGGCCGTCCGGAGGAGAGCGCGCGGCGCAACTCCTCCTCGGCCAGCGCGTCGTCGACGAGGTTCACGCGACGGGACCCTAGCCACACATCGCGACGGCTCGCGACGGGGATTATCGGCGGGTTAATCCGGGGGTGAGCGGGGGGATGACCGGCCGGGCGAAATATCCTGCGGACCCCCGTGCGGGCCTCTGACCGCCCCCTAGTGTCGGCCGCATGACGACAGAAACGCATGCTCCGCAGCGAATGATCATCCGCAATGTCCGTCTCTTCGATGGCGTGAGCGACCGCACTCAGGACAACGTGGATGTGCTCGTCGAGGGCCCGCACGTCGTCGCCGTCTCGAGCTCGCCGGTCGCCGGCGACGCGTCGGACGGTGTCGTCGAGTTCGACGGCAAAGGCCGCTTCCTGATGCCGGGACTGAGCGACGCGCACGTGCACCTGATGGGGAACGCCAACAGCATGATCGAGTTCCTGCAGGGGCCGACCGGGACCTTGTACGGCAATACCATCGCCGAGGCGAAGCGGATGCTGCTGCGCGGTTTCACGACGGTGCGCGACATGGGCGGCGACACCGCGCCGGTCAAGGCCTTGATCGACCGCGGGGTCTTCGAGGGCCCGCGGATCTTCCCCAGCCAAGCGATGATCTCGCAGACCTCCGGCCACGCCGACTTCTCGTTCGTGTACGACGTCCCGGAGGAGTTCGGCGGCACGCCCAGCCGCACGGAGGACATCCACTTCACCCGCGTCGCCGACGGGGTGCCGCGGGTGCTCGCCGCGGTGCGCGAACAGCTCAAGCAGGGCGCGACGCAGATCAAGCTGACCCTCGGCGGTGGGGCGGCGTCCATGTACGACCCGCTGAACACCCTCCAGTACACCCCGGACGAGATCCGCGCCGCCGTGCAGGCGGCCACCGACTACGGCACGTACGTCGCGACGCACGTCTACACGCCCGCCGGCATCGCGCGCGCCATCGATGCCGGCGTCGCGTCGATCGAGCACGGCCACCTCGCCGACGAGGAGACGGTCGCGAAGATCGCCGACGCCGGCGTCTGGCTCTCGATGCAGCCGTTCGCGGAGGACGACCACCACTATCCCGATCCCGTGCGCGCCGCCAAGAACACCGAGATCTGCAACGGGACCGAGCAGGTCTACGACTGGGCCAAGAAGCACGGCGTGAAGACCGCGTGGGGCACCGACCTCCTGCTCGAGCCCCAGGCGGCCCCGCGGCAGAGTGCGATGGCCGCCCGGCTGGGCGAGTTCTACACGAACGCGGACGCCCTGAAGATGCTGACCTCGGGCAATGCCTCGCTCTTCGAGCTGGCCGGGGAGCGCAACACCTACCGCGGCGGAAAGCTCGGCGTGGTGGCGGAGGGGGCGTGGGCCGACCTCATCCTCGTCGACGGGGACCCCCTCGCCGATCTGTCGGTGATCGGCGACCCCGACACCAATTTCGCGCTCATCGTCAAGAACGGCCAGATCGTCAAGAACATCCTCTGAACCGCGGCGACCGCCCCGGCCCACGATGCCCCGAACCCACCGACCCGCCCCCGACGAACCGAACCCAGAGGAGAAGACCGTGTCGCAGCCCACGGAGGAGTACGAGACCGGGACGCCGGACGTCGTCCCCGACGACCGCCCGCCTGCGCCGGGCGAGGTCCTGCTCGACGCAGAGCAGATCGGCGTCGCGGCGAGCTGGGGCCACATCTACGGCCCGGTCGACCTGACCGTCCGCGCCGGCGGGGTGACCGTGCTCGTCGGGTCCGGTGGCCGCGGGCGCACCTCGCTGCTGCTCACCCTGGCCGGGAGGATGAAGCCCACGACCGGGACCCTGACGGCCTTCGGCCACGTGGACGACGCGCATCGGCTGTTCGTGCGAGCGGCGATGGCGGACATCGACGAGGTCGACGGGATCGGCCAGACCATCCGGGTCAGGGACGTCGTGACGGAGCAGCTCCGCTGGAGCGCGCCCTGGTACCGCTGGGTGAATCCGGCGACGTCGGACGATCTCGAACGGATCGCGCGACCGGTGTTCGGCGACCTCGGGCTGCCGGCGATGGAGGCGATGGTGGAGGAACTGCCCGAGCTGACGTCGGCCCTGCTGCGGATCGCGCTCGCCAACGTCGCCCGGCCGCCGCTGCTGGTCGTCGGGGGCGTCGACAACCTCGCCAGCATCGAGAGCTCGCGCAAGCTGCTCGACCGCCTCATCGTGCTCGGCCGGGAGCAGACCGTCATCACCGCCGACGTGAACGGCGTCGAGCCGCGCGAGGGGATCCGCGAGCAGATCGCGGTGCCCAACCTCAGCGACTTCGCCGACCTCGAGAAGGAGGCACTGCAGTCATGATCGCCGCATTCGCACCGGGCAGCGACTTCAAGCGCTACTACCGCGGCCGCATGCCGCGGCTCGCGCTCATCGTCATCATCCTCATGCCCCTCATGTACGGAGCGCTCTACCTCTGGGCGTTCTACAACCCGTTCGGGCACGTCGACAAGATCCCCGTCGCGATCATCAACCTCGACCAGGGCACCACGGTCAAGGGCGAGCAGCTCGAGGTCGGCACGCAGGTGGTGAAGGGCCTGATCGAGTCGAAGCAGCTCGACCTGCACGAGACCTCGGAGAAGGCCGGCGTCGACGGGCTCGCCCACGGGAAGTACTACTTCACCATCACCCTGCCGAAGGACTTCAGCGCCTCGGTCGCCTCCGCGGCCACGGACGACCCGCGCTCGGCCGGCCTCCAGTTCACCTACAACGACTCCAACAACTACCTCTCGACGGTGATCGGGCAGGACGCCGCCGAACAGGTGATCAACACGGTCAGCGCCGAGGTCGGGCAGCAGATGTTCGAGAACGTGCTGCAGGGCGTCAAGGGCGCGATCCCGAAGATCAAGGCAGCGGTCGCCAGCGTCGACGAGCTGAACTCCGGAATGCAGACGGCGAACAGCGGTGCGCAGGAGCTGGCGTCCAATCTCGTCACCGCCAAGGAAGGCTCCGCGCAGTTGTCGAGCGCGATCGACGAACTCGACGACAAGGTGCAGTCCGCGATCGGCAAAGTGAACACGGCGGTCGCGACATCGGGCATCAGCAGCGACGAGATCCGCCAGATCGTGGCCAGGATCGACGCGAACACCAACGCCATCGCCGGTGCGCTCGACCGTGTCGCCTCCGCCCAGGCGTCCGCGCAGAGCCAGCTGCAGGGCATCATCGACGAACTGGCCTCCAGCGACGACCCGGCGGAACAGGCGCTCGCCACGCGGCTGTCGAGCGTGCAGGAGAGCTTCACGAAGGCGCAGCTGTCGCAGGAGGTCAGCGGGCTCTTCGACGCGATCCACTCCGACGTCGACCGGCTCGCGACGGAGTTCAACAACCCCCAGAGCCGTGTGAACGTCGTGCTGCGGGCCGTGGAGGGAGGGGCGGTGCAGCGCGACCTGGCGACGGCGTCGTCGGACTCGAGTCAGCTCCGCTCCGGAGCCGACACCCTCAGCTCCGGCCTGGTTCAGCTCTCGGACGGCGCGAACCAGCTCGCCTCCGGAACCACGCAGCTCGCCGGCGGGACCGACGAGCTCGCGGGCGCCGCCGGGCTCGGCCTCAAACTGCTCCCCACCTGGAACGACTCGCAGCAGGGCAACTTCATCAAGGCCCTGGCGCAGCCGGTCGAGCTCCACGAGAAGACGAACAACGAGGCCAAGACGTTCGCCTACGGGTTCGCACCGTTCTTCCTCGGCCTGGCCCTGTTCGTCGGCGGGATCATCGCGTGGATGCTCTTCACGCCGATCCAGTCGCGACCGCTGGCCCGCGGACTGGGGTCGTTCCGGGTGGTCCTGGCGTCGTACGCCCCGACCGTGTTCGTCGGCTTCCTGCAGGCCACCATCCTGTTCCTCGTCGTCCGGTTCGCCATCGGCATCAAGCCCGAGTACGAGTGGGGGACCTACGGGTTCATGGTCCTCATGGTCTTCATGTTCATGGCGATGATCCAGATGTTCAACGCCCTGCTCGGGCCGGCGGTGGGCCGCGTGCTGACCCTCGCGTTCCTGATGATCCAGCTGACCTCGGCCGGCGGCATCTACCCGGTGCCGACGACGTCCGTCCCGTTCCAGTACATCAACTGGATCGACCCGATGACCTACACCAACAATGCCCTCCGCCAGCTCATCCTGGGCGGCGTCGACTACCGGCTCGGGGTGGCGATCGCGGTGACGGCCGGTCTCACGGTCATCTTCATCGCCGCCTCCACCTGGGCCGCCCGACGCAACAGGCAGTACACGATGGACCGCCTGTACCCGCCCGTCGAGGTCTGACCGTGCCTTTCACCATCCCGCCGCAATAGAGGAGTAGAACAAGTGACCATCAACACCACCCCTGCCCGGACGTCCACCAACGTCGACCCGACGCTGAGCGTCAACCCCGTCTTCGTCCGTCCGGGCGAAGCCACCACCTTCGACAAGTTCCGGATGCCGGACGGCCCCAGCCTTCCCGAGACGGCCTACCAGATCGTTCACGACGAGGCGATCCTCGACGGCAACTCGCGGCTCAACCTGGCGACCTTCGTGACCACGTGGATGGACGACGAAGCGAAGAAGCTGTACGCCGAAGCCGCCGACAAGAACATGATCGACAAGGACGAGTACCCGGCCACCGCGGCGATCGAGGACCGCTGCTGGCGCATGCTCGCCGATCTCTGGCACGTGCCGGACACCGCCGACACGATCGGCACCTCGGCGATCGGGTCCTCCGAGGCCTGCATGCTGGGCGGCCTCGCGCTCAAGCGGCTCTGGCAGGAGAAGCGAGCGGCCGAGAAGAAGCCGGCCGACAAGCCGAACCTGATCATGTCCGCGGCCGTGCAGGTCGTGTGGGAGAAGTTCTGCAACTACTGGGACATCGAGGCCCGCTACGTGCCGGTCAGCCCCGACCACATCATCCTCGACGGCTACAAGCTCGAGGACTACGTGGACGAGAACACGATCGGCGTCGTCGCGATCCTCGGTCAGACGTTCACCGGTCTGTACGACGACGTGGTGGCCATCGCGAAGAAGCTCGACGAGATCCAGGAGAAGACCGGTCTCGACGTGAAGATCCACGTCGACGGAGCCTCCGGCGCCATGGTCGCGCCGTTCTGCCAGCCCCAGCTGGTGTGGGACTTCCAGATCGACCGCGTCAACTCGATCAGCACCTCCGGCCACAAGTACGGACTGGTCTACCCCGGCGTCGGGTGGGTCGTCTGGCGCGACACGGCCGTGCTCCCCGAGAGCATGATCTTCCACGTCAGCTATCTCGGCGGCGACATGCCCACCCTTGCGCTGAACTTCTCGCGCCCGGGTGCCCAGGTGCTGCTGCAGTACTACCAGTTCCTCCGGCTCGGTCGTGAGGGCTACCGTCGGGTGCAGCAGAACTCGATCGACGTCGCCACCTACCTCTCCAGCGAGATCGAGAAGATCGGGCCCTTCGAGCTGATCAGCAAGGGAGACACCATCCCGGTCTTCGCGTGGGTGCTCAAAGACGGCTACACCGACAAGTGGAGCCTGTACGACCTCGCCGATCGGCTGCGGATGAAGGGCTGGCTGGTGCCCGCGTATCCCATGGCGGACGACATGGCCGACGTGATCCTCCAGCGCATCGTCGTGAAGGTCGGCCTCAGCCGTGATCTCGCATCCGCCCTGCTCGCCGACATCAAGGGCGAGGTCGCGTACTTGGACGCTCTCGCCGCCCCGCTGCCCCGCGAGGCGAACGCGGGGACCCACTTCCACCACTGACGGACGGGCGGGAGGGGCATCGGGGGCCCCTCCCCGTCGCCGTCCGCCGTGCCGACACCATCGAGGAGACAACCCATGACCGAAGCGGCCATCGCCAGCGATCCGCCGCGGCGGCTGTTCGTTCCGACCCTGACCAAGCAATGCTCCCTGTTCATGATCGGGTCGGCGCTGTTCGCCCTCGGTTCGGCGCCCGGGCTGAGCGAGGTGCTCGGCTCGAACGGGTCGAACCTGCTCTATTTCGTCGGCGCGTGGTTCTTCACCACGGCCGGCCTCATCCAGCTCTTCCTGAGCGGCGCCATCGCGGTGCCCGTCTCCTATGCGCCGGGTCGCATGGTGCGGGCCGAGTGGCTGGCCGCGGCGACGCAGTCGTTCGGGACCGTGATGTTCAACATCAGCACGACCGCCGCGCTGCGCGCCAAGTCGGTGACGGCGCAGGAGCACTACGTCTGGAACCCGGATGCGGGCGGGTCGGTCGCCTTCCTCGTGAGCGGTTTCCTGGTGTTCGTCGCCTACTCGCACACCGCACCGCTCTGGGATCCCGGAAAAGCCTCCTGGTGGTCGGCGCTCGTCAACCTCATCGGCTGCGTCGCCTTCGGCGTCTCCGCCGTCGGCGCGTACATCCTCCCGAACGGTGACGTGGTCAACGGTGCGCTCGCGAATGGGGGCACGTTCATCGGGGCGCTCTGCTTCTTCCTCGCCTCCCTGATCGTGCTGCCGGCCTGGAGGCGCCGGGCGCGGTGACCGCGCCGCTGGAGTCCCAGCCTCTGCTCGGCATCGGGCTGGCGCTCGTGTCGGCCCTGGTGCTCTCCGTCGGCAACCTGCTGCAGGCGCGCGGGGTCGCCGAGACCGCGGACCGCCCCGGGGCGAGTGGTCTCGGCGGTCGCGCACTGGGGCTCCTGCGGGACCGCCCGTGGCTCCTCGGCGCCCTGCTGCTGGGCGCAGCCATCGTGCTCCAGATGGGCAGTCTGGCGTTCGCCCCGCTCATCGTCGTGCAGCCGGTCGGCGTGAGCGCCCTGGTCTTCACCGTCGCGCTCACCGCCGTCGTCGGCAGGCGGCGCCCCTCCCGGGCCGAACTGCGCGCGATCGCCGTGTGTGTCGTCGGGGTCGCGGCCTTCGTCACGGTCGCCGCCCTGGTCAGCACGCAGCACACCATCGGCGCCGGGGAGCTGATCGCCGTGCTGGTGGTGCTCGCCTTCGTGCTGCTCACGAACGCTGTCCTGCTCGTGGCCGGCCGGTCGCGCCCGGTGCCGCCCGTGCTCTTCGTGCTGTTGGGCGGGGTGTACTCGGCGTTCGTCGCCACGCTCGGCAAGACCGTCATCCTGCGCGTGCAGACCGCCCTGCAGCTGCACTCGTTCGCCGTCGACGCCACGAACCTCCTGACGATCGGCTGCATCGTCGGGATCGGCGTGGCGGGCGCCCTCTCCATCGCCTTCGTGCAGCGCGCACACGCCGGGAACCGGCCCGAGGTCGTGGTCGCCGGTCTGACCGTCATCGACCCGACGGTCGCCGTCGTGCTCGGCATCACCATCCTGGGGGAGGCCTCCGGCGCCCCGCTCTGGGCTTTCGCCGCCTTCATCGCGGCCGGTGGGGTCGCGGTCGCGGGAGTCTTCGTGCTCTCGCGGGCGGCGCGGGCGGGAACAGCGTGACGAGCAGTTTCCGCAGAAACCGTCGCAGAAACCGCACACTCATCGCCCGGCGGCTCACCCGGTGATGAAGATCGATCCCACAGTCCTCACCCGACGAGGGGAACGACATGAATCTGAACGATGCGGACCGCGCCGAGAGTGAACTGCGGCATGCGCTCGCCGGCGGCAACCAGGGGAGCATCGCGACCGCGGTGCTCGACAATGTGTGGCCCCTCTACAGTTCGCACCACGAACTGCTGCTCTCCACGATCGTCGCGCTGCCGAGCCCGCTGCTGGAGCGCCACCCGATCCTGCGGTTGCTGCACCCGCTGACCCCGGTGCTCGCGCGCACGGCGCGGCCGTTCAAGCCGCTCGTGAGCGCCGATCAGGCACGGCTGTTCGGCCCGGACGAGCTGGACCTGCTGGCGCTCGCGCAGATGATCGCCTTCCGGTCGAGCGGAGACCTCGAGTCGTCTCTCGTGTACGCGCGGCGGCTGGAGGACCGGATCGTGCAGACGCGGGTCGAGTCGCGCGAGCGCACCGACGGTCCGCTCTGGTACTACCACCACGAGATCGGGTCGACCCTGCTCGCCGCCGGGGATTCCGTGCGTGCGCTGGTCGAGTTCGCCACCGCGCGACAGCTCGGCCGGTTCGCGCTCCAACGCGACGCCGAGCGGCTCGCGCTGGGCCGCATGGCCCTCGCCCACGCGATGCGCGGCTCGCTCGACGACGCCGTGAACGCACTGGCGGAGGCAGCGAAGCAGCCACCGGCGACCCCCGCCCACCGGAGTGCCGCCCGGGCGACCGAGAGCGCGGCCTCGGCCCTGGTCGGCGCGGAGCGGCTCGCGGACGACCTCGACGAGCGGCTCGCGGCCCTGGAGCCCTACGACAGCGTCGAGCTGACCTGGCCGTTCGCCCTGCTGGCGCGCTCCCGCTCCCTGCTCGCCCGGCATCGGCCCGACGAGGCGCTGGAGGCGATCCGGCTCGCCGCGGCCGCGCATCCGACGCAGTCGGGGTCGTTCGCGGACGACGTCGTCGCGGCCGCCTCGATCGAGGCACTGATCGCGCTGGGGGAGTTCGCCGCAGCACGGTCGCTGGCGGGAAGCGACGGCTCCGGCGTCCTGACCTCGCTCGCTCGCGTGCGGCTCGGCCTGCACGAAGGCGACGTCGACGGAGCCGCCCGGCTCCTGCGCACCCTGGGCGCCGACCGCACCCTCGGCCCGGCGGCGCACGCCGAGTGGCTGGTGCTCTCGGCCTGGCACGAGTTTGCGACGACGGGCGGCCTCCTGCGCGACACCGCCGTGCGGGTGCTCAGAGTCGGGACGCGCCGCGACAGCCGGCGTCTCTTCGCCTCAGCGCCGCGTCAACTGGTGGAGCTGGTCAGGCAGCACCTCCCGCAGGACATCCCGCGCGGGTTCGACGGCATGGTGGGCGATCTCGAGCGCATCGACATCAAGGCACGACCGCAGCTCACGGTCGGCGAGCTCCGGATACTCCGCGCCCTTCCGGCGCACGACACCACTGCCGCCATCGCGGCGTCCTTCCATGTGTCGCCGAACACGGTCAAGTCCCAGCTGCAATCGATGTACCGCAAGCTGGGCTGCTCGACACGGGACGAGGCGCTGCGGCTCGCCGCGGGCTACCGCCTGTTCTCGGAGGCGCCGGGCAGCCCCAGGACCCCGTCCGTGCCGGTGACCGCTCTGCACGCGACCAGCGGCACCGTCCGCCGGCCGGTGGCCGTCGCCAGGACGGTCGAGGCGGCCGGTCCGCGGGAGGCCGACCGGTAGCGGCCCGCGCGTACCTGTCGAATCCTCCGGGCCGGCAGTGATCGGCGATGAGAATGCCTCCTGAGCATTCGGGCGCCGGCCGCAGCCGAGGGGGAGCCCACCACCGCCTAGTCTGGACACCGTGAACCCCCTGGCGCCGACGGCATACTTCCTGCAGACGAGCGAGCGGACGTTCGACCCGACCCGTCGGGCCGGCGGCGCGTGGGCGGACGATGAGATCCATTTCAGCCCGCTCGGCGGGCTGATCGCGCACGCCATCCTCCGTCATGCCGCCGACCGCCAGGGACCGCCGCTGCAGCTGGGACGGATCAGCTACGACATCCTGGGGTTCCTCGCCCTGGAGCCGGTGGAGCTCACGGTCGAGACGATCCGTCCTGGGCGGACGATCGAGCTGGTGGAGGCGACGGCGGTGATCCGTGGTCGTGCCGTGGTGAAGGCGCGGGCGTGGCTGCTCGCGGCGTTCGACACGGCGGAGGTGGCGGGAGGTGCCTCCGAGGGGCTCGTCTCTCCGGAGGCCGCCGTGAGCTGGCCGATGGCGGACGTGTGGCGCGGCGGCTACGTCGCCTCGCTCGACGCGCGCGCAGTGCTCCCGCCGGAGCCGGGTCGCGCGACGGTCTGGTTGTCGACGCCGTGCGACCTCGTGGCGGGCGTCGAGGTCGATCCCGTCGCGGCGTGGCTCGCGCTGGTGGACACGGCGAACGGGGTGGCCGTGCGGCGCCACCCCATCGAGTGGATGTTCCCCAACGTCGACCTCACCGTGCACCTCCACCGCACGCCGGCCGGACCGTGGCTCGGTCTGGACACCGAGGTCGTCTTCGGCGCGACCGGGCTCGGCGTGACGCGGTCGGTGCTCCACGACGCGGCCGGCGCGTGCGGCTTCGCCGAGCAGTCGCTGACGATCAGGAAGCTCTGACGGCGGCGTCCGGCGCGTCGTCCGTCTCGCCGGTCTCCTCCTCGAGCCTCGTCGGGAGGTGGCGGGAGAAGAAGAGGGCGGCGCACGAGATGAGCGCGAGGGCGGCGAAGGACAGCCGCAGCGCCTCCAGCTGGGATTCGCTGTAGATCGACTGCAGGGTGGCGCTGTCCGACGACGAGAGGCCCGCCTTCTCCGCGATCGCTGAGACCCCGGAGACAGGGATGACGCCGACGCCCTGGCTGGTCTGCTCCTGCACCTGCGTCTGGACGTCCTGCGGGAGGTCGCTCGCGGCGACATTGCCCGCGAAGGCGGTGGACAGGGCAGCGATGAGCACCGACCCGACCAGCGCCGTGCCGAGCGAGGAGCCGAGGTTCTGGAAGACCCCCTGCACGCCTCCCGCCTCGCTCAGCTCGTCCGGCCCGACGGCCGACATCGTGGCGTTTCCGAGTTGGGAGGCGAGGAGCCCGAGCGCCGCGCCCGCGACGAACATCCCGGCACCGAAGACGAAGGTGTCGAGCTTCGGGTCGACGGAGCCGAGGAGCACCAGGCTCGCCACCACGAGGGCGAGCTGGCCGATGCGCACGATGCGGCGGGTCGGCACGCGCCGCGCCAGCACGGTGCCGACGATCGAGAACAGCACCAGGGCGACCGAGAGCGGGAAGACCCGCAGGCCCGTCGAGAGCGCATCGAGGCCGAGGGTGAGCTGCAGGTAGATCGGCACCACGAAGAACAGCCCCGCCGTCACCGTGTATTGCAGGCCGATGCTCCCCACGCCGGCGCGCAGCTGCCGCAGGGCCAGGATCCGCGTGTCGACCAGGGGTGCCCGGCCGCTCGCCACCAGGCGGCGCTGGCGAACGAAGAACAGCCAGAGCACCACGGCGCCCGCCGCCACGATGAAGGGCACCGGCGAGAGGCCGAGGAGGGAGACGTCCGTGGTGGGAAGCACCCAGCCCCACACCTTGGACTGGAGGAGGCCCCAGACGATGAACACGAGACCGGCGGCGGACAGCAGCACGGAGAGAACGTCGATGCGCACCGGCCTGGTGGCCCCCGCCGTGCGGACGAATCGGTTGAACAGCAGCACGACGGCCATGACGACCACTTCGCCGGCGAACACGTATCGCCAGCTCGCGTACGTCGTGAGGAAGCCGCCGATCAGCGGGCCCGCTGCGACGGCGACACCCGAGGCCGCGCCGATCACCGCGAAGGCGGTGACCCGGGCGTGGCCGGAGTAGTTGTCCGCGATGAGCGCTGCGATGGCGGGGATGACGAGCACGGCGCCGAGGCCCTCGATGACCGACCAGCCGACGAAGAGCACGCCGATGTTCGGGCTCAGCGCCGTCGTCCCCGACCCGATCGCGTAGACGATCGATCCGATGACCAGTGCGCGCCGCCGCCCCCAGATGTCGCCGAGCTTGGCGCCGAGGAGCATGAACGCCGCCATCGTCAGCGTGTAGAAGGTGATCGTCGTCTGCATCGCCTCGATGGTGGTGTGCAGGTCGGCGACGACCGTCGAGATGGACACGTTCATCACGGTGCTGTCCAGCACCATCACGAACTGGGCGGCGCCGAGCACTGTCACCGCACCCCATCGTTGCGCCATCCCGACACCTCTTCCGCCGAATCCAGGTGGCCGGATGCTATCCGCGCGAGGGGCTGCGCGGGAAGGGCATAAATATCTCCGGGGGGATTGCCAAACTCGTCGAATCGTGCACCTTCCGTTTTCGTTTTGGAGTGCTGATCGGCAAGTTATTCTGGCCGGATGGCTGATGACGGCACGGTGGACTCCGCGGAACTCCGCCGACTCGAAGAGTGCGTGCGCGAGCCGATCCGCACACCCGGTCGCATCCAGTCGCACGGGATCCTGCTGGCCGTCGACCCCGCCACCTTCGAGATCGTCGTCGCGAGCGAGAACGCGCGCGAGTGGCTCGGCCGCCCGATCTCGGAACTGCAGAGCCCCACGATCGAGTGGAGCGCCACGGCCGGGCTGCAGGGGGACCCGGTGCGCGTCGAGCTGTCCGGGGCGCCGTACGACGCGATCACCCACCTGGTCGGTGGCCGCATCGTGCTCGAACTGGAGCCGGCGGTCGCGATCGCCGGTCAGCCGACGTACTCGGTCGTGGAGGCCATCCGTCGGCTCGGCCTCGTCGCCGAGCTCGACGACCTGCGCCGCGAGACGGCTGCGGAGGTGAAGCGGATGACCGGCTTCGACCGTGTCATGGTCTACCGCTTCTTCGAGGACGGGCACGGCGAGGTGGCCGGCGAAGCCGCCGAGACCGACATGGAGCCCTACCAGGGGCTGCGGTTCCCCGCCTCGGACATCCCCCAGCAGGCGCGGGCGCTCTACCTCACCAAGCTCTCGCGTGCGATCGTCAGCACCGACGACCTCGGAACACCGCTCGTCGCCCTGGATGCCGCGGAGCCGCCCCTGGACCTGAGCCAGGCCGAGCTGCGCGCGGTCTCCCCGCACCACCTCGAGTTCATGCGGAACATGGGGCAGGCCTCGACCGTGTCGTTCTCACTCATCCACGACGGCCGCCTCGTCGGGATGATCACGTGCGCCCACCGCACACCGAAGCGCATGCCGGTGCTCCTTCGCCGGGCTATCGAGGTGCTGGCCGCGCAGATGACATTGCAGCTGGTCGCGCTGGAGTCCATCGCCGCACTCCGGCACGACCTCTCCCTCCAGGGCCGTCGCGGCGTGCTGCTGAGCGCCCTGCCGTCGGCGGCCGACCCGCTCCTCGCCCTCGTGGCCCAGGGTAGTCAGCTGCTCGAGCTGGTGCGGGCGGACGGCGCCATCGTCTCGATCGACGGCGTCAGCCGCAGCATCGGGCGCGTCCCCCACACTGATCGCAGCCAACTGCTCGACTCCATCGGCATCGAGGCGTTCCAGACCGATGAGGTGGCGCGCAGCCATCCGGGCCTCGCCGGCCTGGTCGCCGGCTTCGCCGGCCTGCTCGTCGCCTCACTCGGCCCCCGCGGGGTGCTGGTGCTGTTCCGGGTGGAGGCGACCCAGGTGATCCGCTGGCTCGGCGACCAGTCGGCGGACAACCGCGACACCCCCCTCTCGCCCCGGCGGTCCTTCTCGGAATGGAAAGAGAGCGTCAGCGGGCGCTCTCTCGCGTGGGGCGAGACCGCGAGGGAGGTGCGGGAGCTCGGCCGGGAGATCGCGGGCGCCCTCGAGCGACACGGGGAGGCCCAGCTCGCGCAGCTCGCCCTCATCGACTATCTGACCGGCCTGCACAACCGCCGCTCCCTCGAAGGCCGCATCGAGGCGGCGCTGGCGACGGCGCCGGTGCCGGGCGGGATCGTGCTGTTCCTCGACCTCGACGGATTCAAGCAGATCAACGACCGTCTCGGCCACGAGACAGGAGACGCGGTCCTCCGCACCGTCGCCGACCGCCTCACCGGCGCCTGCCGCTCCACCGACCTGGTCTCCCGGCTGGCGGGCGACGAGTTCGTCGTCTTCAGCCCGGGAACGGCCGACGCCGACGGCGACGCACTCGCCGGTCGCCTCGTCGACCTCGTCAATCTCCCGATCGAGACCGACCAGGGCATCGTCCAGGTGTCCGGATCGTGCGGTTTCGTCGAGATCGCGACGCGCTCCTCCGCGAAGGACGTGATCGACGCCGCCGATGCCGCGATGTATCGCGCCAAGCGCGGCGGTCGAAACAGAGTGTCACGGTAATCTCGGAGCGATCGTCCGGACGGAGGAGAACGAGATGGAGGCGCTGAACGCCGAGGAGTTGCCGTGCGCCGTCGTCGTCGTCGATCACGACGGGCTCGTCGTCGACTCGACGGGACTGTTCAGCGTCTGGACCGGGCTCGACGCTGCGTCGCTCGTCGGCCGCCCCTTGCGCGGGCTCCTGGCGAGCCCCGAGTCGTCCTCGCTCGTCGGTGCTGTGTTCGAGCGGGTCCTCCATGTCGACGGGTCGGAGCGAGCCGTGGTGACCAGCCGGGCGGCGCGGCCGGACGGTGAGTTCATCCTGCTCGTCGAGACCTCCGATCGGGCCCTCCTGGTGGACCGTCTCGCGCAGACGAGATCGCTCGAGGAGCGCACCCGCAACCGTCTCGAACTGATCATCCAGGCTTCGATCGCCTTCGCGACGGCGCGGACGGAGCCCGAGCTCGCCGAGATCCTCGCGCGCACGGTGGGCCGTTCCTATCAGTCGGAGGAGGCGGCCGTCTTCTTCGTCGACGAGGAGAGCGGCGCGTTCGTGCGGTCGGCCGGATCCGACCCGCTGGCGAGCGCGCTCGATCTCGCGCCGACGATCGCCGCCGTCGTGGCGAGCGGCCGGGTGCTGCTCCTCAGCGGCACCGACGAGGCGGACGCGCTGGACACTGACCTGGGGCACGCGATGCGTAGCGCCGGCGTCCATTCGCTGCTCATCGCCCCGATCCGTCACGAGACCGACCTGTTCGGCGTCTTCGTGTGCTATTTCCTCCATCCTCGCGTCTTCGACGCGGAGGCCGTCCCGCTCGCGGATGCGCTTGCCGGTCAGGCCGGGCAGGCGGCGACCTCGCTGCGGCTCCAGCGCAGGCTCGCCCACGCCGCGACCCACGACGAGACCACCGGGCTGCCGAACCGTCGGCTGCTCGAAGCGCTCGTCCTGGAGTCCGAGGTCGGGGACGCCGCCCTGCAGGCGACGCTCTTCATCGACCTGGACGGCTTCAAGGCGGTCAACGACTCCCTCGGCCACCACGTCGGCGACGGGCTCCTGCGGCAGGTGGGCGGTCGGCTGCGGGAGCTGGTCCGCCAGCGCGACCTGGTCGCCCGATACGGCGGCGACGAGTTCGTCGTCGTCTGCGACGTGCCCGATCTCGCCGCCGCGAACGACGTCGCGGAGCGCATCCGGCTCGCGATCGGTGCTCCGTACGCGTCCCTGCCTCCGGGCGTCGGCGTCCGGGCCAGCATCGGCATGGTGGTCGCCCGGCACGGCGACCCGACCTGGAACCTCGACTCGCTCGTCCGGCTCGCCGACCACGCCATGTACGAGGCGAAGAGCGGCGGCGGCGATCGCGTCGTCGGCATCAGCCTCGGCGCGGTGGAGTGACAGGGGTGAAGCCCGTGCAGGAGCCGCGCCTCCGCTGACGCGGATGATCCACGAACGACCCCGGTGCCTCGCGCCCGGGGTCGTTCGCGTCATGGCGCTTCCTGTTTGCGACATAACCGATTATCGATTATTGTTGCTCCCGGCGACACGGTGGTCGTGCGCACGGAGAGGATCGAAGATGATCAGCAGGCGAACCATGATCGCGGTCGGCGCCCTCGCGGCTGCCGCCCTGGGCTTGAGCGGATGCGCGGCCGGTGGCACCGCGGAGAGCGGCGGCACGCAGACCGTCAGCCTGCTCGTCAACGTCACCCCGAATCTCACCGAGGACTGGTGGAACGAGCTGGTGAAGCCCTTCGAGAAGGCCCACCCCGACATCGACGTGAAGATCCAGAACCCGGGCGCCGAAGGAGTGGCAGCCGCTGTCCCGCGTCTGCTGGCCGCCGGCGAGGCCCCCGACGTCGTCGAGTCGCTGCCGCCCTCGACCGAGCTCGCCCCCGAACTCGTCGACCTCTCGACGTACAAGTGGGCCACCGACGGGCCGCTGGCGGAGCAGTACACGATCGACGGCAAGTACTACATGGCCGGAATCGGGATGCAGCTGCAAAGCCTCTGGTTCTACAACAAGGACGCCTTCGCCGCGGCCGGCATCGCCCAGACGCCGACGACGGTGGAGGAGCTCTCCGACGACCTGGCGAAGCTGAAGAAGGCGGGCTGGACCGGCATCCAGACCGGAGGCGACTGGATGTCGAGCTACGCGCTGCAGACCGTCGGGCTCCCCACCGTCGTCGCCGAGCATCCCGACTGGTACCAGAAGATGAGCGCCGGCAAGCTCACCTTCAGCACGACCTACGGCGCCTCGGTCGACGAGTACGCCGACTGGATCAAGCAGGGCTACGTCAACGACGACGCCCTGGGCATCAAGTACGCCGACGCCGAGCAGAACTTCCTCGCCGGCAAGTCGGCGCTGTACCCGATGGGCAGCTGGTTCGTGGCGAGCGAGGCCGCGGCGACCTCCCCGGCGAACATCGGCGTCTTCCGCGCCCCGGCCGTCGACGGCGTCAAACAGCCCGCGATGGGAGCCAACATCGCCAGCCCCTACGTGATCATGAAGGACTCCAAGCACGTCGACGCGGCGGCCAAGCTGGTCGAGTGGCTGGTGACGGACAAGGCCGCCATCCTCGACCAGCTGAAGGTCGACGGCAACTACCGGGCCGGCTACGAGTACGACACGACGGCGCTCGGCACCGACCTCGCGACGATCGTCGCCGACACCCCGGACGACGCGTACACACCGACCGGTCAGGGCTACGGCGAGCGCACCCTCCCGAGCGGCTACTCGACGGAGATCAACGCCCAGACGCAGGCGCTGCTCGGGGGCACCGCGCCCGGCGACGTGAACAAGGCGATGGACGACTGGTTCAGCGCCAACCTCAAGTGAGCGCCGCCCCCATGACGACCGAGACCGTCGCACCCGGACCGCGCCCGCGCGCGCGGTCCGGCGACGCGGGCAGCCGCCGTCGCACCCGCCCGAATTGGGGCGATCGGCTCGCGGGCCTCGTGATGGCCGGACCCGCCGTGCTGGTGTTCCTCGTGATGTTCATCGTCCCGATGATCCTGGCGTTCGTGCTCAGCCTGACCGACTGGAACGGCTACAGCCTGCGCTTCGACTTCATCGGGCTGGAGAACTACCAGTACGCGTTCCGCAACCCGCGCACGATCGACGCCGCGGTGTTCACGGCGACGGTCGCCGTGGTGGGGACCATCCTCTGCAACGGCTTCGGGCTCCTGCTCGCCGCCCTCATCTCGGGGCCGGGCCGGGCGAACACGGTGCTGCGGACGATCTTCTTCTACCCGTACATCATCAGCGCGCTGATCATCGGCTTCCTGTGGTCGGCGCTGCTGGCCCCGCACGGCGCGGTCAACGAGCTGCTCGGGATCGCGGGGATCGGTCCGGTGCCGTTCCTGACGGATCCGACGTTCGCCAAGACGACCGTCATCCTGACCATCGTGTGGGCGCATTTCGGGTTCAACATGATCCTCTACATCGCCGGCATCAAGTCGGTTCCGACGGAGTTCTACGAGGCCGCGACCGTCGACGGGGCGACCAGGTGGCAGCAGTTCCGCAGCGTGACGGTGCCGATGATCGCACCGGTCGTGACGGTGAACCTGGTGCTCACGCTGGTCGGCCTCCTCAAGGTCTACGACGTGGTGCTGGCCTTGACCGACGGGGGTCCGGCCGCCTCCACGCAGACGATCGTCTACCAGATCCTCAAAGACTCGTTCGCGCAGTCGCGGCTCGGGCTCGGCGCGGCCCAGTCCGTCGTGCTCCTGATCATCACGGCGGCGATCGGGCTCGCCGTGACGTTCGCCCGCCGCGGCGCGGAGAAGAAGGTGACCGACTGATGACGACACCCCTGCAGGACACGCCCAACGTCGGCGCGGAGCTGCTGCTCGCCGAACCGGAGGACGCCCGCTCGGGCCGCCGCACGCCGCGAACGACGGCGCCGCAGCGGCGACGGGGCCGCGGTCCCGCGAGCGCGCACCGCTCGCCCGTCGCCGCCGTCGTGCGCTGGATCGCCCTCGGCGCGACCGCGCTGGTGATGCTCGTGCCGCTCTACGTGCTGGTGATCAGCGCGTTCAAACCGCAGCAGGAGATCATCCAGCACCCGCTGGAGATCTCGCCCACGTCGTTCACCCTCGAGTTCCTGTGGAACGCGATCACCAGCACCAAGTTCAACGTGATCGCGGCGTACGGCATCACCCTGCTGTTCGTCGCGCTGGTGAACCTGTTCTGCATCCTGCTGTCGGCACCCGTCGCCTACGTGATCGCGCGCGGCCGGAAGAAGTGGCACACGGCACTCCTGCTCCTGTTCGTCTCCGGGCTCTTCATCCCGGGCCAGGTGACGCTGATCCCGGTGGTCTTCGTGCTCCGGGTGCTGGGGCTGATCAACACCATCCCCGGGTTCATCCTGTTCGAGACGGCCGCGACGCTGCCGGTGACGATCTTCCTGTTCAGCGCCTACCTGCGCACCGTCCCGCGCGACATCGACGAGGCGGCGGCGCTCGACGGCGCGGGGCGCATCCGCATCTTCTGGTCGTGCGTCTTCCCGATCATGCGGCCGGTCGTCGCGACCGTCGTGGTGCTCAACTCCATCGGCGTCTGGAACGACTTCGTGAGCCCGCAGATCATCCTGGGCCCGAGCTCTGGGATCTACACGGTGACGACAGGCGTGTACGCGGCGGTGGGGGAGTTCTCGACCGACTACACCGTCGTCTTCCCGACCCTGCTGCTGGCGATCGCGCCCATCGTCGTGTTCTTCATCATCATGCAGCGGCACATCATCGGCGGCCTGGTCGCCGGAGCGACGAAAGGCTGACGTGCAGACCATCACCGGCATCCCGCTCGACGCGATCCCCGCGTGGGCGGTGCTCCAGCGCCGTCTCTTCACGGACATCGAGGAGGCGTGGCGGCTCTTCGAGCGCCGCTACACCGGACCGGACGGCGGCATCCTCTTCCCTGCCGAGTTCACCGACCGTGACGGGGTGGACGACGTCTACGAGCCCTTCTTCAACTGGCCGGCGTTCTACCTCCTCGGCGGCAGCGACGAGGTGCTCGCTGCGGCGAAGCGCCAGTGGGAGGGCGTCACCGCGCAGCTGACCGCGGCGGGGATGCTGACCGGCGAGTACGAGAACGGCTACGACTGGTTCCACCAGGGGGAGTCGCTCCTCTTCTTCTACGGATTGTGCGCCGCCGACCCCGGCGACGAGGCCTTCGCCGCGCGCGCCCGCCGATTCGCCGAGCTGTACACCGACCCCGCTCACGGCAACTATGACGCCGAGCGGAACATCATCCGCGCACCGCACAACGGCGCGCTCGGGCCGCGCCCAGGCCTCAACGACACGGTCGAGCCGTATTCCGCCTCCCTCTCCGAGATGGAGCGGTACGGGCTGCCGCTCGAATACGTGCCGGGCATCGCCCGCTGGAGCGACCTCGCCGAGCCGAAAGCAGCGCGCGCGATGGGGGAGGCCATGCAGCGTGCCGCCGCCGGCGACGTCGTCGTGAACCTCGCCGCGACCGGCCTCGTCGCCAACCGCTGGCTGCGGGACCGCGACCCCGCCTCGGCCGCGTGGATCGTGCGCTACGTCGACGGCTGGAGCGAGCGGGCGCGGGCGAACGGCGGTCTGGTGCCCGACAGCGTCGCGCCCGACGGAACGGTGGGCGGTCTGCACGACGGCCGCTGGTTCGGCGGCCACTACGGCTGGACCTGGCCGCACGGCCTCCCGTCGGTCGGAATGGCCACCCTCGTCGGCGGCGTGAGCGCCGCCCTGGTGTCGGGCGACGACCGGCACCTGGACGCCGCCCGCCGTGTGCTCGACACCGTTCTGGAGGAAGCCGTGGTCGCCTCGGTCGCCGAGACGCCCTACAGCCTCCGTGGGAGCTGGCTCGCCCGGCTCGGCGACGCCGCCGACGCGCCGGCACTGCTCGTCCCGCACCGCTACGGCCGCGACGGCTGGTTCGATTACGCGCCGATGCCGCTCGAGCTGCCGACCTGGCTCTGGTGGTGGACGCACGACCCTGCCGACCGTGCCCGGCTCGACCGCGTCAGGGAGGGGCTGCCCGTGACGCCCGACCCGGTCATGGCGTTCCGCGACAAGGCCGAGGCGGGGCACGAGGCGCCGTGGCTCGACTTCCTCGCCGGACGTCTGCCCGACTATCCGGAGCGCGCGCTGTCGATGGCGCTGGGCCAGGTGGCCCGCCGTGTCGCGCTCATCCTCGCCGACGACAGCGATCCCGCGACCGTCCATCTGCATTTCTGGCAGCGTGTGAACCCGGTCGTCACCGAGGTGCTGACGCAGCTCGCGGGCGGGGCGCCGCAGGTGCTCTACAACGGCGGCCTCCCATTCACCGCGGTCGCCTACCAGGACGCCGATCGGGGCCGGCCCGGGCTCCCGCCCGATGTCGCGGCGCTGGTCACGGCTGTCGAGCGCGACCGCGTCGACCTCGAGCTCGTCAACGTCTCGCCGACGCAGCCGCGCCGGGTGGTCGTCCGTCCGGCGCATCCGGCCTCGCCGCGGCTGGTCGCGGTCGACGCCGTCGTCGAAGACGGCCTCGACTTCCCGGGACCGAGCACCGCCTACGCCGCCCGTCGCGGCACCGCGCGTCCCGTACGCCTCGAAGCGGACGGCGACCGTGTGGTGGTCCTCCTGCCTCCCGCGCACCGCGCCGAGCTGACGCTGCACACCGCGCCGGCCGCCCGCACCGCGATCACCGACCGAGCCGAGAACACGAAGGAACGACCATGACAGAGACCCCGGGCGCGCTCCCGCATCCCGACTTCACCCTGCCCGTGCGCGGCGGCGCGTACCGGCGCCCCGATGCGAGCACCCTCGCGGGGTTCGACACAATCACCTCCGCCACCGCCTGCGCCAAGCTGCACGGGATGGGTATCTCGCGCTCGTACGTGGACGGCCCGGTGCCGCTGAGCCCCGGCCAGCGCGTCGTCGGCTCGGCGATCACCCTGCAGTTCATGCCCCAGCGTGAGGACCTCGCGTCCGGCCTGGGCCAGGAGTACGTGGAGCGGCACACCGCGCTCTGGCACGTGCTCGAACAGGTGCAGCCCGGGGACGTGCTGGTGATCCAGGCGTACGGGAGCCGGTTCTCCGGGTGCATCGGCGACATCCTCGCCCGCTACTTCCTCCGCAAGGGCGGCGCCGGGATCGTGGTCGACGGCCGGATCCGCGACGCCGCGCGCATCCGAGCACTCGGGCTCCCGGTCTGGTCGACGGGCACCACCCCGCACTATGCGTCGCAGACGGAGCTGTTCCCCTGGGCGTACGACGTGCCGGTCGCCGTCGGGGGCGCTCTCTGCATGCCGGGCGATGTGGTGCTGGCCGACGACGACGGGCCGGTGATCGTGCCGCAGGCGATGTCCGGCCAGGTGATCGAGGCGGCGCGCGACCACGAGGAGTGGGAGACGTTCAGCCGCAGCCGTCTCGACGACGGGGCCCGGCTCAGCGACTACTACCCGCTCACCCCCGACACCCGAGAGGAGTATGAGGAGTGGCGTTCCGCCCAGGCGTTCGCCCTCTGACGGCGACACCCGGCGCGTCGGAGACCTTCGGCCTCGGCTGCGCGCCGATCGGCAACCTGTTCCGGGCGGTGGCGGATGCCGACGCCGAGGCGACCGTGCACGCAGCGCTCGCCGACGGCATCCGGTTCTTCGACACGGCGCCGCACTACGGTGCGGGCGCGAGCGAGCGACGCCTGGGCGCGGCGCTCCGCGGCGTCGACCGCGACACCGTCTCGATCGCCACGAAGGTCGGGCGCCGCATCGTCGACGCGCACGGTGATCCCGTGCCGGTGGGCGGCTCGGGCGCCGACACCGTGGGTGACCTGAGCGCGGACGGCGTGCTCCGCAGCGTCGAGGGCAGCCTCCGCCGGCTCGGCACCGACAGGATCGACGTGCTCTACCTGCACGACCCCGTGGACGTCGACGAGGCGCTGCGGGAGGCGATCCCCGCACTGCTCCGGCTGCGGGAGGACGGGGTCGTGCGCGCGATCGGCGTCGGGATGGTGTGGCCGGATCCGCTGACCCGCTTCGTGCGCGAGGCCGACATCGACGTCGTCATGATCGCGGGACGGGTGACCCTGCTCGACCGCACCGCGGAGTCGGACCTGCTGCCCGCCGCGGCGGACCGCGGTGTCGGCGTCATCGCGGCCGGCGTCTACAACTCGGGGATCCTCGCCGACCCGGTGGGCAGCCCGTACTTCGACTACCGCGAGGCCGGCCCGGAGCTGCGGCGCCGTGCACTCGCCCTCCGCGACCGCTGCACTGCGAGGGGGGTGCAGCTGCCCCATGCGGCGGCGCGCTATCCGCTCGACCGCCGGGGTGCTGAAGCCGTCGTGGTGGGCGCGCGCACGCCCGCGGAGGTGGCGGCGTTCGTCGCCGCCGCGACCGCGCCCATCCCGCCGGAGCTCTGGCCCGAGCTGGAGGCGGTGTGACAGGCGACGGTGCGAGCCCGGACAGCGGCGCTGTCGACGCCCACGTGCATCTGTGGGATCTGGACAGGGTGGAGCTGTCGTGGTTCCGGCCCGGCCTCGGCCTGCCGCGGGCCGCGAACGTCCGCGATCTGGCCGAGGCGTCGCGGGCGGCGACGACGCCGGTCGGGCCTGTGAGCGGGGTCGTCGCCGTGCAGGCCGCCGACACGCGGGAGGAGGCGCGCTGGCTGGCCGGCCTGAGCGACCCGCTGCTCGCCGGGGTGGTGCTTCAGTACGAGCCGGGCGATCCGTCGGGCGCCGCGCGGAGCGCCGTCGGCGCGCGCGTGCGCGGAGTGCGGGTCGCGGTGCCCGACCGCCGGGCCGACCTGGCGGACGTTCCGGGTCTCGACGCCCTGTGCGAGCGGGTCGCGGCGGCAGCCGGTGTGGTGGAGTTCCTCGTGCGGAGCGAGCAGCTGCCTGCCGTCGCGGCCGTGGCCGCCCGGCATCCCGCGACCCGCATCGTCGTGTGTCATCTGGGGCTGGGCGCCGCCGAACCCGGGTCCGACTGGGAAGCGGGCCTGCGGGCGGTCGCCGCGCATCCCTCCGTCGCCGCCAAGGCCTCCGGTCAGATCGGGGAGCGCGACCCGGACGATGGTCGACTGCGGCGCGCGCTCGCGGTTGCGGTGGACGCTTTCGGCGCGCACCGGCTCCTCTTCGGCAGCGACTGGCCGATGTCGGCCCGCGTCGCGCCCTACGCCGAGGTCGTCGCCCGCACGGCCGCTGCGCTGCCCGCGCTCGGGCCCGGCGGTTCCTCCGCCTTCTGGGGCGGCACCGCTCGTGCCCTCTATCGGCTCTGATCCGGTCCCGGCTCCTCCAGCAGGGTGCCGGCGGCGTGCGCGCGGAACAGGGCGGAGGCGGCGGCGGGGTCCTCCCCGTCGAGCTGGTCGAGCAGGCTGCGGTGCCACTCGGCGACCTCGTGCCAGTCGCCCTCGAAGCTCGGGTCGCCGAGCACGTGCATCGAGCGCAGGCCCGGCTCGATGATGTCCCACATCTTCGGCAGGTAGCTGTTGCCGCTCGCCTCGACCACGGTGCGGTGGAAGGCGAAGTCGAGTTCGCGGAACGCGTCCAGGTCGCCGGCGTCGGCGGCCGAGTGCATCTGTGCGATCAGCTGGTCCAGATGCGCCCGGGCGGCGGCGGAGAGTGTGCCGCAGGCGAGCCGCCCCGCGATCGCCTCCAGCTCCGCCCGCGCGGCGCGCGCCTGCAGGAACTCCTCTTCGGAGTAGCTGGCCACGAAGTTGCCGAGGTGGCGCACGTGCGAGACCAGGCCCTCGTGCGCGAGCTGTTTGAGTGCGTCGCGCACCGGCGCCTGGCTCACCTGCATGCGCTTGGCGAGCTGCGACTCGACGAGCTGCTCGCCGGGGGCGAGCGTGCCGTCCTTGATCATCGTCTTCATCAGCTCGTAGATCTGGTCGGAGAGCAGCCCGCGCTTGAGCCCGGCGAGGGAGGTGAACGGGTCCGTCATCGCGCGCCCGCTTCCCGGTCTGCGTAGGCCGCGAGCCACGCGTCGGCGATCAGCCGGGAGCCCGCCGGGGTCGGGTGGACGCCGTCGGGCGCGATGGCGGCGACGCCGTGCTCCGCGGCCGCCCGCGAGAAGGTCTCCTGCAGCGGCACCAGCACCGCGCCGGTCTCCTGCGCGAGGCGGGCGATCACGGCGCGCTTCTCGTCGAGGTCCGCCGGCCACTCCGCCTGCTCGGCGCGGACGGGCAGGAAGTACGGCTCGATCAGGAGGACGCGGTCGGCATCCGTTCCGGCGAGCAGCCTCCGGTAGGTCGCTTCGAACTCCTGGGCGGTGGTGGGGTCGTCGCTATCGAACCGGCGCCACATGTCGTTGACGCCGACGTAGACGGTCAGCACGTCCGGCCGCTGGGCCCGCACGTCCGCCTCCCACCGTCGCTCCAGGTCGACCGCGCGATCGCCCGAGATCCCCCGGTTCACGACGACGACATCGGCCCCCTGTGCCGGAAGCTCGTCGGCGATCAGCGACACGTAGCCGTCGCCGAACGAGTCGTCGTCGGTGCGGTCCCGCCCCGCGTCGGTGATGGAGTCGCCCGCGAAGACCAGACGCTGCGTCATGTTTCCCCTTCGATCGCATCGCACGGCGTGCGACATCCCTCCCAGCATAATCGATAATCGCTGGGAGGGAGTCGCGCGCAGGAGTCGCAGGCGCGGGGCGTGCCCGGGCACGACCCCCACCGTCGATCGGCTGCCTGTTAGCTGCCGGCCCCCGCCGTCCACGGCGCCGCCCCGTACTGGAACGCGCCGAGGCTGGGCGTCGCGTCCGTCGAGCCATCGTTCACTCCGGGTAGGGGGATCGCCGCGTTGCGCGCGGGCGAGCCCGCCTGCAGCCGGTAGTCGTGCGCTGCCGGGTCCACGTAGAGCGGGTCGCCGTCGATCAGATTGTTCGACAGCACGAGGCCGCCGTCGGTCGCGCCGGCGAGGCCGGTGATCGGGCCGATGTTGTTGTAGATCTTCGTGCCTGTGGACTGACCGGCCTCCTTCACGTAGAAGAGCGTCATCCCTCCGGTGTTGTTGTAGACGAGGTTGTCGTGGGATCCGGTGCCCAGGCCGTTCAGCTCGACGGTGCCTTCGTGGTTGCCCCAGCCGAGGTTGTTGTCGATCTGGAGGTCGCTCATCCCGTTGTCCGCGTAGATGCCCGAGATGCCGAACGGGTACACGCCGCCGGGGCGGGGTGTCGGATCGTGCAGCACATTGTGGTCGATCCGCGTGCCTTCCATGTGGGCCGAGCAGCAGGAGTAGATCGCCGCGGTGTCGACACTGAGCGAGGCGTGCCCGGAGATGTCGTTGTAGGCGATCCGGTCGGCGCCGGCGGTCGTGCCGGTCACACCGTTCCACTGCAGGTTGATGCCGCTGCGGCCGAGGCGCGCCATCGTGTTGTGGGTGACGGTCTGGCTGTGCCCCTGGACGGCGACGGCGGCGGCGTAGGTGCCGGCGTAGTCGACGTCCGTGATGGTGTTGCCTTCCGCGGTGTTGCCGTAGCCGCCGAGGGAGACGCCGTTGCCCGCGCTGTACTGCAGGTGGCTGTCGCGGATGCTGTTGCCGGTGCCTTTCAGGACGATGCCGCTGGTCGCGACGCCGCGGGTCACGTTCGCGCCGCAGTCCGTCGCGCCCTGGGTGACGTCCCAGTAGTGGCTCAAATACTTCCCGTCGATGCCGTCGAGCTGGACGCCGGTGCTGCTGTCGCCCGTGCGGATGGTGGAGGCGAACAGGCCGATCCCGTTCACGTGCACATTGCTCGCGGTCGTCAGGTCGAAGCCCAGGTCGCGCTTCTTCGCCTCGATGCGGTGGCCGTTCGGGTCGTCGTCGCTGTAGAGGTAGAGCCGCTTCGCCGTCGCGTCGTAGAAGTAGGATCCCGGATGCGAGAGCTCGCCGATCTTGCCGGAGAGCCGGAACCAGGTGTCGGTCGGCACGACCTTGTGCACGCACGGGGGAGCGGTCGTCAGCGTGACGGACCCCACTGCCGAGCTTGCGACGGTGCCGGTGGCCGTCACGTACCAGTACGACGTGAGCACGCGCGCGCCGTCCCAGTACCCGGCGGGACGGGTCAGCGTGGAGTCGACGATCGTCGCGTCCGCGGTGCCTGCGTCGGCGCGCTCGACGGCCGGGTTCAGGAGGTCGGTGCCGGGGAACGGGTACGAGGCCTCGATGTCCATCGCCCCGTCCGTGAAGATCTGCACCTCGGCGGCTGCGCTGCCGAGGTCGACGCCGGCGCTGTAGACCTTGCCGTCGGCGACGGCCTGGCTGAACGGGGTGTTCGCCGCGAACGGGTCGGCGGCCACGACCTGCGCGAGCTCGGTCGGCCCGACCGGGGTGAATCCGGTGACCGGGTCGGCGCCGCTGATCACGGGATGCGCGCCGGGCGCCGCGGTGAAGGTGATCGGCGCCGCTGCGGTGCCCGAATGCGCCGGGGTCACCGTCTCGTCGTAGATGCCGTCCTGGATCACGCAGGTGTCGCCCGGCTGGGCGACGTCGGCGCAGTCCTGCACCGACGCGAACGCCGAGTGCACGGTCCGGCCGTTGGCGGCCTTGCCGGGGTGCTGGCCCACGTAGTAGGTCGTGCCGCCGTGGTGGTGACCGGGCGGTGGGGCCGCAGCCGCGGAGGTCGCTGTGGCGGTGAGGAGGACTCCCGCGGCGACGAGGCCGCCCGCCAGGAGGAGGCCGCGTCGGCGGCGTGCACGTCGGAACCCGAGCATCATTGCTCCAATCGATAGTGAGTAATCGATAATCTACGATCCGACGATGACCCCGTCAAGGGGGGTCATGCGCCTCAGGCCATCAGGGGGAGGACGCTCACCGCCCCGTCCGGCCACGTCACCTCCGCGCTCGGGTCGCCCTCCACGGAGTGGAGCACCCGCAGAGCCGGGGCATCGGGCAGCGCTGCGCGACCGACCGCGGTCGCGACGCCGATCACGTCGTCGACGGCGACCCCGTGGAACTCGGCCCACTCCACGCTGGTGCGGCCGAGCGGTGAGGTGTCCGGCTCGGTGTGCGTGCTGATGGTCGCGTCGCCGAGCAGAGGGACGAGCCGAGCGACGGCGGGCGTCGCGTCGGAGACGGGCCACCCGCTCACCCGCAGGCGCACGGGTGAGTCCTTTCGCTCGTCGGCGACCCGCCGGATGACGCGCACCTCCCACGCGCCGCGGACGAGCGAGCCGGTCACGAGGGTCGGCCCCTCGGTGACACGACCGGTGCGGCCGGAGCCGTGATCGGGACCGCCGTCGTCCCCGTCGACCCAGTGCGTGCGCGCGATCGACGTCGCGAACGCGGCGACCCCGTCGTCCCCGATGACCCCGCGTGCGAAGCCCGAGCGGTTCGTCGAGCGCCCCTCCGCGTCGACCGCGCCGACGGTGTTGTCGACGGGCGCCGTCACCGTCGCTCCGACGAGCGGAGGGAGGCTGGCCGACGAGTAGCCGAGCCGCGCGTAGAGCGGGGAGTCGGCGGTGTGCTCACCGGGGTGCCCGTGGTCGGTCCCGTGGTTGATCACACGCACGACCCCGTCGGCCGCGGTGCCGCTGACGATCCACCCCGCCGCGCGGACGACACGGCGCACGTCGCCGCGCTCGACCGGCAGCGGCTCCTCGACCGCCGTCCACACCTCGTGGTCGGCGGGGAGTGCGAGCCCGAGGAATCCCTTGGCCGCCCAGTACGGCGATCCGGAACCGGAGTACGACTGCGCCATCGCCGGCCACTCGCCGAGCAGGCCGACCGAGAGCAGGCCGCGCGCGTCGACCGCGCCGCGGTCCAGGAACGCCCGCAGCATGCCCGAGGCGCCGCGGCGCAGCGTGCCCATCGGGACGCGCGTCGCACCCGTGATCGCGCCCATCCAGAGCGGTGCCGCCACGGCGAACCGGTAGATGAGGCTCCGCCCCTGCAGCACCGGCATGCCGTCGGCGCCGATCAGCGCGGCGTGGTCGTCGAGGAAGTCGGTGAGCCGTGACCGGAACACCGGCTCCAGGGCGCGGGCGCCGAAGGCGTCGGCGCCGGCGGAGGCCGTCCACAGCAGCGGGTAGAGGTGCATGGCCCAGCCGCAGTAGTAGTCGAACGCGCGCGTGGAGCCGTCGGCGTACCAGCCGTCCGCGCGGTAGTACGACTCGATGGTCGCGAGGTCGGCGGCGATCCGCGCGGGATCATGCGGGCCGCCGACGGAGGCGAGGAACGTCTCCACCGTGATGCGGAACCACAGCCAGTTGTTGTCCGGGTACCAGCCCGCGGGTGCGTCGGCCAGCCAGGCGACGACGTTCCGCTGCTCCGCCGCGTCCAGCGTGTCCCAGAGCCACGGGCGGGTGAGCTGCAGGCCGAGCGCGATCGAGGCCGCCTCCACCTTCGCCTGGCCGACGGTGCTCGGGAGGGGCCAGCGCTCGGGGCCCGCCGGGTCGGTCCCGGCCACCAGCCCGTCTCGGTACCACTCCGTGAGACCGAGGGGATCGACGCCGGCCTCGCCGCGCGTCCGGAAGGCGTAGAGCAGGAACGAGCGGGCGAACCCTTCGAGCCCGTCGCTGTCCGTGCCGTGCGAGCTCACGATGCCCGGCAGCTGCACCCGGCTCCGCGTCGACGTGAAATACGGTCGCAGGGAAAGAAGGAGGTGGTCGGCGACCGCTGCCCAGTGGTCGCGCGTCCACCCGGTGAGCGGCGAGAGCGAGCGGTCCTCCGGCGGCAAGGCGATGCGCGCGGTGTCGAAGGGACGCGCCGGGTCGGTGGTGGCGGCGGAATCGGCGGCGGTCATGCGGTCTCGTCTCCTTCGTCGAGTGATGCGGCGGGGGCGATCGACGCGGGCAGCGTCGACTGGCGGATGTGCAACTCCGGACTGAGCTTCACGCGGTAGGCGGGCCGGCCCTCTCCGGCCTCCAGCCGGGCGATCAGCAGGTTGACGGCCTCCCGGCCCACGAACTCCTTCGGCGGCCGGACCGCGGTGATGGCCGGGTCGCCGAAGCGGGCGACATCGTCGTCGTAGGCGACGATGGCGAGGTCGTGCGGCACCCCCACGCCGCGGTCGAGCGCGTGCTGCTCGAGCGCGATGGCCTGAGGGTCGGGGAGGACGATGACGGCGGTGGTGCCGGTCGTGCGGCACAGGTCGAGGGCCGCGTCCATCGCCTCCTCCCGGCCGGGGGCGTCGAAGCGGATGCCGCGCAGCATCGCGACGTCGGTGGGAAGACCGAGCGAGGCGAGGGCCGACTGCCAGCCGCGGCGCACGTACCGGCCGGTGGGGCTCTCGCTCTCGATGAAGAGTCCGATGCGCGTGTGGCCGACCTCGTGCAGGTGGTGGACCGCGAGGGACGCCCCGGCCGTGTGGTCGGAGACCACGGAGTCCAGTCGACGGGCGGCGGCGGCCGTGCGCACCCGCCGCTCGGCCAGCACCACCGGCACGGGCAGGGAGTCCAGCCAGCGGAGCGTCTCGATCGCATCGTCACCCAGGGTGTCGGGAGCGACGATGAGCCCGTGCAGTCCGGGCACCTTGAGCAGCGCCTCCACCTGACGGCGGTTGTCCCGGGAGTCGTAGGTCGAGGCGCGCAGCAGGAGGGATGCCCTCAGCTGGGCCGCCTGTGCGCGGGCGCCGTGCACGATCGGCGGCCAGTAGTACTCGAGCGAGGGCACGACCATCCCGATCGTGTACTTGGCGACCATCGGCGCGCCCGGCGACCGTGCGCCCGGGTCGAGGGAGCTGCGGAGGGTCGCACCTCCGTGCACGCGCGTGACCAGGCCCTGCTGGGCGAGTGTGTTGATGTCGCGCCGGACGGTCAGCTCGCTGACGCCCAGCTCGACCGCCAGTGCGCTCACGCTCACCGCGCCGCGCTCGCGCAGCTGGTCCATGATGCGCTCGCGGCGCTGCACCGAGTACAGGGGCTCTCTGTTCGTCATCGGATCTCCTCGATGGTCATCGTCAGGCTGCCTGCGAGGTCGGCCAGCGGGTACGAGAGCCGCGTGAGGCGCTCGCCCCAGACTCCCGCGAGCTCCGGATCGTCGAGCGCCCACGCCTCCAGCTCCGGCGTCAGGCCGGCGGCGTCGATGGCGATCGCGCGCCCGTCGGCCGAGACGACGACGCGGTCGGCCGACCGGTGCACCTCCCCGGCGGCGACGAGGTGCAGGGTGGCGATCGGTCCGTCGTCCACCTTCGCGTCGGCCTGCAGCCGCCACTCGTCGCGGATCTCGATGCGGGACGGCGAGACGAGGGACGCCCGTCGTCGCCACCGCTCGCCGGGCGCCAGCGGGTAGGCGGCGGTCAGATCCAGTTCCAGCGAGATCGGGAGGGCGACGCTCTCCGGCACCCCGGGCGCGGAGGCGGGCTCGCCGTGCGGTGCCGTCACGACCGCAGCCTCGAACGCCGGGCCTTCCCCCTGTTCGAGGCCGTGCGGCGCCGGCGCGTTGTGCCAGCCGCTCTGCATCGCGCGGATGCCGTAGCGCTCGGGGCTGAACGTCTCGCGCCGGTACGTCGGCTTGCCGACATCGACCAGCAGAGGGCGCCCGCCCGCGGCCACGATGAAGGAACCGAGGTCCTTGTGGTTGTGGTTCTCGTCGTTGGTGCCACCCTTGGCGGCCAGCGCGAGGCCTCCCGTGCTCCCGGCCACCGCTCGGCAGACCAGCACCTGCACCGACGGAAGCCACACCGACTGCGGGAGCGGTGGCGCGGCGGGGGGTGCCTCCCGCCACCGTGCGTCGGCCGCCGCGCGCACGAAGCGGGGCAGGCCGCCCGTCGCGGGCGCGATCGGGCGCCCGGGCTGCCGAGCCCCGCGGGCCCAGTCCACGACCCGGTCGTCGCCGAGGCGCAGACCCCAGCGGAACGGGAGGTGCCACGGCTCCGCGTGCCGGCTGCGCGCCCAGCCGTCGGCCACGTTGACGTACCAGTCCGCTCCGAGCTGCATCCGCATCGGGAACCGCAGCACTTCGGCGACGACGGGGACGCCGCCCGCGTCGAGCCCGCCGTCGGTGAGCTGGGCGACGAGCTCCAGCAACTCCAGCATGCGCCCGGCGCCGTTCCACCAGTACGCGACGCCCTCGTCGATCGCGCCGTCGGCGGGCAGCGTCGCGACGTACCGGTCGAGGCTGTCCAGTGCGCGCGCGATCATCGCGGCGATCCGCACGGGATCGTCCAGCAGCAGGGCCGCGGACAGCAGCACGTTGCCGAGGATCCACGGATTCCAATTGTTGACGTCCCGCCAGTAGCCCAGCCACCAGAGGTCGTCCCGGGTCTCGAACGGGGTGAAGACGCGCACCTCCACCTCGCGCCGGATGCGCTCGCGGACCCCGGGCCACGCGGCGTCCCAGTCCGTGCCGAGCACCCGGTCGGCGACCGCGAGCTGGGCGGCGATCTCACCGGCGACCAGATCGAGGTAGGGGGAGGCGGCGTCGGGCACCACGAAGCCACGGCGGGCGCCGGCGTCGTCATGGGCGGAGAGCGACCAGGTGCTCTGCTCGCACAGCACGATCGCGCCGTCGGCGGCCTCGTCGATCCACGCGGGGCCACGCGTCGTCGCGGCGAGGACGACGGCGCGGGTGAGACGCTGCTGGCGGGCGTCGACGGCGGCCTCGTAGCCGCGCCGGTCGCCGTCGCGCGCGTAACGGGCGAAGAGCGACGCCGGGACGCCGGGCCAGGGGAGGCCGCGCTCGGGCTCGGCCTCGGCGGCCAGCCCGTCGAGCGTGATCGGGTCCAGCCGGTCCCACACGCTCCGATCGGAGGCCGCAGGGATGCCCGTGCGGTCCTGGATGCGCTCCGTGCCCGCGGCGCCGAGCAGCGCGCGCAGCGCGGGCTCCCGCATCCCGTCGCCCCAGTGGGCGAACAGGGGTCCCTCGAACGGCTCCGCCGTGGCCTGGGTGCCGACGGGCGGCGCCGTGTGGGCGCTCACCCGCGAGAACACGTCGCCGTCCGCCGGGCGCGCCCCTGCCGCGTGATCGTCGGTCGTGGTGGGATGCGAGAGGTGCGGCACCGTTGCCTCCGGGTATGCGATCGTGTGTGTTCGTGTTCGATCGTGAATGATTGGTTTGTTTGTGACGGGTCTGAGTATGTACTGAGTCACGCGACGACGCAACGACCCGCGATCGCCGCTGGACGGAAAGGCTGGGCCTGGCGGCGATGACCGAGATCACTCCCCCCGAAGCGCTCGTCGTGATGGACCGCGACGTGTTCGAGCGTCAGTTCGACGCGCCCCGACTGGCACGCCTCCACCGGTTGGCACGCGTGCCCGACCCGGTGCTCGCCGACGACCTGGACGATCCCGCGCTGGCGGACCGGCTCGCGACCGTGGAGGTGCTGCTCACCGGCTGGGGAGCGCCCCGACTCGACGCCGAGCGGCTCGACCGCATGCCGCGCCTGCGGGCGATGCTGCACTGCGCGGGCACGGTGCGCCCGCAGGTGACTCCCGAGTTCTGGGAGCGTGGGATCCGCGCCACTTCCGTCGCCGAGGCCAACGCCGTCCCGGTCGCCGAGTACACGCTGGCGGCGATCATCCTCGCCGGCAAGAAGGCGCCGTTCATCGCCGCCGACCCGCAGGTGCGCCGCGACCACGGCCTCCAGATCCACCGCTTCGGCGAGCTGTCGAACCTCGGGCGCACCATCGGGGTCGTCGGCTTCAGCCGTGTCGGCCGCCGCGTCGTCGGCCTGGTGCAGCAGCTCGACGACGTCGTGTGTCTGGTCGCCGACCCCTATGCCGATCCGGGCGAGATCGTCGCTGCGGGGGGAGTACCCACGAGCCTCGACGACCTCCTGCCGCGGGTCGACGTCGTGTCGCTGCACGCCCCCGCGCTGCCGTCGACCCGGCACATGATCGCCGCACCGCAGCTGGCCGCGCTGCCCGACCACGCCACGCTCATCAACACCGCGCGGGGGAGCCTGGTCGACACCGCGGCGCTCGAGCGCGAGTGCGCCTCCGGCCGGCTCAACGCCATCCTCGACGTCACCGACCCGGAGCCGCTGCCCGAGGACTCCCCGCTGTACTGCCTCCCGAACGTGATGGTCACCCCGCACCTCGCGGGATCCCTCGGGTCGGAGATCCACCGCATGACCGACGCCGCCCTCGACGAGCTGGAGCGCTACGCGACCGGCGAGCCGTTGCTCGACGAGGTGACGAGCGAGGCACTCCGCCTGAGCGCCTGACCCGGACGACACCCTTCCCCTTCACCGGACGGTGCAGATCGGTCTGCGCTCCTGGCCTGGCCCCTGGTCCTGCCGCTCGCGCTGACCGTCCTCCATCGCTGGCGGGCGCGTTCGAGGTCTTCCGGCAGGTGCTGCGGACGGAGGGGTGAGGCGTGGAGCTCAGCGCCCGACCGCGCTCCGCAGCGCCTGCGCCACCCGCTCCTGCTCCTTCGCGCCCAGCCGGGCGACGGCGAAGCCGACCGGCCACAGGTCGCCGTCGTCCAGCCCCGCGGCGGGCTGGAACTCGATCGTCGCGTACCGCATCTTGAACTTCGAGGCCGGCTTGAAGACGACGACCGTCTTTCCTGCGGCGTCCGCGTAGGCCGGCATGCCGTACCAGGTCTTCGCCGCGAGGTCGGTGTTCTCGGCAACCAGCCGGTGGAACGTCTCCGCGAGCTCCTTGTCGGCGCCGGTGAGCGCCGCGATCGCCTCGGCGCACGCCGCGGCCGCATCGGCGCCCGCCTGTGCGGCCTTCTTCTCCGCCACCGCCGCCTTCATCGCGGCCTTCTCCTCGGCGCTGAACGTCGTCGCCATGCTGCTCCCTTTCGCCTTTCGTCGGTCGATCCGGATTCAACCTACGCCGCGGCGTGAGAGGCCGCTTCTCGAAAACTGCTCGGAGGGGCCGAACGCCGACGGAGCGGCGGCCCGCACGGGACCGCCGCTCCGTCGACCACGCCGGCGCCTGCTTCGAGAGGCGCCTGCTTCGGGAGGCGCCTACTTCGACAACGTGTCCTTGATGTCCTCGCCGGCGTTCTTGACCTTCGCGGCGGCCTGGTCCGCCTTGCCCTCGGCGACTTTCTTGTCGTCGTCGGTCAGCTTGCCGATCACCTCCTCGGCCTTGCCCTTCAGCTCCTGCGCGGTGTTCTTGATCTTGTCGGCAGCGCTCATGGCTGTCTCCTTTCCTGGTTGTTGTGGTGGTGGTGCGGGGCGTTCACGAGGGCCGGGCGGCGCTCGTGGACGAGTCGACCCGTGCCGGGGCACGGAGGCGGGCGCGGAATCCGCCGACCAGCTGCGCGTAGACGGGGAGTGGAGTCCCCAGTGCATCGTGGAGTCGGGACACCGCGTCGTCGAGTGCGTCCGCGATCGTGCGCGGCGAAGCACCGCGCCTGCAGCGGACCGTGATCTTGAGAGCGGGTGTGCCGCTCACGCGGTAGGCGCTGACGGTCACGCCGTCCACGCCGGGCACCGGGTCCAGACGGTCGGCGAGGAGGGCGGCGGGGATCGCCGTGTCGATCTCGACGGCGCCGTCGGGTGTTCCGACGGTCGCCACTGTCGAGGTGCCGCCGTGCCCCTGACGCAGGATGAACGCGAGCAGCAGCACGACGAACACGAGCGCGGCGAGCAGCGAGACGACGGCGGCCGCACTGACTGTGGTGCCCGGCCACAGTGGTCGTCCGAACACCGCGTCCGCAGTGGTCACAGCGTTCCCCGCCGTCCGCGACCAGACGGAGGCCGCGCCGGGGACGGCGAGCAGGAGCACGGCGGCAGCGGCCGCCAGCAGTGACGCCAGTCCGGTGATCGCGAGCAGCAGGCGGTTCAGCGCCCGGTTGGTGGAGTTCATGATCCGACCTTTCCGCTCGGCGGCACGACCACGGCGATGCGCATCGGCGCTCCCGTGCCCGCCGCAGCGAACTCCTCCGTGACGGCGTTCCGGACGGCGTCGCGGTCGACCGGTGCTCCGCTGACCGGGACGATCCGCACCGTGCCACTGCGCCGACCGAGCGAGACCGTGACCGCATCGGGAGCGACTCCGGCGACCTGTGCCGCGCGGCGTGCGAGCGCCGAGGCGAGCATCGTGTCGTCGGCGACGATCGCGAGCCTCTCGGCCGGCAGGCGGCGGCGAGGCCGACGGCCAGGGAGGATCGAGAGCGCGAGCAGCACGAGGCCGAGGAGCCCCGCCGCGACCGCCACGACGACCAGGGTCGCGGATCCGGCGGAGGGGGCTGCCGACACGCGAGTGAGGATGTCACGCGGGCTCATCAGCACCGGAGGCAGCTGAAGGAGGTGCAGGACGCTCTCCAGCGCCAGCCAGCACACGACGACGGCGATCGCGATCGCCGTCACCACGGCCGCTGTCGACCGGGGGGAGTGCGTCTCCCGGCGCACGATCCGTGCGTCCACTCCGCTCATCTCACTCTCCTCTCGGTCAGGACCGCGCCGGTGGCGCGGATATCGACCTGCACGACCGCCAGCCCGGTGAGGGCGGTGAGGCGCGCGCGGATGCTCCCGCCCGCCTCGCCCAGTCGAACCGTCAGCGGTGTCTCCGGCTCGATCGTCAGCGGCGGCATCGCCAGGGGCGAGGTCACTCGGACGGCGAGCGAACCTCCCTGATCGCGCACGCGCGCAGCGACCCGGCGGCGCTCGACGCCGAGTTCGTCGGCCGCCACCGCCTGCGCGAGGTGTTCGAGCGCCATGGCGGTGAACCGGTCCCGGCCGGCGGTCACGACGACGAGCGGCGGCCGCGCAAGGCGTCGGCCAGCCGGCCGAGGTCGATCTCGCCGCTCGCGACGCGCGCGACGAGAGAGCCGACGAGGGACGCGGCCGCGACGCCGACGAACACCCAGAAGCCGAACGCGGCCCACACCACGGCGAGGCCGCCGCCGATCAGAGCGCCGAACTTGGCCGTGCTCACTGGACTCGAGCCTCCTGGTCGCTGGCGTCGTCGTCGCTCGGGACGTGGACGTCGTTGATCGTCACGTTGACCTCGGTGACCTCGAGCCCGACGATGCGCTCGATCGCCTGCGCGATCGCGGAGCGGACATCGGCTGCGACCTTCTGGAGGGCGACCGGGTACTCGGCGACGATGGTCACGTCGGCCGCCACCTGGCGCTCTCCGACCTCGACGCTGATGCCCTGGCCGAGATCCGTCGCGTTCACGGCGTCGCGGAGCGCGCCGAGCGCGCGGGCGGCGCCGCCTCCGAGGGCGTAGACACCGGGCACCTCGCGCGCGGCGATGCCGGCGACTTTGGCGACGACGGCGTCGTTGATGACGGTCTTGCCCAGCGCGGACTCGGCGGGGCCGGCGGTGGTGGTGGTCGTGGTGGTGGCCATGAGCTGTCCTTCCGTTGGATGTATCGGGGCCGTTCGTGCGACCCTCACCCCTGAGACGGGTCGGCCGGGCCGTTCGTCACGCCGCGAAGCTGGGAGATCGCTTAGAGCCACGAACGACGGGGGCACTAGCCGTCGTCGGATGCCGAGCGTACGCTCGCGGGGCCGGTGCGGAGAAGGGGATGGACTCGGATGAGCGGTCGCCTCCTCGACGATGCCGGAGACGACACGCTCGCCGGGCGCGCGGCGGACGGCGACACGGTCGCGTTCGAGGTCCTGGTGCGCAGACACGGCCCGCTGATGCGCGCCTACGCGCGCCGCATGCTGGGGTCCACCTACGAATCCGACGACGTGGTCCAGGAGACGTTCGTCACGGCCTGGAGGAGGCTGGGCGAGCTGCAGGAAGGGACCGCGGTCAAGTCCTGGCTGATGCGGATCCTGAGCCGGCGGTGCATCGACCGGATCCGTGCGCGCCACGACCACGACGACGTCAGTGAGGTCGACGCGGCCGCGCCCGTGCGCGACGATCCCGAGCACCGGGCCGAGGTGCGCACGGCGAGCGAGGCCCTGGGCAGGGCGCTCGACGATCTGCCCGAGCTGCAGAGGAGGTGCTGGGTGCTGCGAGAAGCAGGACAGTACAGTTACGACGAGATCGCGCAGGAACTCGGCATCCCGGTCTCCACCGTCCGAGGGCAGCTGGCGCGCGGACGACGACGATTGCTCGAGGCGATGGAGGAGTGGCGATGACCGATCCGCACCTCCCGGGCGATGCCCTCATCGACGGGCACACCCTCGACGAGCTCAGCGATTACCTGGCCAGGGGGCGCCGTCCGGCCGACCCGGGCATCGAGGACTCCGCGGAATGCCGCGCAGCGCTGGCCTCGCTCGAACGGCTCAGCCGCACGACCCGCGACCTTCTCGAGGAAGAGGCCGCGCGCGTGCCCGTCGACGACTCCTGGGTCGGCCGTATCCTCGACGGCATCCGGCTGGACGTGCAGGCGGGGCGGCGCATCCCCCTCGCCCATCCGGATCCGCTCGCCGAGCTCGCCCTGACGGAGGGCGCGGTCCGCGCGCTCGTCCGCAGTGTCGGGGATTCGATCGACGGAGTGATCGTGGGGCGGTGCCGGCTCGACGGAGACGTGGAGACCCTCGGCGCCCCGCTCGCCGTGCGCGTGGAGATCTCCGTCCGATACGGCGTCCCCCTCGCCGACGTGGCCGAACGCGTGCGGACAGCGGTGGCGGCAGAACTGGCCCGTCACGCGGAGCTCGTCGTCACGGAAGTGGATGTGACGGTCACCGACGTTCGCGAGGACCAGAGCAGCAACGGAGGACGGGGATGAGCGCCGCGGGAGTGGACGATGCTGCGATGACGGGTGCGCAGCCGACCGGCGAAGCCGCCTTGCGGGCCGAGATCGCTGCCATCCCCGGGGTCGCTCGCCTGTACCCGGCGTCGAACGTCGTCGCGAGGATCGCCTCGGCCGTCGGGGCGACGGTGGCCCGCACCGAGCCGGGCGGCGGCGACATCGTGCTCGCGGAGGCGAGCATCGCCATCCGCATCGGTGTCGGGGCCGACCGGGCGGCTGCGGAGGTCTGCCGAGCGGTCTACGCGACGGCCAGGGACTGGGCGGCCGCCTCCGGGATGCACGAGCCGTCCATCCGCGTGACGGTCGCCGGTATCGAGTAGCGACGCCCGCTCCGGCGGCTCGGGCCGGCCGGCTGTTCCGGCGGCCCCTCAGCCGCGGGGCCCCGCCGCCCCTCTCGCCTGCAACTCGAGCCCGGCCAGCAGCAGGTCCAGGCCGGCGCGGAACTGGTCGCGGTCCTCGTGCACCGAGAACTCGTCGACGATGTGGTGGATGAACGGGTATCGCGCCGGGTCCAGCGCGCGCCATTGCCGGGTCGCCTCGGCCAGGTACTCCCTCTGGTCGAGCTCGCCGGAGGTGACGGCGTCTGGAAGCTCCTGGCCCATGTCGGCCGCGGTGCCGATCACGAAGCCGACCACGGCGGAGGCCGCGTAGAAGCTCTGCCGCGCGGTGAGGCCGAGTCGCATGACCTGTTCGCCGATCCGTTCGTACAACATCAGCGAATGGGTCTGGCGTCCGGTGTCACGCATCGCATAAGCGCCCAGCCAGGGGCGGTCGGCGAGGGTGTCGAAGAGCACATGGGCGATGGTGCGCAACTCGGCGATCGGGTCGTCCGATGCCACATCGGCGACCTCCTCCAGCACGCCGGCGAGCACGGAGTCCGCGGCGAGGTCGAGGAGCTCATCACGCCCCGACACGTACCAGTACACGCTCGCCGGGCCGCCTCCGAGCCGGGCGGCCAGCGCGCGGATGGTGAGTCCCTGCGCGCCCGACTCGTCCAGGATCGCGACGGCTTCGGTCAGCACGGACTCGAGCGAGAGCGAGGCGCGGGGACGTTGCGCCGTCGTGCGGCGACGTGTGCGTCGGTCGGTGTCCCGCTGTGCGCTGCTCATGACACCCATCCCATCACAGTGGCGCTCTCGCTTGCCGTTTATCGAACATTGTTCTATTCTATCGAACTGTGTTCGAGAATCGAACACCGTTCGATACAGGAGTCGCCATGAGCACCGAATCCATCGCCCGACCGCGCACCTACCTCTCCATGAAGGCCGCGTGGATGCCCCTCGCCGCGCTGTGCCTCGCCTTCTTCGTCGAGATGGTCGACAACACCCTGCTGTCCGTCGCCCTCCCGACGATCGGTCGCAGCCTCGGTGGCGACACCACCTCCCTGCAGTGGATCACCGGTGCATATTCGCTGACCTTCGGGGGCCTGCTGCTGACGGCCGGGTCGATCGCCGACCGGTTCGGCCGTCGTCGCGTGCTCCAGGTGGGGCTCGCGCTGTTCGGCCTGCTGAGCCTGGGCGTGCTGCTGGTCACCACCACGGGCGAGCTCATCGCGTTGCGCGCGCTGCTCGGCGTCGCTGCGGCGGCGATGGCGCCGATCACCAATTCGCTGGTGTTCCGGTTGTTCGACGACGAGAAGCTGCGGATGCGCGCGATCACCCTGATGATGGTCGTGGGCATGTCGGGCTTCGTCCTCGGGCCGCTGCTGGCAGGCAGCGTGCTCGCGCACCTCCCCTGGCAGTGGCTGCTGCTCGTGAACGCGCCGATCGCCCTCGTCGCGTGTCTCGGCGTGCACTTCGGCGTCGCGCCGGACACGGCCGAAGGGCTCACGAAGGACAGGCTCGACATCCCCGGCGCCGTGCTCAGCATCCTGACGATCGGCCTCGCCTGCTACACCCTCACGAGCGGCGTGCAGAACGGGTGGCTGTCCCCGGTCACGATCGCAGTCGCGGTCGGCGCCGTCGCAGCCCTCGTCCTGTTCATCGTGCGCGAGCGGCGGGCGGTCGCGCCGATGCTCGACCTGTCCTTGTTCCGCGGGGGGACCGTCCGAGGCGCAGCCATCGCCCAGATCGGCACCTCCCTCGCCATGGCCGGCGTGATGTTCGCTCTCGTGCTGCACTTCCAGTACGCGTGGGGGTGGACGCCGCTGGTCGCGGGGCTGGCGAACCTGCCCATCATCGTCACGATGATCGTCGCGACCCCGCTCACCGAGTGGCTCGTCCGTCGCTTCGGACACCGGATGGCGTGCTTCGTGGGCGCCCTGCTGCTGGCGGCCGGGCTCGCGCTGATGGCGTGGAGCGTCCAGCAGAACTACCTGGCCATCGCGCTCGCCATGATCGTGATGACGATCGGGCTCCGCACGGTCATGACCATCTGCGCGGTGGCGCTCGTGGGAGCGATGCCCGAGAACCGCACGTCGATGGGCGCGGCGATGAACGATGCAGCGCAGGAGGTGGGCACGAGCATCGGCACGGCTGTCGTCGGAACGCTCATCGCCGCCCTCGTCACCACCGTTCTGCCGAACGGGGCGTGGAACCACGAACTGGTCGCGTCCTTCTTCCACGGCGAGCAGGTGATCTTCGGCATCCTCGCCGTCGCCGTCGGTGTCATCGCGGGCGTCGGAGCACTCACGCTGACCAACTCGCGCACCGTCGACGAGCACGCGCCCGCCGAGGAGCAGGGCGTCGTCTGAAGGGGCCGGTCTCAGCGCGGGAGAGTGGAGGCACCAACACGTGTGACACGATCGGTCTCATGACGCACGCCTACGATGCGATCGCCGAGGGATACGCGGCGCTGAACGAGACCAGCCTCCTGAACGAGTACTACAACCGGCCCGCACTCGCCGAGATGGCAGGGAACGTCGCAGGGCTGCGCGTGCTCGATGCCGGGTGCGGTTCCGGCTCGATCTTCGCCGACCTCCGTGCGGGCGGCGCCGTCGTCAGCGGCGTCGATTCCAGCGCCGGGATGGTGGAGCAAGCCGCGCTCAGGCTCGGCGACGGCGCCGATCTCGCCGTCGCCGATCTCGGCGAACCGCTTCCGTTCGACGATGACACCTTCGACCTCGTCGTCGCGTCGCAAGTGCTCCACTACCTCGAGGACTGGGGGCCGACGCTGGGCGAGTTCCGGCGGATCCTCAAGCCCGCGGGCAGGCTGATCATCTCGGAGGAGCATCCCTCGGCCACCTTCCTCGGAGATCGGCTCTCGGGCGGCGACTCCGAGTACTTCGGTATCCGGTCGCGAACCGAGGAGTGGAGTCTCGGCGGGCGGAGCGCGCAGCTGGTGTTCTGGGACCGTCCCCTCCACGCGATGACCGATGCGTTCGCCGCGGCCGGATTCCGGATCACGGCGCTCAGCGAGCCGGCGCCTTCCGCGGACGCGTACGAGCGGTTCCCCGACGAGTTCACCGGTCGTCCCAGCGGCCGGTTCCTGGCGTTCCTGCTCTTCGATCTGGAGTCCGTCAAGCGCTGACAAAGCAAAAGCCCTCGGTTTCCCGGGGGCTTTCCGTCGTGGCTCCGACCCGCATCGATCCGATGACCTTCGTCCGGCGGGAGGACGGCGATCGCCCCATCTCCTCAGGATGGGACCGCGCGGAGCACGTCGGCGGGAGCCAGCCATCCGACGAGCCTGCCGTCCGTGGCGACGGGGACTCCATCGGTCGCCTCCGCCCCGATGACCTGGTCGAGAACGTCGGCGACATGCTCGTCGGCGGCCAGCACCGTGATGCGCTCGCTGAGCTCTGCCGCGGTGCGCGAGGCGGTCGCCTCGTCGGAGGCGAGCGCCTGGGCCGCATCGGCCGCGGTGAGTACCCCGATCAACGACCCGTCGTCACCCACCACGGGTGCTGCGCGCCGCTGCGACTCGCCCAGCCGGACGATCGCCTCGCGGGCGTCCTGACTGCCGCGGATCGACGGCGGTGGCGTCGACATCAGGGCGGAGACGGTCGTGCCGCGAAGGGCCGGGAGGGCGGGCGCGGTCAGGTCCACGCCACGGCGGCTGAGCTTGCGGGTGTAGATGGTGTCGCGGCTGAGCAGTCGCGAGGTGCCGGTGGCGACGATCACCGCGAGCAGCAGCGGCAGGATAATCGAGTACTCGCCCGTGAGCTCGAACAGGATGATGCCGGCTGTGATCGGGGCCCGGGTGGCGCCGGCGAAGACGGCGGCCATGCCGACGAGGGCGAAGGTCCCGGCGTCACCCGAGAGACCGGGGATCACGAGCCCGATGGCTTCGCCGGTCGCGGCACCGAACGCGGCGCCGATGACCAGGCTGGGGGCGAACACGCCACCGGAGCCGCCGATGCCGATGGTCAGACTGGTCGCGGCCATCTTGGCGAGCACGAGCAGGAGCAGGAAGCCGACGGTGTACGTGCCGCCGACGCTCGCCTCGAGCACGGGGTAACCGACGCCGTAGAGCTGCGGCATCGCGAACAGGAGCAGACCGAGCAGGAGGCCGCCCACGGTGGGCCGCAGCCACTCGGGCCCCCGCCACGCCCAGTCGCAGAGGTCTTCGACGAGGTAGAGGACCTTGCTGAAGAGCACCCCGACCGCGCCGGCGAGCAGGCCGAGCCCGGCGAAGAGCAGGTACTCGCTCGGACGGCCGACGGTGAACGCCGGAAGTGCGAGGAACGGGTGATCGCCCAGGATGGACCTGCCGACCACGGATGCCACGATCGACGACAGCATGACGGCGGCGAACGACCGGGTCGCGAAGTCGCGCAGGATCAGTTCGAGCGCGAAGAACACTCCCGCGATCGGGGCGTTGAACGTCGCTGCGATCCCTCCGGCGGCACCGCACGCCACGAGTGTGCGCAGCTGCGTCTCCGGCATGCGGGTGATCCGCCCGAGGGTGGAGCCGAGCGCCGAGCCGATCTGCACGATCGGCCCCTCCCGGCCGACGGACCCGCCGGAGCCGATGGTGATCGCCGAGGCGAGCGCCTTGACGACGGCGACCCGGCCCGGGATGTGTCCGCCGCGGCGGGCGACGGCGTACATGACCTCCGGAACGCCATGGCCGCGGGCCTCGCGCGCGAAGCGATGCACGAGCGGGCCATAGAGGAGGCCGCCGATCGCGGGGGCGAGGATGACGAAGGCGCCGCCGAGCCAGGGAACCCAGGGGTTGGCGGGGTGTCCGGTCGTGGCGGCGTAGTCGGCCGTGCCGGTGAAGATCAGCGTCGCCGTCTGCACCAGCCAGCGGAACACCACGGCGGCGAGTCCGGCTCCGGCGCCGACCACGAGCGCCGAAGCGATCAAAGGTGCGGGAGTCGCGCGCACGCGTCGCCACCAGTGCGCCATGCTGGCACGTGAGCCGTCGACGACTCCGCGGATGCTCGCGGTGATGGCGGACACAGAACCCCAATCATGTAGAGATGCAACTGTTGCATGAGTGCATCGAACAGCGTAACACTGGAGGAACCATGCAGGACCACGGCTTCCCGCACGAGGCGACCGAGGCGACGCTCCAGGCGTCGCGGGCGCTGCTGGGGATCGTCGCGCGCTCCGTCGCGGACGCGCTGGAGCAGGTGACGCTGCCGCAGTTCCGGGTGCTCGTCGTGCTGGCCGGTTCCGGCGCGATGCGGATGGGCGCACTGGCGGCGCGCGTCGGCGCCGTCCCGTCGACCTTCAGCCGGACCATCGATCGCATGGTCGACGGCGGGTGGGTGGTTCGACAGGAGAGCCCGCAGAGCCGGCGCGAGATCCTCGTCGATCTCAGCGACGACGGTCGTCGCCTCGTGGACCAGGTCACCGAGCGTCGCCGTCGCCAGGTCGCCGCTGTCCTGACGTCCCTGACCGCGGACGAGCAGCAGCAGATCATCGACGCGATGGAGCTGTTCTCGAGGGCCGCAGGCGAGCCGACGCCGGAGGATCTGCTGACGCTGGGCCTCTGACCCGGCCTCCCGCCCTACTTCGTGGCGGGCGGGACGAGGGAGTCGAGGATGTACTCGAGCTGCTCGGCGGTGAACGCGCCCGGGTGGCGGATGACGACCTGACCGGTCGGGTCCAGGATCACGGTGTACGGGAGTCCGGAGATCCGGTAGGCGCCGGCGACCGAGCCGTTCGCGTCCACCGCGAGCGGGTAGCCCGTGCCGGCCTGTCGTGTGGTGGCGCGGGCCGCGGCGGCATCGTCGGAGACGTCGATGCCGATCAGGTCGGCCCGCCCGGCGAACTCGGCCGACACCTTCTGGAGGTCGGCGAGCTCGCCGACGCAGGCGGTGCAGGTGCTGGCCCAGAAGTTGAGCACCGTGTAGTGGCCGGAGGTAGGGGTGACGCGGCCCGACCCGGTCAGAGCCGGCAGCGAGAACGGCTTCGGTCTCGTGCCGATGCCGGTGTCTCCTGTCGCGAGGTCGACGGTGGCCGATCCGGCGACCGGGCGCCGCTGGGAGGCCGGGAGGAGGTCGACGGCCTCCTGCGCCATCGTGTGTGCGAACGGCGCCGTGCTGGCGGAGTCGGTGCCGAACTGGCCGAGGGCGCGTTCGGCGCCGTCGGGGCCGATGAAGAAGATCTCCGTGCCGTGCACGACGGACTGGTGCGCCGCATCCAGCTCGATCGGCACGCCGTAGGCGCGGGCGACGGCCGCCAGGGTCGCCGGCGAGCCGGTGCCGAAGTACCAGTTCGCGTCGCCGCCCACCCCGTGGGAGTCGGTCCAGGACGCGACGTCGGAGACGGCCGGGTGGTACGGGTTGGCGTTGATCGAGACGAAGGCGATCCGGGAGGCGGCCGGGCCGAGGTCCCGGTCGGCGAGGGCGACGTCCTGGGCGAGGAGGGTGCAGAGGTCCTGACACTCGTCGTCGTTGAAAGTGAGGACGACGCTGCGTCCGCGGAAGGTCGACGGGGTGATCGTCCGTCCGCGCTGATCCGTCAACGTGTAGTCGGGGGCCTTCGACGCGGCTGTGCCGAGCGGATCGAGCTGGAGCAGGCTCGCTGCCGCGGTCGAGATCCCCGGCTCCGTCGGTGCGGACGCGGGGGCGGCGGACCCGGGGGACGACGGTTGCGCCGCCGCGACGAGGACGGCTGCGAAGCCGGCCAGGACGACGGTCGCGGCGGCGACGAGGGGCCAGGTGCGGTGACGGCGAGGGGTCATTGGTTCTCCGGAGGGCGGCGTGTTGATCGGGTGGCGACGGCGGCGACGGCCAGCGCGGCGAGCACGAGGCAGGCGCCGAACCCGCCGACGAGCAGAGGGTGGGCGAAGACGGCGGTGGTCAGGTCGCTGCTGGCCCGGGAGACGACGGTCGCGAATGACGGCTCCGTGCGCGGTTCGAGGATGAGCAGCATCCCGTCGGCGAGCACATACACCCCGACCAGCAGCAGGAGCACCGATGCGGCTCTCGGGAGGTGCTTCGCGTACCGTCCGGCGACACGAACGGCTTCCGCGCCGACGAAGGCTGCGAGAACACTGCAGGCCGTCACGAAGAGTCCCATCCCCAACGCGTAGGACAGGGCGGCCGCCGTCGTGTCGACCGCGGAGGCGGCCGTGGTGGACGGCGCGACGGCGGCGGCGAAGAGCGGGAACGCGCACCCGAGGGAGGTGGCCGCGAACGCCGCACCGTAACCGAGCATGGCCAGCATCCCCCGCCCGGAGCGGAAGGGAAGCGCGATCGCGGGGATCCGCACCTCGTGGCCCGCCACCCCGACGATCCCGGCGACCAGGAGGGCCAGGCCGAGGGCCGCGGTGAACCAGGGCACCCACGCCACGGCCAGGTGCACCCCGGTGGCGACCGCGATCCCGACGACGGCGAACACCGCCACGAAGCCACCGGTCATGGCGACCGACGCGCGGAGCGCTCGGAGAAGTCGCGTCCCGACGGGCGCGGGCTCGGAGCCCAGGAAGACAGCGAGATAGGCCGGCAGCAGGGGGAAACCGCACGGGTTGACCGCCGCGGCGAGACCGAGCGCGAACGCGTAGACGATGGCCGGCCCCATCAGCGGGTGCCCTCCCGGTCTCTGGCCGCCAGCCGCTGGAGGTAGTCGTTGTACGCCCGCCGTTCCGCTTCGGCACGCGCAGCGGACCGCTCCCGCCTCCGGGTCGTGCGCTCATCGGAGCGCTGCCACTGCAGGAGGAGGACGCCGAGCACGAACACGGTCGGCAGTTCGGTGAAGCCCCAGGCGATGCCGCCGCCGACGGCCTGGTCGGCGAGCGGGGCGATCCCCCAGCCGGAGATCGGGATGCGGTAGAAGCCGACGACGAGCGCGACCGACATCATCAGCATCACGCCGAAGAACGCATGGAACGGCGCCGTCGCCGCCAGCTCCAGGATCCGCACGGTCGGCGCAGCGTACTTCCGCAGCCCGCGGGAGGCGCGGCGCGGTGTCGGGTCGACGCCGAGCACGCACCAGAAGTAGAGGAACCCGATCGCGATGAAGTGCAGCAGCATCAGGTTGTGTCCCCACATCGTGCTCATCAACCCGTCGAAGGCCGGTGTGAAGTACAGGCCGTAGAGGCTGCCCAGGAAGAGCACGAGGGCCGTGGCCGGGTGAGCCACGAATCGGGCGGGTGCGCTGTGCAGCACCGACAGCAGCAGGGAGCGGGCCGACAACGTGCCCGCCGGCCGAGCCGGGAGCGCGCGGAGAGCGAGGGTGATGGGTGCGCCGAGCACGAGGAAGATCGGGGCGAGCATCGACAGGACCATGTGCTGGACCATGTGCACGCTGAACAGTTCCATCCCGTAGCCGTCGATGCCGGTGGCCGTCATGGCGAGCACGCTCAGGATCCCGAGCGACCAGAACACCGCGCGGCTCACCGGCCACCGGTCACCGCGGCGGAGAAGCAGGACGACGCCGGCGGTGTAGAGGCCGGCCAGGACGAGCATCAGCACCGGGATCACCGGGACCGGCTGCGGATGCAGCGCGACCAGGCGAGCGAGCGTGGGCGGCGCCATCGGCATCCACATCGGCCCGCTCATGGCAGGCGCCGATGGCGGGTCGACGGGAGGCGTCGATCCGGAGAGCAGTTCGAGAGTCGTTATTGATGCATACATGCAACAGTTGCGACTATACACAACTTTGGCGTTCGGCGAACGAGACTCCCGGTGCGGATGACGTCGGGCGTGTCGTGTCGGTCATCGTGGACGCCGCCGATGCCCCGATCGCGACGGTCTCCGTCTACGGACCCACGTACCGTAGGCACGAGCGACTGCGCGAGATCGGAGGCCGCTGCTCCGCCGCCGCCGCGATCTCTCAGCTGCTGGGCAGTGATCCGGCCGGGCGGCCGCCCCTGGGGTCCGGCAGAGCCACGGAGCGTCGTGCCCGGCCTTCGGCATCCTGGACTCCGGCCGGAGCCGAGTTCGCCGCCCGTTCCAGGAGCCGCCTGAACGGTCGCAGCCTGCCGATCGAGTCATCGAGTCCACCGGGCCGGGCGCGCCGCAGCCACAGCGCGCGCTGGTCGACGACCAGCCGGTCGAGCCGGTCGCGGAGCTCTGCAGCGACCCGCGGGTCGAGGTCGTCGAGCCGGTCGCGGCCGAGCGCGAGGACGTCCGCCCCGAGGAGTGCCAGACGGATGCCGTGCTCGAGCTCGGCGACACAGAGCCCGCCGTCGCCGGCGCTCGGATCTGCCGTGGCGAGCGCTCGACTCGCGTGCTCGAGGTGGGTGCGTGCGGCCGCGATGCCGGCCGGTTCCGGCCAGGCGGCGGCGGGAAGGCGGCCGGCGCGCCACAGCACCGTGAAGAGCTGGCTCGCGTTCAGGAGGGGCGAATCGAGTGCGGCGGCGGCGCGGCCGGCTTCGACGGTCGCGCGACCGAACCCGCCCGCCGCATCCTGGACCGCGATCCGGTCGAGCACTCCGGCGACATCCTGGTCGTGGTTCGTGTCGGAACACCATGCGATCGCGCCGCCGACCAGGAGCGGGCCGAACGAGATCGATGGCGCATCGAAGGAGCCGTAGTCGCCCCATTGGGTGATGAGGTATCCGCGCGCGCCCGTGTCGAGGCCGGTGCGGGCCACGTCGGCCAGGTTGTCGATCGCGTTGTCGATCCGGCCGACGAACGACTGCCAGGTGCTCGTGCCCGGCGCCAGCCAGAACGGCTCGCCGGCGGCGATCAGTCCTGCGGCCCTGCCGCGCACACCACTCCTGGTGGCCTCGACATCGAAGTCCATCGCCGCCCACCTCGCGTGCTGCTCGTCGTCCGCGCGCTCGATGGCTGCGGCGCTGAGGGCCGGCCCGTCGTACTGCCACACCACCGGCACGGCGCCTCGCGGCACCCGTCCCATCAGCTCGGGGTGCTCGGCGAAGATGTCCGCCCAGAACTCCACCTGGTAGCCGCGCCGGGTCAGGTTCTCCAGAACGTACTGCACGTAGTCGAAGTAGACCTCCCCTCGGCCGCGCTCGTCGACGAGCGCCGCTGAGGCGCCCAGGCCGAGCTCGAACGGCTCGTCGGCGCCGATGTTGATCTTTCCGCTGCTCGTCGTCGCGGCGATCTCGGTCAGCAGCTCCAGCACGAAGTCGGCGTTCTCGCGCGTCGGCCGGAGAGTCGCCGCCGGGCGGTGCTCCCCGGCCCATTCGAAGCCGTCGGGCTTCTCCGCACGGTCCCGGTACTTGTCGTGGACCAGCCAGCGCTCCATGTGCCCGAGGCAGTTCACCGACGGGACGAAGTCGATGCCGCGTGCCACGCACTGCGCATCGAACCAGCGGAGGTCCTCCGCCGTGAGCGGTGAGGCGTCCTCCCACACGACCTCGTGCCCGCGGTAGGCGAAGGTGTGCTCGATGTAGAGCTCGAAGTGGTTCAGGCGGGCCCGCTCGGCGAGGTCGAGATAGCGCACGAGCGTCTCGCGCGTCGGCACCCGGTCACGGCTGATGTCGAGCAGGTAGCCGCGCACCGGGAAGTCGGGATGGTCGGTGATCTCGACGACGCCCGACCCCCAGTCCGGATGGGAACGCAGCTGGGCGAGCGTCGCCAGCGCATGCCGGAGCCCGCGCTCGTCGGCGTGCTCGATCAGCACACCTCCCGAGTCCGCGCGGAGGCGGAATCCTTCCGGGCGCAGCGCCGGGTCGACTCGCACCACGAGCGGGGCGTCACGCCCCGGCCCGTCGCCGGGGGAGACCTGCGCTCGACGCGGCTGCGGAAAGAGCGATCCGATCAGATCGGTCATCAGTGTCCTCCGGTACGTGCTCGGTATGCGCACGCCCCCACGATCGCGCGGATGAGGGCGGGGACCTGGTCGGGTTCCAGGCACTGCGGATTGATCGCGATGGCGTCGCCGTCGACCCCGACGGCGACGGCGGGGTCCCCGGCGCGCAAACGCGCGGCCAGCTCCTCCGCCGGGAGCGCCGGCGCCGTGACGTACGCTCGAGGGATCGACGCCGGCTGGATGCCGGCCTCCCGGAGCCGGTGCCGACGCGCGTGCAGCAAGGGGTGGGCATCGAGCGTCCCGACGATCTGCTCGACCATCCGATCCCAGGCTCGGAACTGTGCGGCCTCGTCGCGCCGGACGTAGAGGTCGACGGCGCGGACGAGGCCGGCGATCGTCTCCTTGTCCGTCTTCATTCCCCGACCGATCCCGTGGTTCGGGAAGCCGATCGCCGTGCATGCCGCGATCAGGTCCTGACGTCCCAGGATCAGACCGGACGACTGAGGGCCGCGGATCTCCTTCCCTCCGCTCACGATGACGAGGTCGGCTCCGCGATCGAGGAATCGCCGGAGGTTCGAGCGCGGCGGGAGCTCGGCGGCCGCGTCGACCGCCAGAGGGACGCCGGTCCCCTCCAGCGCGCCCGCGACGACGTCGAGCGGAAGTGACCCGGGGGCGTGCTCCGCCTCCGCCACGTACAGCACCAGCGCTGTCCGGACGTGCACGGCGGCGCGGAGATCGGACGCTCCGTGCGCCGCGACCTCGACGATACGCAACCCCGCGACCGTGACCGCGCGGTCGTAGCGGCTGCGGTGGGCGCGCAGGATCACGCATTCGTCGCGGAGCACCGGCCGGTCGGCCTCCCCGCCGAGCCCGGCGCTCGCCGCCGCAGCGATCGTAATCCCGGCGGCGGCGCCCGACGTGACGCAGGCCGCCTCCACTCCGAGCATCCGGGCGATCTCCACGCCGGCGCGCCGGTGGAGCAGATGCAGGTCCACGAACGCCTCGGAGGCCTCGCGCATCGCGTCGACGACAGCAGGCGCCATCAGGGACCCGCCGACGGCGGTCACCGTGCCCCAGGCGTTGATCAGCGGGGTGATGCCGAGCTCGTCGTAGATTCCCATCCCGACCCGTCTAGCTGTCGGGACGCGTCGCACGCTCCAGCGGCTGCCGGATGCGCTCCCGCACGTGGCCGGTCACCCGCGTCATCCCGAGTTCGCAGGTGCGGTCGAGTGACGCGCGGGCGCTGAGGCCCGTGCCTCCCGACCGGAATGTCACGGACCTCTCCGAACCGCGCGGCCGCCGGAAGAGTTCCGCGACGGCTGCCGTATCGGCCGGGGTGAGGACTGCGGCCGGAACCAGCTGGTCGTGCGAGGCATCACGAGAGACCGCGTGACCCCAGGTCGCATCCGACGGCGCCGGAGGTGCGGCCGTCACGGTCCCGCGAGCTCGAACTTGGAGCTTCCGCCGCGCACGAAACCGCACGCGCGGTCGACACCCGCCAGACAGCCCTTGGCCGACATCAGCGCGGTGTAGTAGTCGATGTAACGGAAGCCGTACGTCTCGCCGCGCGCGAACGCCTGGCCCTGGATCGCGGCGGCCCAGCGCTCGAACGCCTCGTCGGGGATCGGCACATAGAGGTCGGGCACGAAGCCGTCCGCGTCCTCCCAGTTGTCGGCGTGCAGGAACGTCCCCACGCTGTGGCGGCCCAGCGGGCTGTCGACGGGAAGCGACGCGAGGAATCGCGCACGCTCGGCCAGCACGGCCGCGTGCTCATGGTCCCGGTGGATGCTCTTCGTCCAGTGGGTGATGATCGTGTCCGGCTTCTCCGTGCGGATGATGTCGGCGATCTGCTCCGCCGCCGTGTCGTCGGCGGGGAGGAAGCCGTCCGAGTAGTCGAGCACGCGGAACTCCGCTCCGATGCCCGCGGCGAACTCCTCGCCTTCGCGCACTTTCTGCACGCGGTACTCGTCCGGCGAGAGGCGGGGGTGGCCGCGCTCGCCGTAGGTGCACGCCAGGATGATCGTCCGCGCGCCCTCCAGCGCCAGTTTCGCCAGCGTGGGTCCTGCGGTCAGGTCCATGTCGCCGATGTGCCCACCGATGGCCAGCACTGTCCTCATTCGATTCGCTCCGTTTCTCGCGTCGTTCTCGGTCGGTTCACTTCATGCCGGACAGCACCACGCCACGGACGTAGTACTTCTGCAGGAAGAGGAACAGGATCAGCACGGGCAGGGTGCTGATGACGATCCCGGCCATGACGATCGGCATCGTGCGGTTGGGGTCGATGAAGCTCTGCAGCAGCTGGATGCCGACGGGCAGGGTCATCAGGTCGGGGTTCGCCGAGGCCATCAAGGAGGTCCAGATGTACTCGTTCCACTGGCCGACGAAGGTGATCAGGCCCAGCGTGATCGCCACCGGCTTGGCCTGCGGCAGCACGACGCTCCAGAACAGCCGCCACTCGCCCGCGCCGTCGATCCGTGCGGCTTCGAGCATCTCGTTCGGGACGCCCACCATGAACTGACGCATCAGGAAGATGCCGAAACCGCTGACCAGGAACGGGAGCATGAGCGAGACGATGTTGGTCGTCATGCCGCCGTCGCCGCCCTGGCCGAGGATGTTGTTGCCGCCGACCAGCGGCCAGTTCAGCATGATCAGGAAGTCGGGGATCAGCAGCAGGAACGGCGGGAGCATCATCGTGGCGAGGATGAAGCGGAAGATGACCTCCCGCCCCCGGAAGCGCAGCTTGGCAAGCGCGTAGCCGGCCATCGCCGAGGTGATCAGCACCGATGCCGTGACCGCGACGGTCACGATCACGCTGGTCAGGAAGAGCTTGCCCAGCTGCAGCTCGGTGAAGGCCGCGTAGTAGTTGCCCCAGGTGAACTCCTGCGGGAGGAAGTGATACGGCAGGATGCCGTACTCTCCCGATCCCTTGAACGAGCTCGACACCATGTCGAAGAACGGCAGGGCCATCGCGACCCCGCCGATGGTCACGACGAGGTACGAGAACCAGGGGGTGCGGACGCGTTTGTTACGGAGGCGCATCAGTCGTCGTCTCCCGCTCGTCGGCTGACCCAGAGCTGGATCAGGGTGATGATGAAGATGATCACGAACAGCACCATGGCCATCGCGCTCGCCGTCCCCCAGGCGCCGAACTTGAAGGCCTGCTGGTACATCTCGAAGGCTGCGACGTTCGTGGAGTTGACCGGGCCGCCGTCCTTGGTCATCACGATGATGAGGGCGAACGACTGCAGGCCGGCGATGACCTGCGTGATGAACACGAACACGAGGGAGGGGCGCAGCAGCGGCAGCGTGATGCCCCAGAACGTCTTCCAGCTGTTCGCGCCGTCGAGCTCGGCCGCTTCGTAGACGCTGCGGTCGATCGCCTTGATGCCGGCGGTCAGGATGAGCACCGCCGCGCCGATGGATGCCCACGCCTGCACCACGGCGACCGACGGCAGCGCGATCTTGGGATCGGACAGGAAGCCGATCGAGTTGATGTGCAGCGCGTTGAGCAGGCCGTTGATGAGGCCGGACGGCTGGTACATCATCTTCCACACGTTGCCGATCGCCACCACGGTGGCCACGACGGGGAGGAAGTAGAGGAAGCGCCAGAACCCCTGGAACTTGAGCCGCTCGATGCACTGCGCGACGATCAGCGATCCGGCGACGGCGAGCACGACCGACAGCGCCGCGAACACCAGCGTGTTCACCAGGATCGGCGAGACGAAGGTGCTGTTGAAGTTGAGGATGTCGGTGTAGTTCTGGACTCCGATGAAGTGGATCTGCGTGAGGTCGTACCCGCCCCACTTCGAGAGCGACAGGAAGATCGCGAAGAACGACGGAAGGATCAGGAAGACCAGGAAGAACAGGAGCGACGGTGCGAGGAACAGGTATCCCGCACGCCCCTCCCTGCGGAAGCGGCGACTTCTCGTCGTGGTCCGTGGCCTGGGTGCCTCGAGCTCGCTCACCGCTTCACGGGTGGGGGTCGCGACTGTGCCTGTCATCGTTCTGTGCCTGTCATCTGCTGCCTCCGCGGGGCGGGAGGGGCGGCGGGACGCCGCCCCTCCCGAGGGTCGTGTCGGGTTACTTGCGGTTGATCTCGGCGACCAGGTCGTTGAACGTCTGGTTGACCGGTGCGTTGTTCACGAGGATCTGATCGAGGGCGTTGTGGAGAGACGTCTTCGCTTTGTAGGCGTTCGCCGCGTTCGACTCGGCCATCGCGTAGCCGGCCGCCTCGTAGATCGGCTTGAGGTTGGGGTCGGCCGCCTGGAGCTTCGGGCCGAGGATGTCGGCGTCGGCTTTACGCGGCGGGATCAGACCGTTCGAGGCGAGGAAGTCGCCCATCTCGGTCACCCCCTCCTTGTTCTTGTGGGAGTTGAACCAGGTCAGGAACTGCCAGGCCTGCTCCTTGTGCTTGCTCCCGGCGTTCACACCGGTGAAGAACGCGTAGGCGAGTGAGCCCTGCTCGCCGGCCTTCGGGCCGGGGACGGGGGCCGTGCCGACGTTCTTGTACTCGTCCTTCATCTGGTTCTTGAGGCTGCCGATCCACCAGCTCGCCTGGATGGCCATCGCCACCTGGTTCGCAGGGAACGCCTTGGTCGGCATGATCGAGGTCGTCGTCGCGCCGTTCTTGGCCAGCTCCGACTCCAGTTCCATGGTCGCCTTCGCCGTGCTGTCGAGGGCGGAGCTGCCGTCCGGCTTCAGGAACTTCCCGCCCGCCGCGTCGAGCAGCGAGAGGAAGGGGTGCGCGGTCTGGTTGTCGCCGTCCTGGATGAGCGACAGGCCCTCGACCTGGTAGTTGCCGGAGGAGTCCTTCTTCGTCGTCTTCTCGGCCACCTCCTTGAGCTGGGCCCAATCCGTCGGCGCGGAGTCGTACCCGGCGTCGGCGAGGATCTTCTTGTTGTAGTACAAGACGTACGTGTTGAACTCGGTGGGGTATCCGAAGACCTGGCCGTTGCCGCCGGTCACGGCCGCGGCGGCCGCAGAGCTGTAGTTCGTCTTGATGTCCTCGGCGACGTCCGCCGGCGGCTTGTCCAGCACGTTGTTGGCCGCCAGCTGACCGCCCCAGAGCGCGTACGAGCTCAGGATGTCTGCGCCGCGCCCGCCGGTCTGGCGGACGTTGAGGGTCGTGAGCAGGTCGTCGAACTTGACGGTCTGCTGCTTGACCTGGATGTCGGGATGCTCCGAGTTCCACTGGGCGATGAGCGTGCTGATGCCGCTCTTCATGGGCTCGTCGCCGTAGTGGCTGAGGAAGGTCAGGGTGACCTTCCCGTTGTCGTCGCCGCTGGAGCCTCCGCTGCAGCCGCTCATGACGAGTGCGGTCGCCGCGGCGACGGCCGCGGCGGTGACGAGCCGGCGGCGGGACGGTGCTGTTCTCATGGTCTTCCTCTCGGTGATGTCGTGGCCGCTCAGCCAGCGAGCGGCGCGTGCAGGATCGCGAAGGTGCGGGTGACGCTGAAGCCGGTCTTGAGGTACAGGTGGCCGGCGGGCGAGGTCTCCTCCGTCCACAGGAACCAGGCGCTGTGGGCGCCGAGCGCCCGCATCCGTTCCAGCGTGAGGTGGAGGAGGATCTCACCGAGGCCGGTCCCCCGGCTCTCGGGAAGGACACCGAACGGGCCGAAGCGCTCGAGCACGTTCTCGTACGTGCCGTGCATCGCCCAGCCGAGCATCCTGCCCTGCGGGTCGCGGACCGTGATGATCCGTTCCAGCGGCTGGCCGCCCAGCACACCCTCGCGGATGCCGCGCGCCCAGTCGGGGTTGAACCGGGTGCCTGCGATGCGGATCAGCTCCGGCAGGTCGTCCCCGGTCGGCGACCCGAAGCGCCATCCGGCAGCGACCAGTGCATCGGCCCGCTCCCGGATGCGCTCCGGCATCGCGTAGTCGTTCAAGGTCCGGTCCATGGCGACCGACTCGTACTGCGTTGTGAAGCCGAGCGAGGCGAGGAGCCGCTGCGCGTCGGGGTAGCGCTCGCCATCGAGGCCGGGGAGGAAGTAGTTGGGGGTGTACGACGAGAAGTACGCCGTCGTCGCGCCCTGTTCCGCGAGCCAGCCCATCGTGCGCCGGAGCAGCGCCGTGCCGATCCCCGAGCGACGCGCCTCCGGCACGACGAAGAAGAACGGGATCCAGCCCGAGCTCCGCTCGAGGTCCGCGCCGTCGGCCGCGATCAGCCGGCGGACGCCGTACGCGGCTCCGACGATCTCGCCGTTCTGCTCGGCGATCGTCAGGCCGTCGGAGTCGAAGTTCCTGTCCAGCAGGAACATGTCGCGGAACCGCGATTCGGTGATCCCGTCGGCGGGCGCCGAACGCGTCCAGGCCTCGGCGATCAGGGGACCGTCGCCGGTGCGGAACGAACGGATCGTGGGTGTCGTAGTGGTCTGCAGCATGGCTCTCCTCGCGCTCACTTCGCTGTGGTGCTGGATGTCGGTGCGGTCGAAATTACCTTCATAAGAACAATGCTGTCAAGCATTTTCAGCCAGGAAAGGATTCTTGGCAATCATTTACGTGCCCGTTACACGGCGGAAACACGCGGATAGAGCAGCACATCGGGCCCGTAGAGCTCTGTCACGTGAGCGGCCGGGCCGACGAGCCCGCCCGCCGGCAGCCCCGACTCCACCGTCCTGCGCAGCTCGTCGGAACCCCAGAGCAGATCGATGGCGTGCCGGCGATCCGGCCCGTCCAGACGCTCTCCCGGCGGCAGGAACCGGAACTCGTCCGGATACAGCTCGGCGATCGCATCGAGGACCGCCAGCCCCGTCGCGACCGGACGGAACGCGTCGCGGTCGGTCACGTGCAGCTGTACGCCGCGCACCGTCGAGCCGGCGTACTTGTGGAACGTCGGCGCGAACCACACTTCGCGGAACAGGACCCCGGCCATGCCCGACTCGCGGAGCCGGGTCGCAAGGCGGCCGTCGATGTAGGGAGCGCCCAGCATTTCGAACGGGCGCGTGGTCCCGCGCCCCTCGCTCACGTTCGTTCCCTCGAAGATGCCGGTGCCGCAGAACGCGAACGCCGTGTCGAGAGTCGGCATGTTCGGCGACGGCGGCACCCACGGCAGTCCGGTGCTGTCGAAGCCGCCGCCCGGATTCCACCCTTCGGCCTCCACCACGTGCAGGTCCACCGTCAGACCGCGGCTGGCGAGGTCACGGGACGCGAACAGCCGCGCGAGTTCTCCTGCCGTCAGCCCGTGGCGCTGGTTGATGTCGCTGCGACCGACGAAGCTCGAGAACGCGGCATCAGGAAGGCCGGGACCCTCCGCGCGAAGGCCGCCGAGCGGGTTCGGACGATCGAGGACGACGAAGCGCATCCCCGTCCGCGCGGCGCTCTCCAGAGCGTCGTAGAGAGTCCAGATGTACGTGTAATAGCGGACGCCGAGGTCTTGCATGTCGAAGACGACGGTGGAGACGCCCGACTCCTGGAACACCCGGTCGAGCTCGGCTCCGGACTTCAGATAGGTCTCGACGATCGGGAGGTCGGTGCGCGGATCGTGCGACTCGGACTCGGTCTCTCCCGCCTGCACCGATCCGTTCAGACCGTGCTCCGGACCGAACAGAACGCTGATCGGAGCACCCGCCGAGACCAGCGCGTCCGACGTGCGGCCCAGGTCCGGCATCGTCCCGGTGAAGTTCGTCAGGAGCCCGATCCTGCCGTCGCCGAGCAGTCGGATGTCGTCAGCGGCGCGCTCCGCGCCCGTCCTGGTGCGGGTCATGATCCTCTTTCGTCCTGCGCCGCCAAGACCCGCGCGGAGGGCACAGGACGCGACGGCGCTCAGCTGTCGTCGCGGAGTTCCTTGACGATTTCGTACGTGCTCTTGAGCGCCTGAACGGTGCGGTCGTAGCGACCACGGGCCACCCCGACGAACAAGTAGTCGATGATCGTGAGCTGGGCGATCCTGCTGGCCATCGCGCCGGAGCGGAAGGTCGTCTCGCGCACGGCTGTGCGCAGGACGCTCTCCGCCTGCTCGGCGAGCGGCGAGTCCGGGACGTTCGTGACGGCGACCGTGTGCGCGCCATTGCGTCGGGCTGCACTCAGGAAGGCCATGGTCTCGCGGGTGCGCCCGTTGTGGGAGAAGCCGATCGCCACGTCGCCCTGCTCCACGAGCGCGGCGGAGACCAGGGCATCGTGGGCGTCATGGAAGGCGAGCGCGACGTGCCCGATCCTGAGCAGCTTCTGTGCGAGATCCTGTGCGCCGGCGTTGCTCGCGCCGACACCGAACAGCACCACGCGCTTCGCCCGCTCCAGCTTGCGGATCACCCGTTGGAGGACCTTGATGTCGAGAGTGTCCGCTGTCTCCCGGATGCCCAGGATCTCGCTGCCGGCGATCTTGGCGACCATCTCCGCGAGGGTGTCCGACGGGCTGATGTCCGCCCCGTAGGCTCCGTCTCCATTGCCGCCGAACTCCGCTGACTCTTTGGCCAGTTCGGCCGCCAGCTGGAGCTTGAGCTGCGGATAGCCCGTGAAGCCCAGGGCTCGGCAGAATCGCACGATGGACGCCTCGGAGGTGTCGCAGGCCCGCGCGAGCTCGCTGATCGTGTTCTCCATCACGATCTGCGGGCGCTCGAGGATGACGTCCGCCACGCGCCGCATGGTGGGCGGGAACGAGTCGACGTGAGACTGGATGCTCGTCTGAATACTCACGGTGAGAACACTAGTGACGTTGTCGCTCAGTGCCACGCGTCCTCCTTCCCACCTCGTCGTCGTGTCACAGTACTGAGATCGGGCAAAATCTGTCAATCATTTACTTGCTGGCTTCCGTTGCTGTAATTTGTCTTCATCCTAACCGTGGAGGACCTCCGTGAGCCCAGAAGCCGGACCGCGTTTCCTGACCGGTCTCATCACCGCGCTCCGCGCGCGAGGGCCGGCCTCCACCGCGGCGACCGCTCGGCGCCGCCATCGACCGTGCGGCGGCTCTCACCCTCCGCTCCGACCTGCCTCACGAAAGGTAAGCCATCCGTGTCTAGACTGACCGACCTCACCGGACGCCCGCGCGACGTCCTGCACCGCGAGCTGGACGCACTGACGACCGAGAGCGTGGCGTCCGACCTGGGCGACCTCGACACTTTCGAGACCTCGCGGCTGGTCTCGCTCATGAACGAGAACGACAGCGAGGTGCCCGCAGCCGTGCGCCAGGTGCTCCCCCGGGTCGCGGCGGCCATCGACGACATCGCCGCGCGGATGCGGGCCGGCGGGCGGCTGATCTATGTCGGCGCCGGAACGGCGGGGCGGCTGGGGGTCGTCGATGCCAGCGAGTGCCCGCCCACGTTCGATGTCGACCCGTCCCGCGTCGTGGGCGTCATCGCCGGAGGGGAGACCGCCATCCGCACGGCCGTCGAGGACGCGGAAGACGACCGCGACGGCGGCGCCGCGGCGATGGCGGCCATCGACGTGACACCGCTCGACTCGGTCGTGGGCCTCTCCGCCTCCGGCCGCACTCCCTTCGTCTCCGGTGCGCTGGAGTTCGCACGGTCGGCGGGAGCGCTGACCGTCGCCGTCGCGTGCAACCGGGATTCGGCGATCGGGCGGGGGGCGGACCACGTCATCGAGGTCGTGGTGGGTCCGGAGTTCATCGCCGGATCGACGCGCCTGAAAGCCGGGACCGCTCAGAAGCTGGTCCTCAACATGATCTCCACCGTGACGATGGTCCGGCTGGGCAAGACCTACGGCAACATCATGGTCGACCTCCGCGCGACGAACGAGAAGCTGCGTGTGCGCGCCGAGCGCATCGTGATGTTCATCACCGGATGCGCCGCAGACGAGGCGGCCGCGGCGCTCGAGGGCGGAGGCGGCTCGGTACAGGTCGCGGTCCTCATGCTCCTGCGCGACCTCAGCCCGGAGGATGCGGCGGAGCTCGTCGAGTCCAGCGACAGCCTGCGTACGGCGCTCGCCGGCGCGTGAGGGTGTGAAGATGAACGGACTGTCCATGGGTGCGATGCACCCCCGGGTGCTGATCGTCGGTGCGGGGCTGCGCGGCCGCATGTTCGCCCATGTCGTCGCGACGGAGCCGCAGGCCGAGCTGGTCGGATTCGTCGACCCCGCTCTCCCGCACGGGGCGACTGCGACCATCGACGGGCAGCCGTTCCCGGTGTGGCGGAGCATCGCAGACGCGTACGCGGAGGCCGACCCGAACTCCGCGATCATCGCCACACCCGACTTCCTTCACGCCGATGCCGTGACGGAGCTGGCGAACCGCGGTGCTGCGCTGATGCTCGAGAAGCCGGTGGCGACCACGCCGGAGGACACCGCACGGATCGACGACGCGGTCGCGCGGGCGGGCGTCTACTGCATGGTGGCCTTCGAGAACCGCTGGAACACTCCGTTCCTCACGATCCGCCAGAGCGTGGAGGCCGGCCAGACCGGGGCGCCGATCTTCCAGGCCGCCCGGCTGAGCAACACCTACTCCGTGCCGCAGCGCATGCTCTCCTGGGCCGCGAAGAGCTCGCCGTTGTGGTTCCTCATGCCCCACACGGTCGACCTCGTCCAGTGGATCGGCGGCGCAGACATCCGCACAGTCTTCGCACGGGGCACCCGGGGCGTCCTGGCCGGTCGCGGAATCGACACCTGGGATGTCGTCCACGTGCTGGCCGAGCTGACCGACGGTTCCACCGCCTCCCTCACCTCGGCGTGGGTCCTGCCGGAGAGCCACCCGGCGCCGGTGGACTTCACCTACGAGCTCGTCGGAACGCAGGGCTCCGCCCTGACCGACATCGGGCGCAGCGGAGTGCAGGTCTTCCAGGACCGCCACACGACTGTCGGCGTGCTCGGCGGGGCATTCGATGGCATCGACAGCGGGGCGCCCGCCTGGATGACGCGACGGTATCTCGCCGACCTGAGGTCGGGGCGCAGCCCGGAGACTCCCCTCGCGGCCGGCATCCAGGTCAACAGGGTGCTGTTCGCCGTCGAGCGGTCGCTTCGGTCCGGCGCGAGCGAAGTCGTCACCTGACACGAGACCATCGCGGTTGCGCTCCAGGCAGCAAAAACCCCCGGATTCCGTCATGGACCGGGGGTCTTCGTGGTGGCTCCGACCGGCATCGATCCGGTGACCTTTCGATTAAGAGGATGTCGCTTTCAGCGGTTGCTGCGGGCTACCAGCCAACACTTCACGTGCTGATCAGCGCTGGTTTCTGTTGCTAGCGGTTGTCCAGCTCGATTTCGACACAACCGGGTCTGCCGCCTGCTCGAGAGGACCGTCACCCAGGCCGGTGGCCGACGCCAGGCTCCCTTCGACGCTGACGCAGCCCCCTTGCTCGCGTCGGTCGCCGCCGACCGCAGCAGACCGGGGTTCACCGTGAAGCGATGAGCCATGCCTACCCCCAACATCCGATTCCCCACGCCCAACACGACTCCGTGGACCTCGTTCTATAACGCAGGATTCGCCTGACGGGCCTATCCAGTATCGCCGCGGAGCGCGCAGGGCCACTGGGGGAGATGTGTCTTCGGTCGTAGGTAACTGCAGTGTCACGTGCCGTCGAGCGCCGCTGACGCGTCCTACCGGTACTGGTCGACCGTGAAGGGCTCGCAACGCATAGACGCAGAATCGTGTCAGCACCAAGTCCGACGGGGTGGGATACCCGCCGGAACATCGAAAGGGCTGGAAGTCAACAATGTAGGGCCTTGATGACTCGATGCTGAACGTGACGGCTCCGTCGCCCTATCAGATGACTAGATCTCAGCTGGATACTTCGTGCCATCGGCCCCTAGCTGTTAGACAAACCCGTACCGGGTCGCGCGCTACCGAAGGGGTGAGTGATGAATCGACGGGGGAGAGTTACTGCCGGAATTGCGGCAGGTATTATCTGCGTTGCCGGACTGGTCTACGGAGGTCCAGGGGCAGTCGCATCAACGGCGGATGCTGACTCCTCGCTGGTAACCGGTGCGGCCAGGGTCGCGGAAGGTAACACGGGATGTCCTTCCTCGTTCGAGGCTGTCGTCCCTGACCGGACTGCGGTGAAGGCCAAAGGTGTGAAGGCGATTCTTCCGGAGGGCACTTCCGCCGATGTAATCGAGTCGGCGAGCAAGAACAAGCTGATGCAGAGGATCGTTGCAGACAATCCGACGTGGCTAGACCATATCGACTGTAAGGCGATGGACGTGCACTCTGAACCCGCCCGAAGCAGCTCAGGGATCAGTTCCGCAATCGATCCGTTTGCTTCATGCAGTTCGAATTGCGCATCATCCAACTGGTCTGGCTACGAATATGACGGGTTGGACTCCAACCACGTCTTCTACACGTTGGCGTCCCAACTTTGGAAGGTTCCTGCGCCTGATGCCCCCGTGGCGACCACAACACGACGAATCTCGATCTGGCCGGGAATCGGGAGCGGAAGGTCCGCATACGATCAGCTTATTCAGGCCGGCACGGAGACGTTCTCTGGTCCGCTCGGAGCTACGGGGACGTACGGCTGGTTCGAGTCTTTCCCGTACCAAAGCGAGCAGCAGATCGGCAATCTGACGATCCGGGCGAACGACGATGTCTACTCGATCATCACCTACAGTGGAGCCATCAACAGTTCCTGGACCTTCGACTTGTGCAACGGGACCCTCAACGTTTGCGCGTCAGGAAGTGAATCCTTCCCCGCCGGCGGCAGCAACTCTGTCATCGGGCAAACCGCCGAGTGGATCGTTGAACGATCCGGTACGCCTGTCGGCCTTTCCGAGCTGGGTGATTTCGTCCTCCAGCCAATCCAGGACGCACAAGGCTACAAAGAGCACGGTGGTGGCGCGTCGAACGACTTCTTCGCTGTCCAGAGCGTCGATGCGAACGCGAAGGCGATCAGGATGACCTCCTGTAGCGGAGCAACTCAGCTTGATCACATCTACACAATCCCGAACGTCGATGGAACCTTCAATCTGCTCTGGGACAACTACGGGGCAATCGAATCGTGCCCGTGATAGAACTGAAAACGTGGGGGCAACGAGGCGGGTTCTGATGTGGATCGGGCTCATCGTGGCTGCATTGCTATTGGCACTGATTCTGGTGGCGGTCGTCGCGGTAGGGGGCTACGCGCTCTACATCTGGATCGCGCATCCAAGTTCGTTCTCGGTGCCGTTCCGCTCGTAGCCGCTGATGCGGTGGATCGACGATTGGGGGATCGTTTGTCGAACGGGTGCTGCGCTGTTCCCGTGACGGGGGTTCATTATGAGTTGTCATAGCTGTCAGCGGGTGCGCGACGTGAAGATCATCGTCTATCTCGCCCAAGGCTATTCGCGGCAACAGATTGCGTCGCTGCTCTACATGAGTGAGGCGAACGTGGCCTACAGGCTTCACCTCATGCGAACGCGGGCACACGTGCAGAATTCGGCCGCATTGGTTGCTCGGGCATACAGCTTGGAGCTACTCGATCGCTCGGCATGGCCGCCCGCGGCTGGCGAACGCTGCCTGTGTGATTTGCGCGTCGACGTGGCGCAAGAGCAGTAGGCGCTGTCCTCACCGGTAGTGATCGATCGTGAAGGGATCGAACGCAGCGATGCCCTTCACCTACAGCGGGTGGTGGGGGTGGCCCGCGCGGCGGACGGTTCCTCTCGACACCCAGCTGCTCGAGGAGAGAGCGGGAGGGCGGGGACGTCTCAAAGGAGCGGCGCCAGGAAGGACCTCTTGGTGCTGAGCGCACCCCAGCCAGACCATAGGGTCAGGTTGCGCCCGTTGACGAGCTCGGCGACGTGCCGCTCGTTGTTGACCTTGAGTCTCGGTCCGGTGCGATGTGGAGCTCGTTCGAGCCGAGCAGCGTCATTGGCGCACATTCTGCAAGTGACAGCGCTGAGCATTCGGAAACCGGGTTAGGCTCCAGGCGGCATCAACAACGGCATCCGGCACGTCCTCCGCGCCCACCGTGGCATGAGCGAGAACCACATGAAACGCGCCGCCGAATGGTTCCTCACCCTCCACGAGATCCCCCTCCACGACGCCCACCAGCTCATCCAGCCGACCACAACGCCAGAGCCGAAAACCGCCGAACTCAACACCGACGACACCGTGCGCCGACCCCCTACGACACCGGCCTCAGCGCAGACGAAGGCCTCTGGACCCGCTCAGGCTGGGCAGGACGCCCCTGACACGCCCGACAGCATCCACACGTTCTTGCCTATAAGTCGACACGAGACCATCGCGGTTGCGCTCCAGGCAGCGAAAACCCCCGGATTCCGTCATGGACCGGGGGTCTTCGTGGTGGCTCCGACCGGCATCGATCCGGTGACCTTTCGATTTTCAGTCGAACGCTCTACCAACTGAGCTACAGAGCCTCACCGCCGGGGCGGTGATAGACGGAAGCCCTTCCGAGGGGAAGGGCTTGTCGCCGTGGCGACCCTGACGGGACTTGAACCCGCGACCTCCGCCGTGACAGGGCGGCACGCTAACCAACTGCGCTACAGGGCCTTACTTCTGTGTTCAATTGTACGTGACGCCCACTGCTTGCGAGGACGGGTGACCCCAACGGGATTCGAACCCGTGCTGCCGCCGTGAAAGGGCGGTGTCCTAGGCCGCTAAACGATGGGGCCGGGTTGTCCCGCTCCGCTTTCGCTTCACGACGACCACCGACGCATAAGCATACGGAAGATGCGGACGGAATGCGAATCGGTCCTGCATCCCGGGCGGGTCCGATGCCGGGCCGCCCCCGCAGGAGGTTCCGGATCGGGCGACGCCCCACGCAAATGCCGGGATTCGGCGGGTCTCCGTGGCAGATTGCGAGCGACGGCTCCCCCCGCCGTCCGCGTGAGTCACGCGCCGTCGGCCCCGCCGCGCCCACCGACCCTGGGCTTCGCGGGCGCATGTTGGTAAAGTTGCACGAGTTGACTAGCGATACCCGTGCGACTGGTGTGACGAACGAGACATGATGCGATGCGTGAAACGAGCGGGTTCGAGGTGGCGATGAGACGCGAGACGAGTGGATTCGGGGAGAGGACGCCCCGGCGACGCGGTCGGGTGCTGCGCACCGGGATCGCCGCCCTGGTCGTCGCGGCCGTCGCCGCGGTCGGCTCCGTCGCCCCGGCCTACGCCGAGGACTACCCGAGCTGGCAGGACGTCCAGAACGCCAAAGCCAACGAGTCGACGGCATCCGCCCAGGTCGACAAGATCACCAACCTGATCGCGCAGCTGAAGGGCGAGGTCGCCACCACGCAGGCCGAGGCCGAGAAGCGTGGCGCCGAGCTGCAGGTCGCCGAGGCCAAGTTCGACGACGCCAACATGCGGGCGCAGGAGCTCGACAAGCAGGCGGCGGAGAGCCAGCAGAAGGCCGACGCCGCGAGCGCCCAGGCGGGCAAGCTGGCGGCGCAGCTCTACCGCACGGGCGGCCGCAACCTGACCGCCAATCTCTTCCTGAGCGGCAACGGCGCCTCGTCGAAGAGCCCGGACAAGCTCCTCTCCGACCTCGGCAGCATGTCGAAGCTCGTCGAGCAGTCGAACAAGGTCTACAGCGACGCGAAGGCGGCGCAGAACACGGCGGACTCGCTCTCTGCGCAGGCGGAGGTCGCCAAGGCGGAGCGCGAGAAGCTGCAGATCGCCGCGCAGGCCGCGATGGAGGCCGCGATCGCCGCGGCGAAGGCCGCGCAGGACAAGCTCGCCGAGCAGCAGAAGCAGATCGTCGTGATGCAGGCGCAGCTGGCCGCGCTCAAGGACGCCACGGCGAAGACGGTGCAGGGATACGAGGCCGGGGTCGCCGCCGCGGCCGCTGCGGCCGCCGCGCGTGGTTCCGGCGGACTCCCGGGCGGCTACGTGGGACCGCAGGGGTGGGCGGTCCCCGCGGCCGGCCCGATCACCGACGGCTTCGGCTCGCGGCCGTCGCCCGGCGGCGTGGGCAGCACCTACCACCAGGGAATCGACATCGGCGCCGGCTGCGGCTCGCCGATCTACGCCGCGTACGGCGGCACCGTGATCTACGCGGGCTACTACGGCTCGTACGGCAACTTCGTGCTGATCGACAACGGCGGCGGCATCAAGACCGGTTACGCGCACATCCGCGACGGCGGCATCATGGTCGGCATCGGCCAGGGTGTGGGCGCCGGGCAGCCGATCGCCCGCGTCGGAACGACCGGAGCCTCCACCGGGTGCCACCTCCACTTCGAGGTGCGCATCAACGACGTGAAGATCGACGGCATCCCGTTCATGAGAGACAGGCAGGCCCCCCTTGGCTGAGAACGACAAGAGCACACGCACCCGCACCGGGCTGGCGATCGGCGCCGGCGTGATGGGAGCGGTCACCGCCTCCATCGGCATCGTGACCCCCGCGCAGGCGGTCGACTACCCGTCGTGGAACGACGTGCAGCAGGCCAAGTCGAACGTCGCGAACCAGCAGGCGATGATCGACAACATCACGTCGCTGATCGGCACCCTCCAGTCGGGGGTCGACGCCGCACGCGTCGAGTCCGCCAAGGCCGCCGAGGCGTACCTGCAGGCCAAGATCGCGCTCGACTCCGCGACCGCCAAGGAGGCGGACCTGCAGAAGCAGGCGACGGATGCGGCCGCCAAGGCGAAGACCTCGCAGATGCGTGCGGGACTCCTGGCCTCCCACCTGGCGAAGTCCGCGGGCGGCGACATGACCAGCCAGCTCATGCTCAACGGCGGAGGCTCGGGCGACAACGCCGACAAGCTCCTCTTCCAGCTCGGCACGATGAGCAAGCTCACGGAGCAGTCCAAGGCCGTGTACGAGCAGGCGACCAAGGACAAGAACGCCGCCGAATCGCTGAAGGCGCAGGCCACGTCCGCCAAGTCGGCCCGGCAGGAGCTCGCCTCGCAGGCCGACACGGCCCTCGCTGCCGCGAACGCCGCCCAGGTCAAGGCTCAGGCCGCGCTGGCCACGCAGGAGAGCAAGTCGACCGAGCTCGTCGCCCAGCTCGCCGCCCTGAAGAACACGTCGTCCACGGTCGAGGCCGCCTACCTCCAGGGCGAGCAGCTCAAGGCCCAGCAGGAGGCGGCGCGCAAAGCCGCGGAGCAGGCCCCGCCTCCGGCGAGCTCCGGCGGCGGATCGTCGTCCGGCGGCGGGTCGTCCTCGGGCGGCGGATCGTCCTCGGGCGGTGGCGGCCCGGTCGCGCCCCCCGACGGCAACGTCGTCGACACGGCCATCGCGTACGCGCGCTCGCAGCTCGGCAAGCCCTACCAGCTCGGCGGCGCCGGTCCGAGCACGTGGGACTGCTCCGGCTTGACGATGAAGGCCTACGCCTACGCGGGCGTCTACATCGGCTCGCACTCGGTGAACAACCAGTACTACACGGCCCAGGGCAGGGGTCAGCTCGTCTCGTACAGTGCCAAGCAGCCGGGCGACCTCATCTTCTGGGGCAGCGGCCCGGGCGACTTCTACCACGTCGGCATCTACATCGGCGGCGGACAGATGATCGCTGCGCCCACCGAGGGAGACGTCGTGAAGATCCAGTCCGTCTGGGGCTCGCCCTGGTATCAGGTGGCGCGTCCCTCGGCCTGATCCACGGCGAGGCGAAGGCGGTGAGCGATGGAGGTGCCACAGCAGTTCGTCTCGCGGCCCCGGCTGCTGCAGCGCCTGAGCGCGCCGACCCGGTTGATCTGCATCGGCGCGCCGGCCGGGTACGGCAAGTCGGCGCTCGTCCGTGAATACGCACGGGCCGCGCGCGAGCGGTGCGCCTCCGTATCCGGACGCGGCAGGGGCCGCGCAGAGCTCTGGTTCGACATCGCCGTGCGCTTGGACCTCGTGCAGCCCGGCGACCAGGGGGCCGGGTCCCAGCCGGACGACTGGATCGAGGCCGTGTCGCAGGTGGACGAGCCCGCCACCGTCATCGTGGACGACGTGCCGTCCGAGCCCGCCTTCGCCCACGACGTGCTCCGCCTGCTGGAGTCGACGTCGCTGCTCCGTTTCATCCTGACCAGCCGGCACCCCGAACGATTCACGGCACTCGCGGCGGCCTCACCCTCGGCGGTGGAGCTGATCGACGCGACCGACCTGGCGTTCACCTCCGCTGAGGCCGGCGGGCTCCTGAGCCGGCTGCGCCCGGCCAGTCCGTTGCCCGTCCCCGACAGCATCTCGCCTTTGCGGTGGCGGATCGTGCTCCTCGCCGGCGAGAACTTCGACGACAGCCGATCCGCCGAACGCTACCTCGAGTTCGTGCTCGCCACCCAGGAGGATCCGGACGGGCTGCTCTCGGCGTTCGCTCGCCTAGCCTTCTCGCCGGTGCTCTCGGACGCCTTCGTTCGGTCGACGCTCGGTGCCGAGCATCCCGCCCGTCTCTCGCTTGCGGAGGAGCTGGCGTTGGGCAGGTGGACGGGGCCGGATGAGTTCGAGTTCTTTCCCGAGATCCGGGCGGCGTTGCGCAACCGGAGAGCGGAGCGCGGGACCGACGAGACCCGGGCGTGGGTGAGGCGGGACGCGCTGTGGGCGCTGGAGAACGGCCACCCGTGGCCGGCACTGCAGGCCGCCCTCGAGATCGATGATCTGTACTTGGCGTCACGGGTGATCCGCACGAGTTGGGAGGGGCTGGTCGACTCGCCCGCCGCCGCCGCCCTCCAGCGGGTCCCCGTCGGCGACAGGAGCAGATTCCCGGCCATGAACCTGATGGTCGGCTTGCACTATCTCGCCGCGGGCAACAAAGACGCCGCCCTCCCGATGTTCGATCTGGCCGCGGAGTCCATCCGCAAGAACGTGGGAAGCGCCGAACCGGGGGAGCAGCTGTGGCTCCTCGGGATGCTGACGGCCGCGCTGCGTCTGCAGGGCAGGCTGACGGGGGCGGTGCGCGCGGCCGCTCGGGCCGAGGGGATCGTGCAGACGTATCCGGAGCGTGCGCTGATCGCCGAGCCGGGGACCAGCCGACTGATCGTGCATTTCGCGCTCACTTTCGTGAACGCCGGCCAGATCGATCGCGCCGAGGCCATGCTGACTCTGGGGTTGCGCTGCAACGGCCCGGGTACGGCGGGCTGGTTCCACTGCGTGAGCGTGATGGCCGGAGTCGTCGCCCTTGCGGGACGGCTGCGCGAGGCGACCGAACTGCTGCGGGTCCGCTCCGACACTCCGCATCCCGCGCGCTGGGATCACAGCTATCTGGGCTTCTTCGGGGTCCTCGCCGAGTCGATCCTGCTGCTCGAACGCGGGGACGCTGCACTCGCCCGGACCACGCTCTCCGTGCTCCAGCCGCACCTGGCGACGGTCGAGCATCGTCCCGCGGCGATCGCTGTGGAGTGCATGATCGATCTGGCCGAGGGAGACCACCCCCGGGTCAGAGCCGTGATCGACGGCGCCCTTCTCGACGGGTCAGCACCGTATTGGCGCGGCGTGCTGGCCGCCGAGTCCCGGCTCGCCTGGCTGCTCGCCGGGGTCCCTTCCCCGGCCGGCTCCCGCGCGCAGTCGCCTGTCGGGCAGGTGCTGTCGGCGCTCGAGTCCGTTCTCCGAGACGATGCCGGATCGGCGCTCGTCACCCTCGCCGACACCACAGCCGAGGGAGTCGCGGGGGTGTCGCCACGCGTGCGAGCGATGGCCGCCGTGGTCGGTGTCGCGGCGGCGGATGCCGCCGGGGCCGACCTCCTCGAGCGACTCGCGGCGGATGCCGGTGCCCTGCTGTCGCACCACGGGCTCTCCACCCCTCTTGCTCTCGCGCCGGACGGCGTTCAGGCGGTCATCGCCCGGCATATCGCGGGCGGCGCGCCATCCTGGCCCTACCGCTTCCCGGCGCTCGAGGAGCTTCCGACCCTTTCGCGACGAGAACTGGAGATCCTCTTCGCGCTCACGCGCTGCCGGACGCGTGAGGAGCTCGCCGACCAGCTGCAGGTCTCGATCAACACGATCAAGACGCAGTTGCGGTCGGTCTACCGGAAGCTGGGCGTGAGCAGTCGCGAGGCCGCGCTGGCGCGCGCCAGCGAGCTCCGGCTGATCGCCGGACCGCGTCAGGGGTGAATCCGAGGGCGATTTGCGTCCTCTGCGGTGGCCGGCGCCTGCCGGACCGCCGCCGCGCGTGGGCAGCATGAGGGGTGAATTCTCTCCCAGACGACGTGCACGGCGCCGACGACGAGACGGTGGTCAGTCGAGACGGATACGTCTACCGGTTCCCCTCATCCGTGCCAGAGCATGATCGGCAGGTCGGCCTCGGTCGCCCCGACTTCCGCGTCGGCTACATCGACGTGGCGCACGGCTGCTGGCAGGCCACGACCATCGACGGGGTGATCCTCACCGGTGACGGATGCTCGGACGACGCCGTCCGCGCCCTGCTCGATCTGAGCATCGGCGGCTCCGCCGATGAGTGAGCGGCGTCCGCTGCACCTGCCGGGATCGCCGCCCCCGCCGATGCCCGCGGCATTGGTCACGCGCGCCCGGCTCCTCGCGAAGCTCGATGCGGAGGCGCCCCTCGTGATCGTGGAGGGGCCGAGCGGGTGCGGCAAGTCGACCCTCCTCGCGCACTGGGCGAGTTCCGACGCCGATCGGACGATGCTGTGGTTCGACTATCCGACGACCGCCGGTTCGTTCTGGTCGCAGTTCGCCGACCTGCTGTCCCTTTCACCCGCCCCGCTTCCCCAGCTCGCCGAGCAGCTGGCGGCGATCGGCCGCAAGGTCGTCGCCGTCATCGACGAGTGCGACGACGATCCCGCCCTGCTCGCGCAGATCCGCGCGGTGACCCGCACCGCAGGCAACGCGCGGTTCGTCATCGCCACACGTCACGCTCCGGCGATGACGGACCTGTCGGAGAGCTGCGACATCGATCAGACCGTGATCGGCGCGCGCGAGCTCATGTTCCGTCGGTCCGAGGCGCGAGAGCTCGTCACACTCCTGGCAGGCCCCCACGACCCCGACGAGGTCTACCTCGCCGACACGGTGCTGCCCCTGGCGGCACGACTCATCGGTATCGCGCTCGCGCGCGGAAACTACGGCGCTTTCGACTGGAACGGGCGTGGGCGCGCCCACGTCGCCGAGGTCCTCGTCCGCCGCACCATGTCCCGGATACCCGACTCGGACCTGCTCACCGCGGCGATGCGTCTCTCGGTGGCCGAACGCGTCGATCAGGAGCTCTGCGAGCGGCTCCTGGCGACGGACCGGGCGTGCTCCGCCCTGGACGAACTCGAGCGTCTGGGGATCGGCTTCTCGACGGTCGAGGGCGACCGCCGGATCTTCACTCTGGTGCCTCTGTTGCGCCAGGGCTATTTCGACGAGTTGTGCAGACGACACCCGGGAGAGGTGGCAGGGCTCCGTCGCGTGACCGCGCTCTGGTGCCTGGAGAACGATCGTCCACTCGAGGCGATCCGCAACGCCGTCGCCATCGGTGAGTTCTATCTCGCCGCCCGCGCCGCGCAGTCCGGGTGGCTCCGGCTCGCCGGCCCGGACCTGCGAGCGACCGGAGAGTGTCTCCGCGCGATTCCCCGCGAGCTGATCGGCAGACACCCCGTCCTCGCTGTCCTGGCTGGTCTGGCCGTCGACGACGTGCGGCCGGGACGGGCGCTGGCGTACTTCGAGGACGCACTGACGGCGCTGCGTCGCGTGGGCTCGACGATGGAGTCCGACGCCGTGTGGACGCTGACGCTGCGGGCGATCGCCCGTCGCGCGCTCGGCGAATCGGCGCACAGTGCACGCGCAGCCCACGCCGCAGCACGCGCAGCAGAGCAGCTTCCGAAGCCGGCCCAGGAGGAGCTGGGGACGACGCTCGCCGCCCTCATGCTGGAATGCTCCCGCTGCCTGCTCTCCGCGGGAGCCACCCGGTATGCGGTCCACGCGGCCGAGTCGGGGCTGGGGTGGGCCGACGGCGCCGTCCGAGAGCAACTCGCCCTGGTCGCCGCCGTCGCCTCGGCGATCGATGGTCAGGTCGCGACAGCGCTCCGGCTGCTGCCCGATCCCGACCAGCGCGAGCGTCTCGCGGGGCCGTTGGCCGAGACCCTCCGTCTGATCCTGTGCGCGGAGAATGCCGCGCCTTCGCAGTATCCGCATCACGACCCGCTCGCGGCCGAGGACGCGCCGGGAGACTGGGCGCTGGTGTGGGCGTCCGGTCTGCATGCGCTCGGCACGGGAGAATGCGAGCGGGGCTGCGTCGGCGTCGGGGACGCCGTGGCCGCGCTTCCGGCGGCGAGCGCCGGGCGTGCGCGGGTGATGCTGATGCACAGCCTTCTGCTGATCGCGACCGGGCAGTCCGGTCGAGCCGACCTCATCCTCTCGTCATCGCCACGGCGCGGAGCGGAGGCCGCGCTCGTGCGGTCCCTGCGCAGCGCACAGGCCGGCCGGACGGAGGACGCGCTGCGGGAGGTGTCGACCGCATTGCGCGCGCCCGTCGAGGACGATCCGCGCGTCAGCGCCGCGGCGTGTGCCGTCGCCTCCGCGTGCCTGCACAGACTCGGGCGCCCGGCGGCAAGCGAACGGATGCTCCACCGCAGCGCCGCCATCGCGATGCAGCACGGGCTGACCACCCCGGCCCTCGTCTGGGGCCGCACAGGCCGGCCGGAGGCCCAGCGGCCCGGCGCGCTCGCCGCCTCGGGCTGGCTGGCCGGGGCGGACGCCTGCGAGCCCCTGACCGCGCGCGAACGCGCCGTGCTCGAGCACTTGATCGAGCACGACTCACGACAGGCTCTCGCTGACGCCCTCGGGGTGTCCATCAACACGGTCAAGACCCAGTTGCGCTCTCTCTACCGGAAGCTGGGAGCCACCGACCGGCGATCGGCGCTGCTCAACGCCGTCGATCTCGGGATGCTGGGACAGCCCACCGGCGCCCCGCGCGCATGACACGCCACAATAGGGGCACCGGCCCGGCACAGCTGCCGTGCTCGTCGAGGATGCCCAGGACCACCGACCGCCCGAAGGAGACGGAAACGATGAACGCGGCGAACGAAGAGGCTCTCCGACCGCGAGGGCTCTCCCCACGAAACCGGCGCATCGCCTACGGCGCGGGGATCACCGTCGTCACCGTCGCCCTGGTCGCGAACCTGATCGGTTCGACTCCCTGGCCCTCGGCGCTCCTCATCCGTCAGGTCTTCGCTCAGGGAAGCGCGAAGACCGTGGCGGAGCTCAACCGGCACCAGCCGGCCCCCGGACGCGTCGACGCGCGCACCGGCGTCCAGTACCGCCCGGGCGACCCGGACGCCACCCTCGACGTCTTCACGCCCGCAGGCATCTCGGCTCCCGCCCCCGTCATCGTGTGGGTCCACGGCGGGGCGTGGATATCGGGGAGCAGCGCCGACGTCGACCCCTATCTGCGCATCCTCGCCGACAAGGGCTACGTCACCGTGGGGGTCAACTACTCGCTCGGACCGGACCGGGTCTATCCGGCGGCGGTCGAGCAGCTGAACTCCGCGCTCGGGTTCGTCAGCGAACACGCGGCCGAGCTCCACATCGATCCCCGGCGCATCGTCCTCGCCGGGGATTCCGCGGGGGCGCAGCTCGCCAGCCAGCTCGCCACCCTGACCACCAGCCCGGACTACGCGCACCTTCTCGGGATCGCGCCCGCCCTCCGGCCCGATCAGCTCGCGGCGACCATCCTCCATTGCGGGGTGTACGACCTGGACGCGCTGGCCGACCTGACCGGCGTCAACGCCTGGGGCTTCCGGGTCGCGTTGTGGGCGTACACCGGCACGAAGGACTGGTCGCAGACTTCGGTCGGCAGCACGATGTCGACGATCAAGCACGTCACCCCCGCCTTTCCGCCGACGTTCATCTCGGGCGGGAACGGAGACGGGTTGACCTGGATGGAGTCCGTGCCGATGGCCAGAGCCCTGGCCCAGCAGGGGGTGCCGGTGACCGAGCTCTTCTGGCCGGCGAACCACCAGCCTGCGCTCCTCCACGAGTACCAGTTCCGGCTGGACTCTGCGGAGGCCGAGAAGGCTCTCGACGCGACTCTCGCGTTCCTCGACCGGACCGTCGGGGGTGAGCGGGGGTGAAATGCCGAGGGCGGGGCGTCGAGAGCGCCCTGCCCGGCGGGGGATCGCAGAGGATGGAATAGTCCGCGACGGGTAAGCGGACATCCCATCGAGTGCAGGGGCGACGGGCGGGTTCGGGTCCCCCCGCCGCCCCTCCACTCATCCGCCCGTCCGGCGTCGTCCGGCGGGCCTTCTCACAACACCTCCATCCCTGTCGTCGACAGCTGCTCGACGGCGAGGGAGCTGCAGGCCGTCCCGGTGAAATCGGTCACATCCACGGCGTCGGCGCTCTCCTCCGGGTAGATCCGGAAGCCGCGGGAGGGAGTGGCGCCGCACGCCGGGAAGTTGGCGTCATCCTCGACGACGATGGTGAACTTCGCCGATTTCTCGGGCCGGAGGTGCACGGCGGAGACCGGGCGACCGGTCTTCGACGCGGCGCCGATGGGGGAGCCCTGGGCATCGATGAACTCGACCACCGGCTGCCCGGCGACGGTGCACGCGTGCGTGCCCGTGTTCGTCACCGTCATGTCGACGGTCGTCTTTCCCATTCCGGGGTGTTCGACGCGCTGCTGCCGGAGGGAGAGGCCCCGGATCGCACACGGCGCGTCAGCCGCAGAAGAGAGGGGCGTGGTGCGAGGCGCGGGCGCGGCCCCGGAGCAGCCGACGAGCGCCGCGGCCAGTGCGGCGGGGGTGAGGGCGAGAAGGATGCGGGAGGCGGTTCGTTTCGTCATGACTCCAGCGTCCGCAGTACCCGGAGGGCGGCCGGCCCGGGACGGACGCCGCCTCCGGTATTCACCCGTCGCCTCGCCCGCGGGTGGCCGCCGGGTGAACCTGGTCGATCTCGACCCGCGGCCCCGCCCGTTCGCCCATCCACGGGGCAGCCTTGATGCATGAGAACGCGCACCGAGATCGTGGGCACGCCGCGGGAAGCCCTGGCCCGCGCGCGCCATCAGCTCGTCTGTGAGCTGCTCAACCTCCCGACGACCAGGACGGGGTCGGCGACGCTGCTCCTTCTCCTCATGACCGTCGACGAGATCAACCGGATCGCCGATGAAGCCGCTGCGAGTCGCCCCGAGGCCATGGAGGTCGCGGCGGACCACTTCCGCGCGGAGCTCGCGGCTCTCGACCGCTCGGTGGCGACGACCGACGAGGCGGCTCGTGCGCACCTCTCGCAGCTGCGCGCCCGATTGTCCCGGTGACACCGGATCGTCCCGGTGACCGGAACGTCGGCACGCGTCCGATGGTCGGTGCGGATCACCGCGACGAGACGCTGGGCGCGGCCCCGGCGGTCCGTGGCTGCGCCGCCGTCGGCGCGGTGCGATCGGCGAGCAGCCGGTGCGCGAGGTGCGCGAAACGCTCGAGGCGCCGCGGAAGATCGGCGTCGCTGCTGCTCGAGACGGCCTCGGCCGCCTCGAGGAACCGCGTCACGGCCGATACGTCCGACGGCGCGCAGGCGGTGAGGACCCGGGCGGCGGACGCCGGCACGCGTTCCTTCAGCGGCTGGAGCAGGTCCAGCGCCTGGGATTCGATGGAGCGGTAGCGGCGAGGCAGCCTCTGCGTGTCCGCGGCCTCCCGCGACCTCCGATCGAGCTCGACCGATGCCTTCTGAATGGCGCCGAGCGAAGCGGCCAGATCCCACGCGGGCGGCAATGCCGTCGGCGCCTCCTCGTCCGGTGCGATGGTGAGACCCTGCGCCCTCTGCAGCGCCGTCTCCGCCTCCTCGATGCGCCGACGCGAATCGTCGTCGAAGAGACCCGCGCTCTCCGCGTCCAGTGCAGAGAGGGCGGCACCCAGCAGCTGCGAATGCAGTGCGGCCGTCGCGATCAAGGCGTGCTCGGCTCGATCCTCGCGCAAGACCGTCGCCAGGCTGTGGTGAAGGCCGGAGAGGCGAGCCTGAGCGGCCGTGCAGGCGATTCCGTAGGCGCTCGATCCCAGTGCCGCGAGCACGACGAACGCACCTCCCGCGATCGCGACGGAGCGAAGTCGGCGCGTCCTGCCGTCCTGCGAGGCGCTCATCGCCGTGCCGCTGCGACGGGCGGGTGGTCGCCGTGTCGATGGACGAGCCTCCACACGCCCTCGCGGCGGCGGTAGACGTGCGAAACGCGGATGGTGAGCTCCGTCGCCGGTGCTCCGTCGACGCACAGCACCCCGCGTTCGGTGCTCACGGTGTAGGCGAGATCGGCGCCCTCGTGCACGATCTCGTGGTCGGCCACGAGGGTGCCCGCGCTGAATCGCGTCCCCACCCATTCCAGGGTCGCCCGGACGTCGTCGTAGCCGCGCTCCACCGTCCCGAACGCACCGAAGAGGGTGACATCGTCGCTGCGCTCCCAGCACGCGATGAACGGGGCCGGATCGCCGGCTCCCATCGCGGCCAGACCGTGAGCGGTCTTCTCGAGTGCGTAGGCGAGTGAGCCGGGTGGCATGGTCGTCGGCACGGGGTCCCTCCTTCGATCGGGCTGTTCGGTCGTCCGCCCAGCTTCCCGGTCGCGGGGGCCGCGGTGATTCCGTGACCGGCGCGGTCGCGCGAATTCACCCGGGGACCGCCGCTCGGCCGGCGTCGGCGGGCCGAGCGGGCTCGCGGGGGTGAATATCAGGGTGAGGGACGCCCCGCAGAGGTCCGCGACGATACCCTGCCCGGGTCGGCGACGGCACAGTGAAGACAGCCACAGACACGAAACCGGCCGCCTGGCCTCACACCGGAAGCATGGACATGAACAGAACCCGAATCATTCAGAAACGGCGAGGCCTTCTCGTCGTCGCCGCGTCGGTCGCGGTCGCCCTGGCGTCGGCGGCGCTAACTGCCTCGGCGGCGACGGCGGCGGACGCGGCGACGACCCACGCCGCAGCATCCACGCCCGCGTATCCCACCTACTACACCGGCTACAGCGACGCCGTCGGGATCGGCGGGGCGCCCATCGACGTGGCCTTCGACGCCTCCGGCCAGAAGGCCTATGCCGTGAACGAGTACGAGGTGTCGGTCTCCGTGGTCGACACTTCGACGAAGACCGCCGCCGACAAGATCTGGGGGTTTCCGTCGGTCCCGCTCTCGATCGCGGTGGACCCCCACCAGAAGGTCGCCTACGTCGGGATGGAGGCAGGGGTGGCCATCGTCGACCTGACCTCCGACAGCGTCACGGGGACGATCGCAGGGTACACGGGTGCCAATGCGACGTCGGTGGTCTTCACCCCCGACGGGTCCAAGGCTCTCGTCACCAATTCGATCAGCAACTCGGTCTCGATCATCGACACCGCGTCGGCGAAGGAGATCGGCGTCGTCTCCGGCTTCACCGGAGTGACCCCGAAGCACGTGGCTCTGAGCCGTGACGGACGCACCGCCTACGTCACGGACTCCGGCTCGAACGCGATCTCGATCATCGACGTCGCCTCCGGCGCGCAGACGGGCACGATCTCGGGCTTCACCGGCGTCGCACCGGAGGGTATGGCCGTCAGCCCGGACGGCACCATCGCCTATGTCACCAATATGGGCAGTGCCTCGATCTCGATCCTCGACCTCGCCACGGGCTCGCAGTCCGGAACCGTCGCCGGGTTCACGGCCGCCAACTCCTACGGTGCGACATTCAGCCCCGATGGCCGGAGCGTCCTCGTCACCACCGGAGGACCGGGCGGATACGGCATCGTCCTGCAGATCGATGTGGCCACGGCCACGGAGATCGGCGCTGTCGGCACACTCGACTCCGACCGGATGTATTACGGGAACTCGCCGTCGGGTATCGCTTTCCAGCCGGGAACCGACACCGCCTATGTCGCCGACTTCGACAGCGACGACGTCAAGCTCGTCTATCCTTCCAGCGCCCCGGCTTTCGAACAGGACGCGCCGCCGCTCACAGCGACGACAGGGACGCCGTTCGACTACACGTTCGTCGCAGCCGAGACCCCGGCTTTCGACCCGATGGGGTACGGCGTCACCGGCACCCTCCCGCCGGGCCTCGGCCTGAACCCGGGCACCGGCGCCGTGTCGGGGACGCCGACGACAGCCGGCAGCTGGACCTTCGCCATCACGGCGTACAACACGACCGGAACCACGTCGGGCGCCACCCACGAGATCACCGTCGAGGAGGCCGCCGCCCCGGCGATCACGAGCGCCGACCACCTCACCGGCCAGGACGGCGACGCGATCGACCCCTTCACGATCACCGCGACCGGAGCGCCGGCGCCCACGCTGTCCACTCCCACCCTGACCAGCGCGGACGAGCCCAGCACCGATCCGTCGAGCCAGCTCCTCCCGGACGGGCTCTCCTTCGATGCCGCGACCGGGAAGCTGACGGGCACCATCGCCGCAGGCGTCACGCCGGGCGACTACAGCTTCGACGTCACCGCGACGAACGGCACGAATCCGTCGGCGACGCAGCGGTTCACCGTGCACGTCGTGCCCGCAGCGGTGGCCAGCAGTCCGGCAGCCGCCCCCGGTGCGGATTCCCCCGCCCCCGCGACGGATTCGCCGACCGGGCACGCGGCGCAGGACCAGGAGTCCAGCGTCCTCGCCCACACGGGCTCGGATCTCGTCGGCGCCGGAATCGCCGCCGCCCTCCTCCTCCTCGGCGGTCTCGTGCTGTTGCTGATCGCCCGCCGCCGCCGTCGCGCAGCGCACCGCTGATCGCGTCGCACACGCAGAGCGCCGGAGAGATCATCGACCTCTCCGGCGCTCTGCGTGTGCTTCTGCGGTCGGGCGTCAGTGCCCTTCGGCCTTGAGCTTCTCGAAGCCCGCCTCGACGATCTTCTCGGCCTCGGCGGCGTCGCCCCAGCCCTCGATGGTGACGAACTTGCCCGGCTCGAGGTCCTTGTAGCGGGCGAAGAAGTGCTCGATCTCCTTGCGGGTCTGCTCCGGGACGTCGGTGATGTCCTGGATGTGGGCCCAGCGCGGGTCCTTGGCGGGAACGACGACGACCTTCGCGTCGCTGCCGGCCTCGTCGCTCATGTTCAGCACGCCGACCGGGCGGACCTTGACGCCGACGCCCGGGAAGGCCGGGTACTCGAGCAGCACCAGCGCGTCCACCGGGTCGCCGTCGAGGCCCAGGGTGTTCTCGAAGTAGCCGTAGTCCGTCGGGTAGACGAAGCTGGTGAAGAGCACGCGGTCGAGGTAGACGCGACCGGTCTCGTGGTCCACCTCGTACTTGTTGCGGCTCCCCTTGGGGATCTCGATGACGACGTCGTATGCGGCCATGTGCCGTTCTCCTTAGCTCTCGGAAAGACTGGAATAACGTTACTGGATGCACGTCACCGGTTCCCCTGAGCGCCGCCCGCGCCTCACGCCGCCCATGGCGGACGCCCGCCGCGCCGTTCGCGTCGCCCTCGCAGCGGCGGCCGCGCTGCCCGCTCCCGACCCGCATGACGACCACGGACCGCAGCGGCCCCGTCCGCTCGCCCCCGGCGCGCTCGTCCTCGTCGGTCTGAGCGGGGGAGCGGACTCCCTCGCCCTCGCGGCGGCCACCGCGTTCGAAGCGCCGCGGGCCGGATTCCGCGCCGGCGCGGTGGTGGTCGACCACGGCCTCCAGCACGGAAGCGCGGAGATCGCCGAGCGCGCCGCCGCCCAGGCCCGCGCGCTCGGCCTCGACCCCGTGCTGATCGAACGCGTGGAGGTCGCCGGCGAGGGAGGTCCCGAGGCCGCCGCCCGCACCGCCCGTCACGCGGCTTTCGATCGCGCCCGCGCCGCGACCGGTGCCGAGCGGGTGCTGCTCGGCCACACCCTCGACGATCAGGCCGAGACGGTGCTGCTCGGGCTGGCACGCGGTTCGGGGCCGGGGAGCCTGCAGGGCATGCTCCCCGACACCGGTGCGCTGCTGCGCCCCTTCCTCGGCCTGCGCCGGGAAGCCACCCGCGCCTTCTGCGCCGACTCCGGCCTGGAGCCGTGGGACGACCCGCACAACGACGACACCGCCTACCGACGGGTCCGGGTGCGCAACAGCGTGCTCCCCGTGCTGGAGCGCGAACTCGGCCCCGGGGTCGCGGAGGCGCTCGCCCGCACGGCGGAGCAGCTGCGGGAGGACGACGAGGCGCTCGACGGGCTCGCCCTCGAGTGGGCGCTCGAGCTGGTCAGCCAGACCGACGACGGCGCCGTCGCGCTCGACGTGCGCGGGCTGGCCGCCGACCCGCCTGCCCTGCGCCAGCGCATCATCCGCCTGGTCGTCTCCGCCGAGTTCGGCGTCTCCCTCTCTCGCGCGCACACGCTCGCCGTCGCCGAGCTCATCACGGACTGGCACGGGCAGGGTCCGCTCAGCCTGCCAGGCGTTAGAGTTGTGAGGCAGAACGGGCTGCTCACGTTTCACCCCAACAGCTAAGGACAGCACCCTCCCCATGGAACTCACGGACGTCGCCAACGACCTGACCGAGATTCTGATCACCGAGGAGCAGATCCGCTCCCGCATCGCCGAGCTGTCGCGCGAGGTCGAACGCGACTACGCCGGCAAGGATGTGCTCCTGATCGGCGTGCTGAAGGGCGCCGTGATGGTGATGGCCGATCTGTCGCGCGAGCTCAAGCTCCCGGTCACCATGGACTGGATGGCTGTCAGCTCGTACGGCAGCGGGACCCAGTCGAGCGGCGTCGTCCGCATCCTGAAAGACCTCGACACCGATCTGAGCGGCAAGACCGTGCTCATCGTCGAGGACATCATCGACTCCGGCCTCACCCTCTCCTGGCTGATCTCCAACCTCCGCAGCCGCGGCCCGGAGTCCATCGAGATCTTCGCGCTGCTCCGCAAGCCGGACGCCGCCCGCGTCGAGATCGACGTCAAGTACGTCGGCTTCGACATCCCGAACAAGTTCGTCGTCGGCTACGGCCTCGACTACGCCGAGCGGTACCGCACCCTGCGCGGCGTCGGCATCCTCGCCCCCGCCGTCTACAGCTGACGCGCGCGTCGAGGCGGCGCAAAGTGCGGGCCTGAGCGCCGAGACGGCTGACTATTCGCCGTCTCGGCGTCGAGCGCGCCCAGAGCGAACACGCAGCGCTCCCACAGCGGTCAGGCGGTACTGTGGTCGCACCATGAACGTCAAGAAGATCTTCCGCGGCCCGATTCTCTACGTCGTGCTCGCAATCATCGCCGTGTGGGTCGGTTCGAGCCTGATCACGATGTCGGGTTTCAAGGGAGTGTCGACGCAGGAAGGGCTCAAGCTCCTCTCCAACGACAAGGTCTCCAGCGCGAAGATCGTCGACGGCGAGAACCGTGTCGACCTGACGCTCAAGGAGGCCGACGGCAACCTCGGCACGCAGGTGCAGTTCTACTACGTCACGCCGCGCGGCGCCGACATCGTGAAGGCGGTCGACGACGCGAACCTGCCGAAGGGCTACGACGACGAGGTGCCGCAGCCGAACTGGTTCGTGAACATCCTCGGCTTCCTGATCCCCGCGCTGCTCATCGGCGTCTTCTTCTGGATCATGATCTCGGGCATGCAGGGCGGCGGCAACAAGGTCATGCAGTTCGGCAAGTCCCGGGCGAAGATGGTCACCAAGGAGACGCCGAAGGTCACCTTCGACGACGTCGCCGGGTCGGACGAGGCCATCGAGGAGCTCGAGGAGATCAAGGACTTCCTCAAGGAGCCGGCCAAGTTCCAGGCGGTCGGCGCCCGCATCCCGAAGGGCGTGCTGCTGTACGGCCCTCCCGGAACCGGCAAGACCCTGCTCGCGCGCGCCGTCGCGGGTGAGGCGGGCGTGCCGTTCTACTCGATCTCGGGGTCGGACTTCGTCGAGATGTTCGTCGGCGTCGGCGCGAGCCGCGTTCGCGACCTCTTCCAGCAGGCGAAGGAGAACTCGCCCGCCATCATCTTCATCGACGAGATCGACGCGGTGGGCCGCCACCGTGGCGCCGGTCTGGGCGGCGGCCACGACGAGCGCGAGCAGACGCTCAACCAGCTGCTCGTCGAGATGGACGGCTTCGACCCGAAGACCAACGTCATCCTGATCGCGGCGACCAACCGCCCCGACATCCTCGACCCCGCCCTGTTGCGCCCGGGCCGCTTCGACCGGCAGATCGGCGTGGATGCGCCCGACCTGCAGGGCCGCAAGAAGATCCTCGAGGTGCACGGCCGCGGCAAGCCGCTGGCGGCGTCGGTCGACCTCGAGGTGCTCGCCCGCAAGACGCCGGGCTTCACCGGCGCCGACCTGGCCAACGTCCTCAACGAGGCTGCCCTGCTGACCGCGCGCTCGAACGCGCAGCTGATCGACAACCGCGCCCTCGACGAGGCCGTGGACCGCGTCATCGCCGGACCGCAGAAGCGCACCCGCGTCATGAAGGACCAGGAGAAGCTCATCACCGCGTACCACGAGGGCGGCCACGCCCTCGCCGCGGCGGCGATGCGCCACACGGACCCGGTGACGAAGATCACGATCCTCCCGCGCGGCCGCGCCCTGGGCTACACCATGGTCATGCCGCTCGAGGACAAGTACTCCGTCACCCGCAACGAGCTGCTCGACCAGCTGACCTACGCGATGGGCGGCCGGGTCGCGGAGGAGATCGTCTTCCACGACCCCACCACCGGCGCCTCGAACGACATCGAGAAGGCGACCTCCATCGCCCGCAAGATGGTCACCGAGTACGGCATGAGCGCCGACATCGGCTCGGTGAAGCTCGGCCAGGCCAACGGCGAGATGTTCCTCGGTCGCGACATGGGTCACCAGCGGGACTACTCCGAGCGCATCGCCGAGCGCGTGGACGCGGAGGTGCGCGAGCTCATCGAGAAGGCGCACGACGAGGCGTGGGAGGTGCTCAACAACAACCGGGCCATCCTCGACCGCCTGGCCGCGTCGCTGCTCGAGCACGAGACCCTCGACCACAACCAGATCGCCGAGATCTTCGCCGACGTGCAGAAGCTCGAGGAGCGTCCGCAGTGGCTCTCCAGCGACAAGCGCCCGATCTCGGACGTGCCGCCGATCGAGTTCCCGAAGGCCAAGGCGCCGATCGACTCCGGCGCCGTCGACGGCGGGGTGGACTCCGAGCCGCCGTCGAAGCCGAAGCGCTCGCCGGCGATCAAGCCCCGGCCGGCGACCGCCTAGGTCGCAGACCGCATGACCGGTTTCGATCGCGCACGCATCGAGGCGGCCGTCGCCGAGATCCTCGCCGCCATCGGCGAGGATCCGTCGCGTCCGGGTCTCGCCTCCACGCCCTCCCGCGTCGCCGACGCCTACGCCGAGTTCTTCGCGGGCGTGGGCGTCGACGCGTCCGCGGAGCTGGGCGAGCCGGTGCCGCTGGAGACTGCGCGCGCCGAGACCGTGATCGTGCGCGACATCGCGTTCCGGTCCGTGTGCGAGCACCACCTCCTCCCGTTCCTCGGTGTCGCGCACGTCGCCTACCTGCCGGGGGAGGCCGTGGTCGGCCTGGGGCGCATCCCGCGTGTGATCGACGCGCTGGCCGCCCGCCCGCAGATCCAGGAGCGCCTCACCGAGCAGATCGCGGACGCGATCGAGCAGGGCGCCGGTGCCCAGGGGGTGCTGGTCGTGCTCGACGCGTCGCACGCGTGCGTCACCACCCGGGGCTCCCGGCAGACGGAGTCGACCACGGTGACCGTCGCGGCGCGCGGCGCGTACACCGAGCCCGCGGCACGCGCCGAGCTGATGGCCCTGATCGGGAGCGGCGTCTCGTGACGCTCATCATGGGCGTCCTCAACGTGACGCCGGACTCCTTCAGCGACGGCGGACTGTGGCTCGAGCCGGCCGCGGCCATCGAGCACGCGCTGCAGCTGGTGGAGCAGGGGGCCGACATCATCGACGTCGGCGGCGAGTCCACCCGCCCCGGGGCGCTGCGCGTCGAGCCGGAGGAGGAGCGTGCGCGGGTCGTCCCCGTGATCGCCGCTCTGGCCTCCCACGGCGTCACCGTGAGCGTCGACACTCTGAACGCGTCCACCGCACGCGCGGCGGCCGACGCCGGAGCGGCGATCATCAACGACGTCTCCGGCGGCCTCGCCGACGCCACGATGCCCGACGCCGTGCTCGACACGGGCCTACAGTACGTCGTCATGCACTGGCGCGGGCGCCTGGACTCCGCCGATTCGCTGGCCGTCTACACCGACACGGTCCGGGAGGTGCGCTCGGAGCTCTCCGCACGGGTCACCGACCTGCTCGATCGCGGCGTGGACCCGGCGAAGCTGATCCTCGACCCGGGCCTCGGCTTCTCCAAGCGCGGCGAGCACAACTGGCAGGTGCTCGCCGGCCTGCACGAGATCGAGACCCTCGGCTACCCGGTGCTCATCGGCGCCTCCCGCAAGCGGTTCCTCGGCTCGTTGCTGCCGGAGGGCGCGCCCGTCGTCGAGCGCGACGCCCCCACCGCCGTCATCTCGGCTCTCGCCGCCCAGGCGGGTGCCTGGGCGGTGCGCGTGCACGATGTGCCCTCGACGCGGATCGCGCTGGATGTCGTGCGGGCATGGCAAGCTGGACGCGATGACTAGCACCGAGGCGGCCGACGCGATCATCCTGACCGGGCTGCGCGTGCGCGCCCACCACGGGGTGTTCGACTTCGAGCGCGAGAACGGCCAGGACTTCGTGGTCGACGTGACCGCGCACCTCGACCTCGCCCGCTCGGCGGCGTCCGACGACCTCGCGCAGACCGTGCACTACGGCGAGCTGGCGGAGGAGGTCGCCGCGGCGGTGGGGCGCGACCCGGTCGACCTGATCGAGACCGTGGCGGAGCGCGTCGCCGGGGTGGTGCTCGCCCACTCCGCGGTGGAGCGCGTGGAGGTCACCGTGCACAAGCCGGACGCCCCGATCTCCGTACCGTTCGGCGATGTCGCCGTGCGCGTCGTCCGGAGCCGGCGATGACCCCCGGAACAGCGCGGCCCCAGCGCATGCGCGTCGGTGTGCCGGCGGTCCTCGCGTTCGGCAGCAACCTCGGCGACCGCGCGGCGACCATCCGCACGGCGCTGGACGCGCTGCGCGCCGAGCCCGGCATCCGGGTGGAGGCCGTGTCGCGGCTGTACGAGACCCCCGCCCTGAAGCTCGACGGGATCGACCAGGAGGCCCCGGCCTACCTCAACGCCGTCGCCCGAGTCGACACGGTGCTCGACCCGCTGGCGCTCCTCGCCGTCGTCAACCGTGTCGAGGATGCCCTCGGCCGGCTGCGCGCCGAGCGCTGGGGCGACCGCACCATCGACATCGACATCGTCGACTACGACGGGATCGTCTCGGACGACGAGCGCGTGACGCTGCCGCATCCGCGCGCGCACGAGCGTGCCTTCGTGCTGGTGCCGTGGCTCGATGTCGATCCGGAGGCCGTGCTCGCCGGGCACGGACGCGTCGCCGACCTCGCCGCGCGCGCGACCGATCCGGTCACCGTGCACCCGGACGAGACCCTGGACTCCGACGGAGACGCCCGATGAACCGCACCCGCCCCACCTCTCTGATCGGCCTCGGCGTCGTCGGGATCGTCGTCGGGTTCCTCGGCGAGCTGGCCGCGTCGGCCACCGGCATGCCCGTCTTCATCCCGCCGCTCACGCTGCCGATCACCCTGGTCGCGGTCGCCGTCATCATCGTCGCGTTCGCCGTCCCCATCCGTCGCGCCGTCCGCGGCCGCACCGGGCGCCGCATCGACCCGTTCCAGGCCACGCGCATCGTGGTGCTGGCGAAGGCGTGCGGGCTCAGCGGCGCGGTGCTCACCGGCGCCGGCGTCGGCGTACTCGCCTACCTGCTCAGCCGCGACGTCCTCCCGAGCGGCAACTCGATCCTCCTGACCGCCCTCGCCACCGGCGGCGCCGTGGTGCTGCTGATCGCCGGACTGGTCGCCGAGAGCTTCTGCAGCCTCCCGCCCGACGACGACGCCGACGACCCGGAGAACGCCCATGCCGACCCCCGTTGACCAGCCGCGCGCCCGCATCGACCTGAACGTGGGGGAGTGGCGACGCGTCTCGTCCACGTACGTCGTCGTGGTGATCGTCGGAACCCTCGTGAGCGGGGTGGTCGCCGCCGCGATCGCCACGTTCCTCTGGCTCGTGGCGGGCTGGACGCTCGGCTGGATCGCGCTCGGCGTCATCGCGGTCGTGACAGTGGTCTCCCTCGTCATCGCGCCGCGCCGCGCACGCTCGATCGGCTATCTGGAGCGGCAGGACGACCTCCTCTTCCGCCGCGGGATCATGTTCCAGCGGTTCGTCTCGGTGCCGTACGGCCGCATGCAGCTCATCGACATCAACCGCGGCCCGGTGGGACGGATGCTCGGCCTCGCCGACCTGAAGTTCGTTACAGCGGCCGCCTCGACCGGCGTGACCATCCCCGGCCTCCCGGACGCGGACGCCGCGGAGCTGCGTGACCGTCTGGTGGAGCTGGCCGAGAGCAGACGGGCCGGGCTGTGACCGAGCCGACCGGGCCCGCCACGCCGACCGGGTCGGCCACGCCGACCGGGCCCGCCACGCCGCCGCGGTTGCCGGGTGGGCCGCTCTCGGGCGTGGAGCGCGCCGCCGAGCGCTTCACCGACGGTGAGTGGCACCGGCTGCACCCGGCGACGCCCCTGCTGCGCGGCGGCATCGTGTTCATCGCGGTGCTCGGCTTCGTGCTGTCCAACCTGCGCGAGCGGCTGGTGGGCTTCTTCGTCGGCGCGCCCGACTACGGCGGTGACCCGCTGGACGAGATCTACGACCGCGGCTGGGAGGGCTGGGCGCTGCTGGGCGTGGCGGTCGTGCTCCTCCTGTGCCTCGCCGCCTTCTACTTCTCGTGGCGCATGCACACCTTCCGCATCACCGGTGACACGGTGGAGGTGCGCAGCGGCATCCTGTTCCGCACGCAGCGCAAGGCGCGGCTCGACCGCATCCAGGGGATCAACATCGTGCGCCCCGTGATCGCCCGCCTCTTCGGTGCGGCCAAGCTCGACATCACCGTCGCCGGGCACGACGCGAACCTGCAGCTCGCGTATCTCGGCTCGTCGCTGGCCGACGGGCTGCGCTCGGACGTGCTGCGCCGCGCGTCGGGTGTGCGCGCGGCCGAAGCGCAGGCGGCCGCGCAGGAAGCAGGCCGGCCGCCAGGCGCCGTCGCCGCGCCCGATGGTGCGCCGGTCCCCTCCCGCACCGCCGCCGTCGGCGACCTGGTCAACCGTCGCGTCACCGAGTTCCTCGCGCCGGAGCTCGACCCGAACGCGGCGCCGCCGGAGTCGGTGGTGAGGATCCCGCCGCTGCGCCTGCTGGGCTCTCTCGTGATGAGCGGGTTCACGGTGTTCGTCATCGTCGTGATCGTCCTCACCGCCATCGGCGCTGCGACGGGATGGCTGTGGCTCGCCCTCATCGTGCTGCCGGGCCTCATCGGCTCGGCCAGCTTCTACATCAACCGGTTCACCAAGTCGCTCCGCTACTCCATCGCCGGGACGCCCGACGGGGTGCGGGTCGGCTTCGGCCTGCTGAGCACGAGCAACGAGACGCTCCCGCCCGGCCGCATCCATGCCGTGCAGGTGCTGCAGCCGCTGCTCTGGCGCCCGTTCGGCTGGTGGCAGATCCGCATCAACACGGCCGGGCACTCGCGCGAGAAGGGCGCAGCCGGCCAGGCCAACACGACGACGCTGCCCGTCGGCGACGCGACGGACGTCGAGCACGTGCTGGCGCTCATCCTCCCGGGCCTCGCGACCGAGGAGCACCGCGATCTGATCCGATCCGGGATGATCTCGAAGGGACGCGACGACTGGACCGGGAGCCCGCGCCGCGCGATCTGGCTGCGCCCGTTCTCGTGGCAGCGCACCGGATACGCCACGGTCGACGGCGCGGTGCTGCTGCGTCACGGGTTCGTCTGGCGGCAGCTGGTGATCGTCCCGTTCGCGCGGCTGCAGAGCGTGAAGCTCGAACAGGGCCCGCTCGACCGCGCGCTGGGACTCGCCGAGGTCGACTTCCACACGGTGACGGGCCCGGTCCACGCCCGGCTCGCGGCGATGGACGCGGCGGAGGGCATCCGGCTCTTCGAACGCGCCTCCGCGGACGCGATCGCCGCGGGACGCTCCGACCGCAGCCACCGCTGGGGGGAGACCGCATGAGCGGCCTGCAGCGTTCGGGCCGCCTCGGCCTCGGGATCGTCGGCGCCGGGCACGTGGGCCCGGTGCTCGGTGTCGCGCTCGCCGGAGCGGGGCACGCCGTCGTCGGAATCTCGGCCGTCTCGGCCGCGAGCCGCGAGCGCGCGGAGGCGATGCTGCCCCAGGTGCCGGTGCTGGAGGTCCCGGTGCTGATCGAGCGCAGCGAGCTCGTGATCCTCGCCGTCCCGGATGCGGAGCTTCCCGGCCTCGTCGCCGGGCTCGCCGCGACCGGTACCTGGCAGCCGGGGCAGATCGTGCTGCACACCGCCCCGGGATACGGGGTGGACGTGCTGCGCCCCGCGGCCGCCGCCGGCGCCATCCCGCTGGCCGTGCATCCCGCGTTGGACTTCACCGGCACGAGCCTCGACGTCACCCGGCTGGCGGAGTCGTGGTTCGCCGTGACGGCGCCCGCCGCGGTTCTTCCCATCGCGCAGGCGCTCGTCGTCGAGATGGGAGGGGAGCCCGTGGTCGTGGCGGAGGCGGACCGTCCGGCGTACGCGGAGGCGATCGCCACCGCCACCGCGTTCTCCCGCTCGATCGTCGAGCAGTCCACGGGGATCCTGCGCGAGATCGGCGTGGAGAGCCCCGGCTCGTTCCTCAGCTCGCTGGTGCGCTCGGCGGTCGACAACGCCCTGACCCGGGCCGGCGCCGCACCCGCGATCGACGTGGAGGGCGTGCTCGAGGCGATGAGGGAGGACCGCACCTCCCGCCGCGACCGCCCCTCCCGCCCGGGCGAGGGCGACCCGGGCGACGACGGCCGCGGCTGGTTCCTCGGCGGTCACTAGGCTCGCGTCTGCGGCGCCACGGGACGACCGCGCCCCGGCGCCACCGCGCACTCGTCCCGAGGCTGCGCAGTCGTCCCGAGGCGCCGCACTTGTCTCGAGGCGGCGCAGTCGTCCCGAGGCACCGCGGTCGTCCCGGGCCGCGGCCCACGGCGAGTAGCCTGGACTCCGGCCGTCGCACCGCGCCGCATCTCCGGGCGCCGCGGCCGGAGGGATCAGCATGCCGCACGTCGTCACCACCATCGCCGAACTGCGCGCGCACATCGCGCGCGCCCGCCACGAGGCTCTCCTCGCCGAGCAGCCGGGCGACCCCGCGGGCCGCGTCGTGCTCGTGCCGACGATGGGCGCCCTGCACGACGGGCACCTGCGCCTGGTGAGCCGCGCCCGCGACCTCGGCGGCCTCGTCGTCGTGTCGATCTTCGTCAACCCGCTCCAGTTCGGCCCCGGGGAGGACCTCGACCGCTATCCGCGCACGCTCGACGCGGATGTCGCCGCCCTGGAGGGGCTGGCCGATGTGGTGTTCGCGCCCACGGCCGCCGAGATGTACCCGCAGGGGGAGTCCTCCACGCGCGTGACCGCCGGGGAGGTGGGCTCGCTCTTCGAGGGCGCCTCCCGCCCCGGCCACTTCGACGGGATGCTCACCGTCGTCGCCAAGCTGTTCAACATCGTCCAGCCCGACGTCGCGGTCTTCGGCCAGAAGGACGCCCAGCAGGTGCACCTCGTCGGGCGGATGATCGACGACCTGAACCTCCCCCTCACGCTCGCGGTCGTCGACACGGTGCGGGAGGACGACGGGCTCGCCCTGTCCAGCCGCAACCGCTACCTCGAGACCGCAGACCGGGCGGCCGCGATCGTGCTGTCCCAGGCACTATCGGCGGGTGCGGGTGCGGCAGCCGGCGGCGTGGAGGCCGCGCTCGCCGCGGCGCGGGCACGCATCGAGGCCGAGCCAGCGGTTAAGCTGGACTATCTCGTGATCGTCGACCAGGCCTCGTTCCGCGAGGCGGCGCCGGACCACCACGGCCCTGCGCTGATGCTCGTCGCGGCCCGTGTGGGCACGACGCGCCTCATCGACAACCGGCGCATCACGACCCCCTGAGCAGCCACCAGGCCGACTTCGCCACCGAACGGAAGACACCGATGACCGACGCGCCCACCCCCGAGGCCGACCTCACCGACGACGAGATCAGCGAGCAGAAGGCGGTCCGGCTCGGCAAGCGCGAGCGGCTCATCGCCCAGGCCGAGACCGCCGCGGGCGGCGCCTATCCCGTCTCCGTGCCGGTCACGACCACCATCCGCGAGGTCCGCGCGGCCTGGGAGCACCTGGCCGCGGACGAGGCGTCCGGCGAGACCGTGGGCGTGGCGGGACGCGTCGTGCACCTGCGCAACACCGGCAAGCTCTGCTTCGCCGTACTCCAGTCGGGAGACGGCACGCGCATCCAGGCCATGGTGTCGCTCGCGGCCGTCGGCGAGGACTCGCTGACCGCCTGGAAGGAGCTGGTCGACCTCGGCGACCACGTCTTCGTCACCGGCGAGGTCGCCTCCAGCCGCCGCGGTGAGCTGTCGATCATGGTCACCGGGTGGGAGATCGCGTCGAAGGCGCTGCTGCCGCTCCCGAACCTGCACAACGAACTCAGCGAGGAGACCCGGGTGCGCTCGCGCTACCTCGACCTCATCGCGCGCGAACAGGCCCGCACGACGGTCCTCGACCGCGCGAAGACGATGGCGAGCCTCCGGGCCACCTTCGCCGACCGCGGGTTCGTCGAGGTCGAGACCCCGATGCTCCAGGTCATCCACGGCGGCGCCTCCGCCCGCCCGTTCGTGACCCACTCGAACGCGTTCGACACCGACCTCTACCTGCGCATCGCCCCGGAGCTCTACCTCAAGCGCGCCGTCGTGGGCGGCATCGACCACGTCTTCGAGATCAACCGCAACTTCCGCAACGAGGGTGCGGACTCCACGCATTCGCCCGAGTTCGCCATGCTCGAGGCCTACCAGGCCTACGGCGACTACAACTCGATCGCCGACCTGACCCAGACGCTCATCCAGAACGCCGCGCGCGCCGTCTCGGGATCGCACGTCGTGACCTGGGCGGACGGCACCGAGTACGACCTCGGCGGCGAGTGGGATCGCATCCGCATGTACGACAGCCTCTCCGAGGCGATCGGGGAGGAGATCACCCCCGAGACCCCGATCGCGCGGCTGCGTGAGCTGGCGGCGGACGCGGGCATCGAGATCGAGCACCCGCTCGCCGGCAAGTACGTCGAGGAGCTGTGGGAGCACCACGTGAAGGGCGACCTCGTGCGCCCGACGTTCGTGATGGACTTCCCGGTCGACACCAGCCCGCTGGTGCGCGCCCACCGCTCGCGCGAGGGCGTCGTCGAGAAGTGGGACCTCTACACGCGCGGCTTCGAGCTCGCGACCGGCTACTCCGAGCTCATCGACCCGGTCGTGCAGCGCGAGCGCTTCATCGAGCAGGCGAAGCTCGCGGCGGCCGGCGACAACGAGGCCATGCGTCTCGACGAGGAGTTCCTCCGCGCACTCGAGTTCGGCATGCCGCCGACCGGTGGCATGGGCATGGGCATCGACCGCCTGCTGATGGCCCTCACCGGGCTTGGCATCCGCGAGACCATCCTCTTCCCCCTCGTGAAGTAGCCGCGGGCACGGCTCACCCGCGGCGCTCCAGGTGGGCGCGGGTGAGGGCGTCGAGCTGCTCGTCGGTCAGATCGTCGATGCGCTTGGCCTCGCGGCGGTCGAGGCGCATCCAGCGCACGAACAGGATGACGAGGATCGGCACGTCGGCGACCTCCGCGATGAACCAGAGGAAGTCGCCCGACAGGTGCTGGTCGTGCAGCGGGGTCGGGAACCAGAACGGCATCCTCCCCGCGATTCGCGCGGCCCCGTCCAGTACGCCGTCGTTCAGCCGCAGGAGCAGCCCCGGGATGGCGTCGAGCAGCAGCTCCGCGAACGCCAGCAGGAACTCCACCGTGATGAAGAAGCCGGTGCGCACCACCGAGTGCGCGGCGATCGGCAGCACCAGCAGCATCCCGGCGAGGGGAACGAGCACCGAGATCGTCCACTCCGACCACGGTGAGGTGCGCAGCACCGCAGCCACGGGTGTGAGGAACACCAGGAACACCGCGCACGCGAACACGGGGGCGAACATCGCGTTGCCGAGCACGCGGACGACCCGCGAGCGCAGCACCCGCTCGGTGCGCCGCCGACCGGTCGTCGACAACGCGGCCCGGGCGAGGGCGATCGGCCGGCCCAGGCTCATGAGCGCGGGCACGACGAACAGCAGCAGCGCGATGCGGGTGGTGAACGCCCAGCGCAGCTCCGTGCTGTACGCGCCGAAGAACCCGAACGAGATCCACGCGTAGGAGCCGAGCCCGAGCAGCAGGAACCACACGGTCAGCCGGGCGGGCCAGCGATGCCCGTGCCTCCGCAACCGCAGCACCCCGGCGAGGTACAGCGCGGCGGCGACGGCGAGCAGCGCGGCGGCGGCCGGGTCGAACGACCAGGTGGTGAGGAAGGTGGTGACGGGAGGCGTGGCGGGCTCCATTCCGGGCGGCGGCGCTCCATTGTCGCCCCGCGATCCTGGGACTTCGCTACGGTATCCCTGTAGGCGCCGCTCCCGGTGCGCCCGGGATCGAAGGGACGGGATGGACGCAGGGTTCCTGTCGACCGCCATCGTCGTGGTGGCGCTTCTGGTCGACTTCATCATCCGCGTCGTCGCGATCATCGTCGTCCCGCGCAACCGCAAGCCCACGTCGGCGACCGCGTGGCTGCTCGCGATCTTCCTGATCCCGTACATCGGGGTGCTGTTCTTCCTGCTCATCGGCAGCTACAAGCTCCCGAAGAAACGGCGCGACAAGCAGATCGAGATCAACAACTTCATCATCGAGTCGACCGAGGGCATCGAGCGGGTGCGCCGCGACCACCCGTGGCCGCCGTGGCTCGAATCGGTGGTGCAGCTCAACCGCAATCTGGGCGCCATGCCGCTGGTCGGCGGCAACCGCGCCACGCTGAACGGCGACTACGCCGGGTCGCTCGCCGCGATGACCGCCGAGATCGACGCCGCGCGCAAGTACGTCCACGTCGAGTTCTACATCCTGTCGCTCGACGACACCACGGCGCCGTTCTTCGACGCGCTCGCCGACGCAGTGAAGCGCGGAGTGACGGTGCGCGTGCTGCTCGACCACATCGCGTCGCTGCGCACCCGTGACTACAAGAGGACCATCAGGCGGCTCACCGAGATGGGCGCGCGCTGGCAGCTGATGCTCCCGGTGCAGCCGCTGAAGGGCAAGTACCAGCGACCCGACCTGCGCAACCACCGCAAGCTGCTCATCGTGGACGGCCGCGTCGCCTTCATGGGTTCTCAGAACATCATCGACCGGAGTTACAACAAGAGGTCCAACATCCGCCGCGGGCTCAAGTGGAAGGAGCTCATCGTGCGGCTGGAGGGACCGATCGTCGCCGGCCTCAACGCCATCTTCATCACCGACTGGTACAGCGAGACCGACGAGCTGCTCCGCCGCGAGACGGAACCGATCACGGACGACATCGACCCGGAGGAGCTGGACGCGCAGGTCGTGCCCTCCGGGCCCGGATTCGCCGGTGAGAACAACCTCCGGCTCTTCCTCGCCCTGCTCTACTACGCGCAGGAGCGCATCGTCATCACCTCGCCGTACTTCGTGCCCGACGAGTCGATGCTGACGGCGATCACCACCGCCACCCAGCGCGGCATCGCGGTCGACCTGTTCGTCTCCGAGATCGGCGACCAGGCGCTCGTCTATCACGCTCAGCGGTCGTACTACGAAGCCCTGCTGCGCGCGGGCGTGCGCATCTGGATGTACAAAGCGCCGTACATCCTGCACGCCAAGCACTTCACGATCGACGACGATGTCGCGGTGATCGGGTCGAGCAACATGGACATGCGCTCGTTCCAGCTCAACATGGAGGTCTCGCTCATGGTGCGCGGCCGTTCCTTCGTCGACGAGATGCGCACGGTCGAGGACGGCTACCGGCGTGACAGCCGCGAACTCACGCTCGACGAGTGGATGAAGCAGCCGCTGCGCTCAACGGTCCTCGACAACCTCGCGCGCCTGACCTCGGCGCTGCAATAGCGCGCTGCCCCGGTCGCACATTCGTGCCGAATGTCGCGAAAGCGTGGCCTATTGGCGACATTCGTGCCGAATGTCGCGATGGCGATTATCGCGGGGCGCGTGGGAGCGTTACGGCTTGGGGGCGAGGCCGCGGCGGGCGCGCTCCTCGGCCTCCATGCGGGCGTAGACCTTACGCTCGGTGCGGTCGGCATGCACGATCTTGCGCATGATCATCCAGAACAGGAGGCCGACCAGCACGGTCGGCGCCAGGGACCACACGATGCCGCCGATGATGTCGTTCATAACGCGCTCATCGTACCGCGCCCTCCTGTGGAGCCGCCGTGCCGTCCTCGCCACCCGTCGCCGAAGTGCACGTCGTTGCGGCTATTCCGTGCGAATGAGCGCAACGACGCGAACTTCGAGGAGCGGATGCGGGGGTCAGCCGCGGGGGCGGAGGCGGACGGTGGGTAGCTCGGGGGCGGGGAGAGGGCTGCCGTCGTATCCGGCGACGGTGCCGAAGCGACCGGCCTGATCCTCGCCGGCGATCACCTCGGCCTGCCACTGCGCGCGGGCCGCGACGATCTCGTCGTGGCTGCGGCCGATGAAGTTCCACCACATCACGATCTGCTCGCCGAGCGGTTCGCCGCCGAGCAGCACCAGCCGGGCCGGGCCGTCCGCGCCGACCACGACCTCCACCGCGTCGCGTCCCGGCGCGAGATACGCCAGCTGCGCGACCGGGACGGTGGTGCCCGCCACACTCACCGACCCCGCGTCCACCAGCACCCCGTGCTCGAACGCCGGACGCAAAGGGAGGCGCACGACCGCACCCGCCGGAGCCGTGATCTCCGCGCCGACCAGCGGGGAGAACACCGTCGCCGCCGTGCCGCTGCCCGCGAGCGAGCCCACGAACGCGCGCACCGTCGCGTCGCCGATGGCGACCGCCTCCGGAACATGATGCTCGAAGAAGGGAGCGACCTCGCGGGAGGCTGCGGGCAGCGCCACCCAGAGCTGGACGCCGTGCAGCACCCGCGCCTCCGGCGTCGACACCTCCGAGTGGCTGATCCCGTGCCCCGCGGTCATCAGGTTGAGCTCGCCGGGCCGCACCAGGGCGTGACTGCCCGCGCTGTCGCGGTGCTCGATCTCGCCCTCGAAGAGCCAGCTCACGGTCTGCAGCCCCGTGTGCGGGTGCGGCGGCACGCGCATCCCGCCTGTCGCGGTGACGTCGTCGGGGCCGTAGTGATCGATGAAGCACCAGCCGCCGATCAGCGAGCGTCGGCGCTGCGGGAGGGTGCGGCGCACGTTCATGGCGCGCGGCCCGCCGAGCGGGACGTCGCGCGGTTCCAGGATCTCCACCGCGTCGCCGGACGCCGGCGCGGCCTCGACCAGTGCCGTCCCGACCGCGGTCAGCTCGGCGGGGTCCCGCTCCAGGTTGCTCATAGCGGCATCCTAGGCTTCTCGCCGGGCGGCGGCGGCACAGGTCCCGCCACACTTCGCGTTCCTACAATGGAGGCGTGCCCTCGACTGCGACCCGCCCCCTGACCTCCCTCGCCGGAGGCCTGCTCGTGCTGGTCGCGCTGGCGGGCTGCGGGGTGAAGACCCAGCAGCAGCCGGTCAAGGACTACACGGGCGAGCCGACCGGCGTGGAGGCTCCGGCCAGCAGCGCGGGAGGAGCCTCGTGGGCCGCGTGGCTCGACGACGGCCGACAGTTCGGCATCGTGCTGTACGGAAGCTCGACCTGCCCGCCGACCGTCGCCTCCATCAGCGTCACCGCGGGCAACCAGCTCAAGGCCACGCTCTCGCCCGCGCCGGGCGGCGTCTGCACGCGCGACTACGTGCCGCACACGACCGTCTTCACGACGCCCGGCAGCGTGACCACGACCTCGGACGTGACCATCACGCTCCCGGACGGGACGCTCACCATCCCGGGACTGCAGGGCTGACCGCGACCGGTCGCGCTCCGTGGCGCGGCCGCCCTAGTCCGCGCTCGCCGCCGTCTTCGTCAGATCCTGTGCGAACATCACGATGATCCCGCTGGGCCCGCGCAGATACGTCAGCTTGTAGACGTCCTGATAGTTCGCGACGCCCCGCAGTGGAAAGCAGCCGTGCCGCGCCGCGATGGCGAGCGACTCGTCGATGTCGTCGACCTGGAACGCGACCCGGTGCATCCCGAGTTCGTTCGGGAGGGTCGGCTCGGTCTCGATCGCGTCCGGGTGGAGGTACTCGAACAGCTCCAGCTGCCCGTGCCCGTCCGGCGTCTGCAGCACCGCGATCTTCGCGTGGTTGCCGTCGAGCCCCACGGCAGTGTCGGCCCACTCCCCGCTCACCTCGTCGCGCCCGAGGACGCTGAGGCCGAGATCGGTGAAGAAGGCGATGGTCTCCTCGATGTCGCGGACGGCGATGCCCACGTTCTCCAGTGTGATCGGCATGCACCGCACACTAGCCCCGCCTCGCCTCCCCGGTCGGGGGCGCCAGCACCAGCAGGTCGCCGATCTCGCAGTCCAGCGCACGGCAGATCGCCACGAGGGTGGAGTAGCGGATCGCCTTGGCGCGGTCGTTCTTCAGCACCGAGAGGTTGACGACGCTGAGCCCGACCAGCTCGGCGAGCCGGACGACCGTCATCCCCCGCTCGGCGAGGAGCTCGTCCAGCCGGCAGTGGACCCCGGAGTCCTCCTCTCCCATCAGACCAGGCCCTCGGTGTCACGGCGCATCCGGTCGCCGACCGTGAAGGCGGTGACGACGATGGAGGCGGCGAACGCGAGGAGCAGCAGGGGCTGCAACGGGAGGGACATGACCGGGTTGTCGAAGTCCCGGTCGCTGATGCGCGCGATCGCCCCGTTGGCCACCATCGTGTTCAGGAGGGCGATCGCCGCCCAGGCGATGAGCCCGCCGATGGTCGCGGTGGCGACGAGTGTGGTGTTGGTGCGCGAGAAGATGCGGCCCCGGAGGACGTTGAGGGCGAGCCAGACCAGGCAGACGACGATCGCGACGACGACGCCGGCCCCCAGTGCCTCCCGCAGGATCAGGGCGGCGAAGGAGGCCGCCGGGAGCTGAGGCGCCGTCACGTAGGCGGTGACGAGTTCGACCTCGCGCGCCGCGCCGCCGGGGCCGATCGGCGCCTGCGCGGGCGTGCCCGCGAAGTCGGCGAGCACCCGCACGTCCCGGTTGCCCGCGGCCTCCGCGATCGCGACGGCCGCGGCGATCACCGACCAGGCCGCGAGCAACACGCCCGCCGCGATGAAGGCGACGATCGAGACGCGATCGCCTCGTGACGTCCGGATGTCCTGCACGGTGCTCATGACTCATCACTCCATATTGAATTTCGTTATTATCGACTTTCGATATGGTTGCACGCCGAGCGGCCGCACGCAACCCGGGTCACGCCCACGGCGAACAGACCCCCGGTATCCCGGGTGCGATGGTTACTCTCTTTGTATCGATGCCGACCCTGCAACGGCGTCGCGAGGAGTGAGACATGTTCGAGAGATTCACCGACCGCGCTCGGCGCGTCGTCGTCCTGGCCCAAGAAGAGGCCAAGATGCTCAACCACAACTACATCGGGACGGAGCACATCCTGCTCGGCCTGATCCACGAGGGTGAGGGTGTCGCCGCCAAGGCGCTCGAGTCGCTCGGCATCTCGCTGGACGCCGTCCGCGAGCAGGTCCAGGACATCATCGGCCAGGGCCAGCAGCAGCCGACCGGGCACATCCCCTTCACTCCGCGCGCCAAGAAGGTGCTCGAGCTGAGCCTCCGCGAGGCCCTGCAGCTCGGCCACAACTACATCGGCACCGAGCACATCCTGCTCGGCCTGATCCGCGAGGGCGAAGGCGTCGCCGCCCAGGTGCTCGTGAAGCTGGGCGCCGACCTCAACCGCGTCCGCCAGCAGGTCATCCAGCTCCTCTCGGGATACCAGGGCAAGGAGCAGGTCCAGGTCGGCGGCAACGATCAGACCACCGCGCAGGCCGGTAGCCAGATCCTCGACCAGTTCGGCCGCAACCTCACCCAGGCCGCCCGCGACAACAAGCTCGACCCGGTGATCGGGCGCGAGAAGGAGATCGAGCGCGTCATGCAGATCCTGTCGCGCCGCTCCAAGAACAACCCCGTCCTCATCGGCGAGCCCGGCGTCGGCAAGACCGCCGTCGTCGAGGGCCTCGCCCAGGCGATCGTGCGCGGCGACGTGCCCGAGACGCTGAAGGACAAGCAGCTCTACACCCTCGACCTCGGCTCGCTCATCGCCGGGTCCCGCTACCGCGGAGACTTCGAGGAGCGCCTGAAGAAGGTCACCAAGGAGATCCGCACCCGTGGCGACATCATCACCTTCATCGACGAGATCCACACGCTCGTCGGCGCGGGCGCAGCCGAGGGCGCGATCGACGCCGCCAGCATCCTGAAGCCGCTGCTGGCCCGCGGCGAGCTGCAGACCATCGGCGCGACCACGCTCGACGAGTACCGCAAGCACTTCGAGAAGGACGCCGCGCTCGAGCGCCGCTTCCAGCCCATCCAGGTCAACGAGCCGTCGCTGCCCCACACGATCAACATCCTCAAGGGGCTGCGCGACCGCTACGAGGCGCACCACAAGGTGTCCATCACTGACGGGGCGATCGTGTCGGCCGCGAACCTGGCGGACCGCTACATCCAGGACCGCTTCCTCCCCGACAAGGCGATCGACCTGATCGACGAGGCCGGCGCCCGCCTGCGCCTGTCGATCCTGTCGGCCCCGCCGGAGCTGCGCGAGTTCGACGACAAGATCTCGGCCGTTCGCTCGCAGAAGGAGGCCGCGATCGAGGAGCAGGACTTCGAGAAGGCCGCCGGCCTGCGCGACGAGGAGAAGAACCTCCTCGGCGAGCGGCTGCGCCTCGAGAAGCAGTGGCGCTCGGGCGACGTGAAGACGACGGCCGAGGTGGATGAGGGGCTCATCGCCGAGGTTCTGGCGCAGGCCACGGGCATCCCCGTCTTCAAGCTCACCGAGGAGGAGTCCGCCCGCCTGGTGTTCATGGAGAAGGCGCTGCACGAGCGCGTCATCGGCCAGGAGGAGGCCATCGCGGCGCTCTCCAAGACCATCCGACGCACCCGCGCCGGCCTGAAGGACCCGAAGCGCCCCTCCGGCTCGTTCATCTTCGCCGGGCCGACCGGTGTCGGAAAGACCGAGCTCGCCAAGGCGCTCGCCGAGTTCCTGTTCGACGACGAGTCGGCCATGATCTCCCTCGACATGTCGGAGTACGGCGAGAAGCACACCGTCTCCCGACTGTTCGGCGCCCCTCCCGGGTTCGTCGGCTTCGAGGAGGGCGGCCAGCTCACCGAGAAGGTGCGCCGCAAGCCGTTCAGCGTCGTGCTCTTCGACGAGATCGAGAAGGCGCACCCGGACATCTTCAACTCGCTGCTCCAGATCCTGGAGGAGGGTCGTCTGACGGACGGTCAGGGTCGCGTCGTCGACTTCAAGAACACCGTCATCATCATGACGACCAACCTCGGCACGAAGGACATCTCGGGAGGCCCCGTCGGCTTCCAGATCGAGGGTGACCCGACCACCGGCTACGAGCGGATGCGCGGCAAGGTCTACGAGGAGCTGAAGAAGAACTTCAAGCCCGAGTTCCTGAACCGCGTCGACGAGATCATCGTCTTCCCGCAGCTGAACAAGGCCGAGCTGCTCCAGATCGTCGACCTGTTCATCAAGCGTCTCTCCGACCGCCTGCTGGACCGCGACATGACCATCGAGCTCGAGGTCCCGGCCAAGGAGCGGCTGATCGAGGTCGGGTTCGACCCGACGCTCGGCGCCCGCCCGCTGCGCCGCGCCGTCCAGCACGAGATCGAGGACCGCCTGAGCGAGAAGATCCTGCACGGCGAGCTGAACGCGGGCGACCACGTCCACGTCGACTTCCGTGACGGGGAGTTCGTGTTCACGACCACGGCGCGCGCCGAGTCGATCGGCGCCGGTGTCAACGCGGCCGCCGCCATCGGAACCGGTCCGGCCACCCCGGACCTCGCAGCCAACGCGGAGCTGTAACCGCCGAGCACGCAGGGAGCCGGCCTGAGACCGCCGGGTACGCAGACAGTTCGCGTACCCGGCGGTTTCTGCGTGTCGGTAGGGTGGGACGAGTGAGTGGTGAGGCAAGCGCGATCCGGGTACGCCGGGCGCGCACGGGAGACGTGGCGGCGATCCAGGAGCTCGTGGAGCCCCTCGTGCGACGACGCATCCTGCTCGGCAAGGAGACGGTCACCTTCTACGAGGCCGTGCAGGAGTTCCGGGTGGCCGAAGACGCGGACGGCCGGCTCGTCGGGTGCGGCGCCCTCCACGTCATGTGGAGCGACCTCGGCGAGGTGCGCACGCTGGCCGTCTCGGACGAGTGGCTCGGCCGGGGTGTCGGGCGCGCGCTGCTGCAGCGGCTGGAGGCGGACGCCCGGGAGCTGGGGCTCAGCCGCCTGTTCTGCCTGACGTTCGAGGTCGGCTTCTTCGAGCGCAACGGCTTCGAGGACATGGGGGAGGAGACGGTCGACCCGGCTCTGTACGCCGAGCTCGTCCGCTCCAACGACGAGGGTGTCGCGGAGTTCCTCGACCTCGCCCGCGTCAAGCCCAACACTTTGGGAAATACACGTATGCTCAAGCGGCTCTAGCGCGTTGCGCCGGGGTTTCCGGCGCGTCGCGGATATGCTGCGGGCATGTCGACGTTCAAGCATCCTGTCGGCCCCCAGCCGAGCAGCGTCTACTGGCGCCGCCGGCTCATCCTCGGCCTCGGCCTCCTCGCCGTGATCGTCGTCGTGATCCTCATCATCGTGCGACCCGGCGCCTCCGACGGTGCGCCCGCTCCGGTCTCGACCAGCACGAACACGCCGAAGCCTACGGCCGCCGCATCCACCAGCATCCCGACGGCCAGCACGACGGCGAGCGGGGCGGCCTGCGACCCGTCCGCCGTGCGCATCGAGGCGGTCACCGATAAGGACACCTACGCCGCCGGCGAGCTGCCGCAGCTGTCCGTCGCCGTCACCAACACCGGAGCCTCCGCCTGCAAGATCGACGCCGGTACCGCGCAGCAGCTCTTCACGATCACGAGCGGCTCCGAGACCTACTGGAAGTCCACCGACTGCCAGACCGACAAGGTCGACGCGGAGGTGCTGCTCCAGCCCGGCAAGACCATCTCGTCGCAGACCCCCATCACCTGGGACCGCACCCGCTCCGACCCCTCCACTTGCCAGGCACAGCGGCAGCAGGTTCCGGCCGGAGGCGCGTCGTACCACCTGACGACCGCCATCGGCGGCATCCAGTCGCCCGAGACCAAGCAGTTCATCCTGCAGTAGCGCCGGGGCGTCCCTGCGCTCTCCGTACCTGTCGAAGCGGCTCGAAATGCGTCGTTCTCCCCCGAGGCGGCTGACAATGGGCCGCCTCGGGGGCGCTGCGGGGGGCGCCCCGGCGTCAGAAGGCGGCGTCGAGCTCGCGCTCGCGGGGCGTCGCGCCGGCGGTGAACGCGAGGCGGAGGGCTTCGCGGATGGAGGCGCTGCGGTCATCCACGCGCGTGGCGAAGCCGAGCCGGGAGGCCTCGGCGGCGCGCTGCTTGCCGTTCGAGACCGGGCGGATCTCGCCGGCGAGGCTGATCTCGCCGAAGGCGACGAGCGTGTGCGGGATCGCCCGGTCGGAGGCCGCCGACGCGACGGCGAGGGCGATCGCGAGGTCAGCGCCGGGCTCGGTGAGGCGCACACCGCCCACGGTGGAGACGTAGACGTCTTTGTCGCCGAGCTTGATGCCGGCGCGGCGTTCGAGCACCGCGAGGAGCATCGCGACGCGTGAGCTGTCGACGCCGTTGGTCACGCGCCGCGGATTGGGGGCGGCGGTGCCGACGACGAGGGCCTGGACCTCCACCGGCAGCGGCCTCCGCCCCTCCATCGCTACGGTCACGCAGGTGCCGGAGACGGGCGTGGCGGTGCGGCTGAGGAAGAGCCCGCTCGGATCGGGCACCTCGGCGATGCCGTCTCCGGTCATCTCGAAGCAGCCGACCTCGTCGGTCGGGCCGAAGCGATTCTTGAGGGCGCGCACGAAGCGCAGCGCGGTCTGCCGGTCGCCCTCGAAGTGGCACACCACGTCGACCAGATGCTCCAGGAGTCGCGGGCCGGCGATCGAGCCGTCCTTGGTGACGTGCCCGACGATCAGGATGGGCAGATCGCGCTCCTTGGCGATGCGGATCAGGGTGCTCGCGACCTCCCGCACCTGGCTCGGGCCGCCCGCGATCCCCTCCGTGCTGCCGCTGGAGACCGTCTGCACCGAGTCGACGATCACGAGGGAGGGGCGCACCGCGTCGATCTGGCCGATGATCGTCGCGAGGTCGGTCTCGGAGGCGAGGTAGAGCTCGTCGTGCACGGCGCCCGTGCGCTCCGCGCGCATGCGCACCTGACCCACCGACTCCTCCGCGCTGACGTACAGCACGCGCGACTGCCGGGCGGCGGCGCGGGAGGCCACCTCGAGCAGCAGCGTGGACTTGCCGACGCCCGGCTCGCCGCTCAGCAGGATGGCCGCGCCGGGCACGATGCCGCCGCCCAGCACGCGGTCGAACTCGCCGATGCCGCTCGGCCGGCGGCCGGCGGTCTCGGTCTGGATGTCGGTGATCGCGCGCGCCGCGCGACTCTCGCCGATGGTCACCGGCGTGAGGGCCCGGAGAACCCCCGTCGGCGCGGCGGACTCCTCGACGGTGCCCCAGGCCTGGCACTCGCCGCAGCGGCCGACCCACTTGGCCGCCGTCCAGCCGCACTCCGTGCAGCGGTAGTTGACGTGAGCCTTCGCCACGGCACCTCCTCGGTTCGCAATCCACCCTACGGAGCACCACTGTCATCGGCGGGAGGATCGCGGCGTTCGGTGGAGAAGTGGATGCGAGCCTGTGTCTGTGGAGGGTTCTCCGCCGCGCGCCTCTGGGCCACAATGGGCCGCATGGCGAACCTCACGCACACCCTGCGGTCCGGCCGGCGCATCGGCATCACCACCCTGGGAGACCCGGATGCGGAGCGGATCGTCGTCTTCTGCCATTCCGCGCCGGGTTCCTCGGTCTTCGACCCGGATCCGGACGCGTCCGCGACCCGCGACGTGCACATCGTCGCCATCGACCGGCCCGGGTACGGGGCGAGCGACCCCTGGCCGTACGGCGAGTGGCCGAGCATCACGCGTGCGGCCGACGACATCGCCGAGTATCTGAGGTCCGTCATCCTGGCGGAGACCCCGATCGGCGTGGAGCGCCCGCCCACCGTGGGCGTCGCAGGGTGGTCGGCCGGCGGGCGGGTCGCGCTCGCGTTCGCCGCGCGCCATCCCGATCTCGTCGACCGGGTCGCCCTCGTCGCCACGCCCGCCCCGAACGAGGCGGTCCCGTGGATCCCGCCGGAGTTGCAGGCCGAGTCGGATCGCCTCGGCGGTCTCGCGCCCGCCGAGGCGGTGCAGCAGCTGAGCGCTCAGCTCCAGCCCCAGGCCGACGCCGTGCTGGCCGCGGACGGCGAGGGCGACGTGCCGCTGGACGCCGTGGGGGCGTCCGCCGTCGACGACGCGGTGCTCGCCGGACCGGGCGTCCGGGACCGGGTGGGCCGCATGCTGCGGGACGCGTTCCGGCAGGGCCCGGCGGGAGCCGCCGCCGACATCCTGTCGTACACGGCACGACCCTGGGGTTTCGATCCCGCCGATGTGCGCGCGAAGACGCTCATCGTCGGCGGTCAGGGCGACGCGCTCGCGGGCAACGCGCACGCCGCCTGGTACAAGCGGGTCGTGCCGGACGCGCGCATGGAGATGGTGCCCGGGGCCGGGCACCTCGTCATCGTGCCGGCGTGGGGGAGGGTGCTGTCGTACCTGGCGCCGGGGCCGACGCGGCCGTGAGCGGCGTCGTTTCCGCGGGTCGCCGGGGGTACCGCGCCTGCGCCAGGCCGATCACGGCCGGGAGGAACGCCGACGCCCACACCCGGTAGCCGTGGTCGTTGGGGTGGAACAGGTCCTCCGCGAACTGGGTGAACGCGCCGCGCAGTCCCTGCCGCCGCATCGACTCGTGCAGCGGAGCGACCGTCAGCCCCGCATCCGCCGCCTCCTCCCGCAGGATCGCGTTCGCCACCGCGACCTTCTTCTCGTTCCAGGGAAGGTAGAAGTAGGGGAGATCCGCGACGACCGCATCCCGCGGGATCGCCGAGAACACGCGCCGGATGCCCGCCCGGAAGGCCGCCGGGTCGAACGCCGCGATGTCGTTCGCTCCGATCGCGACCGTCACGAAGTCCGGCTTCAGCTTCTCGAACCGCGGCAGCTGGTCCGCGACCGCGAGCGCGACCGTCGCCCCCGAGACGCTGAGGTTCGCGACGCGCACCGTGCGCCCGGTGGCCGACCGGAGGTGGTCGGCGATCACCCCGACATAGCTGTTCTTGGGCGCCGAGGCGCCGATCCCCTGCGCCGCACTGTCGCCGATCGCGACGTAGAGCAGCTCGCCCTCTTCCAGCGCCGCGTCCCGCCACCACTTCGAGTTGACCGGGAGGGTCTCGTTGAGTCGCACCTTGCCCGCGGCGATCGCCGCCCGCTTCTGCTGGATGCGGCTCCAGCCGTACGCGACGCCGCCGGCGACGGCACCCGCGACGGCGACAGCGGTGACGATGCGACCCGAGGTGTTCATGCGTGCAGCGTACTCCGCGCACCGTGTGCGCCGGGTCGGCGCGGACTGTGCGCTCGCTGGGTGGACGCTGATTGGCGGTCAGCGGAATCCTCGCCTAAGATTGTCCGCGGTACCGTGTCCGAGCGGCCGAAGGTGCAACTCTCGAAAAGTTGTGTGGGTGAAAGCCCACCGTGGGTTCAAATCCCACCGGTACCGCCAGCTCGAAGCCCCCGTGATCCCTGTGTTTATATGGGATCCGGGGGTTTTTGCTTACTGCCGCCAGCCTTTTTGACTACATTTTGACTACATCAGTCGCGATCTTTCTCACGCCTAGGTGGCGCAGCCCATCGGCGTAGCCGAGGTGTTGCCAAGAATGGCAACAGTGGACTAAAGTAGTTACATGGAAAACAGCGGAAGCGCAGCATCTTTGCTGCGCGAACTACGTCGCCGGGAGGGGCAGACGTTGCGCTCGGCGGCCTCCGAACTCGGGCTGGCACCGTCTCAGCTTTCTCGTATTGAGAGAGGTGAACGTCCAGTGGGCGAGCAGACCGCTCAAAGACTTTCGGATTACTACCGGGTTCCGGCTGAGGTGATTGAGATTGCTCAGGGCCAGATTCCATCAGATGTACTCGCCATTCTGCGTGCGCATCCTGAAGAGATTTCACGGCTTCGCGAGAGGTATGCGGGTTAGCGGATCGTGGGGGATCAGTGACGAACCAGTGGACTGCCGCGCTCGCGGGACAGACGCTGGGCGGATACAAGCTCGATCGATGGCTTGGGGAGGGCGCCTTCGGGATCGTTTTTGAAGGGACGAATGAGGCGACGGGTTCGCGAGTGGCAGTCAAGGTGCTAACGCCGAACAACGACCTGGAGGCCACGACCGACTTCCAGAACGAGGGTGTCCTCCTTAATCAACTGAACCCGTGTTCTGGGACCTTAAACTTCATCGACGGAGGGACGGGCCAGATCGAGGTTGTGGCCGCTGGGTCCATCACCATCCCGTTGGATGTCCGCTATCACGTTCTGACTCTGGCGTCCGGGTCGCTCGACGAATTGATCCTTGATCCGGCTTCACGTGCCCGACTCGAATGGGTTGAGAAACTTCGCTTATGGCGGGGCATGATCAAGAGCCTGATGCAGATGCACTCTCACGGGGTAGCCCATCGTGATCTGAAGTGCAGCAACTGCCTTCTTCTCGTTAGCAAGAACGAGACCACCGTGCGATTCGGCGATCTCGGCCGTTCCAAGGATATGAACGTGCCACCTGTCAGGCCTGTTGTCGAGTATGTGGTCGGTCGCGGAGACCTGCGATTTGCTCCTCCGGAAGCGCTATTTTGGCAGGGCGGTCACGCCAGAGAAGACCTTCTGGCCGCGGACTACTACGGGCTGGGCTCGCTACTTGTTGAGCTCACCACGGGTCAGCCGATCACTGCACTAGCTATCGGGGATTTCAGGATGGCGTTTGAGGAAGGGCGGGCGGACTTTCAGCTTGACCGACACCGCGACCTTTCCGCGCTCAGGTTGAAGTATCGAAACGTAATCGCTTCCGTTGTGGCAGAGCTCCCGAAGTCGGTTCAGCAGGACGCGACTGCCGTCTTAACCAGTCTCTGTCAGCCCGAGCCCAGCGAACGGCTGGCCAAGGCTCCTTTCAGTCGCGACAGGACCTCTCGCGACAAACTTGCTTGGATATTGAGGAGAGCAGACATCATGATTCACCGTCTGGAGATCGAAATCCGCGATGAGCACCGACGCGCGAGGAAGTCAGCCTAATGCGCGCCATCGGTGATCTGGAGATTATTGCCGCCGATACAAGTTTCCAGGCGGACTCCCCTACGCCGGCGCAACCTGGATCGAAGAGCAGTTTCGTTGAAGCCGGGGGAGTGCCCCCTGCGCGTTCGGATCGCAGCGGTACTCTGGATGCTCAAGCTCAGCTTGCCGTCGATGTGACACTTATGAATGCTCGCGCTCAGTATGAGCGCGTGCCATCTTCGACAACCGGGGCGTCCTTGGCGCAGGCTCTTGAGGCCTCGGGCCAATCTGATGACGCGATTGCAATGGCCGAACAGGTACTTGGTCTATGTGCGCGAGACGCGTCTGGTGCTCTGTTAGATCCCGCCGCTGCTCGGATTTGCTTGGAGATGCTGATCCGTCTTGATCTGCTTGATAAGGCAGTCGAGTTTTCACACCAACTCCCAATAGACCCCCACACTCAGTTAGTGATTGGTGCTGCGGTAGTGGGCACGGGCGACTTTGCTGCAGCTCGGGAACTCATTGCTGGTGCGTCCGTGGATGGCCAGGATGCCGTCCTCGGGTATCTCCTCGTTAGCGAGGGAAATGACGCAGCCGCGGTCGCAAAGCTACGGGCCGCCCTACGCCGAGCGCCCGATGACGCGGATAGCGCGCATAACCTCTCGATCGCTCTGTGGCGTCTCGGTTCGCGGCGGAAGGCAATTGCGGCGGCCCTGCAGGCGACGCGCTCAGCGCCAGGACGTGTGGATGTTTCTTTGCACTACTTGGAGCTGCTTCTCGAATGCAAGGAGTTTGATCAGACGAAGCGGGAAGTTTCGCGCGTTCTTGATCGCGGCGTTTCGCCCACATCACGTCTGCTCATCATTCAGGCCCGTGCATTTCTTGGTCAGCGAGAGTTCGGTCGGGCGGAGCCGCTCTTCGCTCGGGCGACGCAATTGGCCAAGGCTGAAGCCGACGCGGGGACGTTAGCTGAAGTCCAGAGCAATCTCGCGAGACTCAGGGTGGTTTACGGCAAAGTAACTAACGATGAAGCAATCCGGCAGTTGGTTCGTCTTCACGATGAGCACCCCGCCGAAGACGTAGTGGTTGCAAACCTCGCGCAGGTAAGTGTCCGGAAGCGCCACGCGGCGGTGCTTCGGAATGTCTTCTCGCAGAGTGCTGGAATCATGTCGCCGGCGCGTGCAGCCTTCGTCGAGTACCAGTTAGCGACGCTAGAAGGCGACAACGACCTTGCGATCGAGAAATCTCTTCATTGGCTCGAATTGGAGCCGTCAAACAATTTCGCAAGATCTGCGGCGTTGGTTGCACTGGGAATTGGTTCGGAGCGCTGGGGGGAAGCAGCAGAGATCGCCCAGACTCTCCTCGAACAGGGGCCGAGTGACCCACTTGAGTTGAATAATCTCGCCTACATCTTCGCAATGGCTGGCATGCCGGAACGATCCATAAAGCTGCTGGCAGATCACGCGGATGAGTCTTTCGTGCTGAAGGCAACCCTTGGGCTTGCTTATCTCGCATTGGCCGACATCGATCGGGGTATGAAGCTGTATCGCCAGGCCGCGGACGAGGCGGATGAACGAGGCGATGGCAACCGAAGCCTGATGACATTGTTCCAGGCACTTGTTGTCCGGCAACTTGGCATCTTGGACTCGAATGACAACAGGGTGATTGAGGCCTTGTCGCTCCCTCCGGTTGCATTGCCAGATGACTGGAGAGATCGGCCAGAATTCCTTCGGGTCTATGGAGTGGTCAAATCGCGCAATTATCCGTGGCCGCTTTCGATATAGCTGCAGTAAGGGTTAGGTCGACTCAAGAGTGGCCTTCGAACGCGCAAGATCGAGCGCAACAGCCACTGCGTCCAGGTCGTCATCGAAGAGATCAGCGTAGGTGTCGGGCGTCATCGCGGCAGAAGAGTGGCCCAGCATTCGCTGGACTGCCTTGACGTTCGCGCCTGCGCTAATCGCGAGGCTGGCTGCCGTGTGTCGAAGGTCGTGAATCGTGACCCGAGGAGAATATGGGTCCGAGCTCTGCGACCTAGCGATTGCTCCGATGTACCATCCACGGCGGCGATCTGGTTGGTGCAAGTAATTGCTGCCGTCTCCGAACAGAAGCTGATACGGCTTCTTCTGAGAACAGAGCTCTTCCAACAGCGGGGCAAGAAAGGGTGGAAACGGAACACTTCGGGACTGGGCGTGAGGAAGGAATTGGTGACAACTGATCGTTAGTGCCGTGGGGTGCTAACGGGGAGGATGTCATCATGCCCGCTCCCTATCCCAGAGAGTTCCGTGACGATGTCGTCGCGGTTGCCCGGCGCCGTGAGGACGGTGTCACGATCAAGCAGGTCGTCGCGGACTTCGGTATCAGCGCGGCGACGTTGCAGAACTGGTTGCATCAAGCCAACGTCGAGGACGGCTACCGTCCTGGTCACACCGTCGATGCGGCAGCGGAGGTGCGTGAGCTGCGTCGCCGTAACCGGCTGCTCGAGCAGGAGAGCGAGGTGCTTCGGATAGCGGCGGCGTATCTGTCGCAGGCGAACCTGAAGCTCGGTGGCTCCCCAAAATGACATACCCGCTCGTTGCCGAGCACGCCGCCGCGGGGTCCCCGCCAACGCGCCCAGGACACCGTCGGCGGCTTGACGCCCATCGAGTTCGAAGCGAAGCTACCCCCAGCGCCACGAACCCTCGCGGCCTAAACCCAACCTGTCACCAATTCCTTCCTCACGCCCTTAGCTGTGACCCAGGAGCCTTGGGGTGCGTCGACGTGTCCGCCGCGACCTGCCCGTCCTTCATCCTGGACGAACTGCCGCATCGTTACCCGAGTCCATGTAATGGTTTTTGCGCAACAATCCATGACAGGTCCATGATGTGGGCGTGACTTCACGGACGCGCTGGATCTGGCTGGGCGACCATCTGGCGGTCGACTTCGCCAACACCACCATCGGGCTGGGTGTTCGACGCGCAGAGCTCATCGGAACTGTCGAGGAGTTCCGCGCGTGGATCGAAGCCGAGCCCGCGTGGCTGCCGGCGGTGGACGGCGGGGACATCGAGCTGGGGCAGGTGCTCGAGCAGCGCGACGCCACGGACCGCTTGCTCCGCTGCGCGGCCCGGGGGATGCCCCTGGCGACGGAGGACATCGAGCTCATCAACTCCCGGGTGCGCGCTGCCGGCGTCTCACGGTTGCTGGCGACGGTTCCGGGAACGAGCCGGCTGGCGGCCGATGCCGGCTTCCCGGCGCTCCTCGGCGTCCTCGCGGCAGCGACCGTCGATCTCCTCGCCCGCGAAGACCTGGCCGCGATCGCCATCTGCGAGGCGCCGGGATGCGGGCAGATATTCCACCGTTCGCGGCGCAACCAGCGGTGGTGCAGCCCGGGGTGCGGCAACCGCGCGAGGGTCGACAGGCATCGCCACCGCAATCCCGTCGCCGGCGCGGTAGCCGCCCGATGATCGATGTCGCCGTCCTCCCGCTCTTCCTCCTGGCCAGCCTGCTGATCTGCATCGCCCCGGGAACGGACATGGCCTACATGCTCGCGGTGGGCATCCGCGGCGGTCGGACTGCTGCGCTGCGCGCGTCGGCGGGGGTCGCCCTCGGCGTGCTCGTCTACTCGCTCGCCGTCGCCGCAGGAGCCGGCACCCTCGTCCGCGAGCTTCCGTGGCCGCTGAACCTGCTGCGCCTGATCGGGTTCGGCTACCTCGCCTGGCTGGCCGTGGAGGCGTTTCGCGAGGCGCGCCGCGGTGCCGACGTCGGATCGGGTGGGCGGGACGGCGCGTGGTTTCGGCAGGGTCTCGTCGTCAACCTCACCAACCCCAAGATGGCGCTGTTCTTCCTGGCGTTCCTGCCGCAGTTCCTCGGCTCCGCCGAATCCAGCGCCGCCCAGTTCGTGCTGCTCGGTCTGTGCTTCATGGCGATCGGCTACGTCGTCGATACGACGGTCGGCCTTCTCGCCGGTGTGCTCCAGCGCCGTCTCGCGCCGGGCTCGTCCGCCGCCCGGATGCTGAGCGTCCTGGCGGGGATCGTCTACACCTGCCTGGCGGGCGTCGTCGGATGGGAGCTGGTTGCGTCGCTCGCGGAGCGCTGAGTCCGCCGTCGACAACGCGGAGGCGTCGTCGACGGCGGACCAGCTGAAGCAGCTCTCCGACCTGCACGGCAGCGGTGAGCTGACCGAGGAAGAGTACGAGCGGGGGACTCACCACCCCGTCGTGAGCACCTCGTCCAGCCGCTCGACGAATGCGTCCGTGTCGGCGATGGTGAGGCAGAGCGGGGGCTTGATCTTCAGGACGCATTGGCGGTCGCTCGTGGGTTGCACGATGACGCCCAGCTCGCGGAGGCGCTCGCAGATCGCCCGGGTCTCCTCCGTGGCGGGTTCGAGCGTCTCGCGGTCGCGCACGAACTCGAGGCCGAGGTAGAGTCCGGAGCCGTGCACGGCCCCGATGAGGGGGTGGCGGTCGCCCAGCTCGCGCAGCCGCCGCGCGAGGTGTGCGCCGACGGTTGCGGCGTTCTCCTGCAGGCGTTCGTCGCGCAGGACGTCGAGGACCGTCAGGCCGACGACGCAGGACACGGGGCTCCCGCCCGCGGAGGAGAAGAAGTAGCCCTGCGTGCGGAACCGCTCCGCGATCGCCCGCGAGGTGATGACCGCACCGAGCGGGTGGCCGTTGCCCATCGCCTTGGCGACGGCGACGATGTCGGGGACGACCTCCTGCTGCTCGAAGCCCCAGAACCACTCGCCGAGCCGGCCGTACCCGACCTGCACCTCGTCGGCGATCGTCACGCCGCCGTGCGCGTGGACGGCGGCGTAGACCGAGGCGAGGTACCCGTCCGGCAGCGGGATGCCGCCGGCGTTGCCGTAGAACGTCTCGGCGATGACGGCGCCGACCGGGGTTCCCTCCGCCGCCAGACGGTGAACCTCGGCGACGGCGTCGAGCGCGTACGCGCCCGCGTCCGCGCCCCGGTGGGTGCCGCGATAGCTGTTCGGTGCGTCCACCGTGTGCACCCAGCCGGGACGGGTGGAGAGCGCGTGCGGATTGTCGGCGAGGGAGGTCGAGACGGCGTCGGCGAGGCCGGTCCAGCCGTGATAGGCCTCCCGCATGGTGAGGACGTCCTCCCGGTCGGTGGCCGCACGAGCGAGCCGGAGGGCGAGCTCGACGGCCTCCGAGCCGCTGTTCACGAGGAAGACGCTGTCGAGTTCGTCGGGCAGGAGGGCGCTCAGGCGTTCGGAGAACTCGACCACGGCCGGGTAGTTGAAACGAGAGTTCGTGTTCAGCGTGCGGAGCTGCCGACCGACGGCCGACGCGACGCGGGGATGGGCGTGCCCGATGGCGCTGACATTGTTGAGCACGTCCAGGTACACGCGCGCGTCGGCGTCGATCAGGTACTGCTTCCAGCCGCGCACGATGACGGGAGGCTCATCGAAGTAGTGCTCCTGCACACGCGCGAACGCGCGGTCCCGCCGTCTGAGCAGCTCGTCGGCGGGCGCGGCGGTCGGCGACGGGGTCCGGCCGAGCAGAAGGGCCGTCGGGTCGGCGACCAGTGCCCGCCAGGCGGCGACGAGCGCGGGTCGGGTGGCCCACACCGTCGTGGCATCCGCCCGCTGCACGCGAAGGGCCAACGCTCCGTCCGCCACGCCGACCGGGTCCCCCGCCTCGACGGCGGTGCCCGGATCGACGACGGCCTCCGCCCCTTCCAATCGCAGCAGGAGGCCGCCGCCGCGGAGCTCGACCCCGTCGGGCGAGACGTCCGCGACACCGGGCCACGGCGCGACGAGTCGCTGGGGTGCGGCGAATGTGAGCTCGACGCCGAGCACCGCGTTCTCCGGCTCGGCGGGGTCCAGGGGACGGGAGCGGGTCAGTCGCGGCTCCGCGAACCGCGTCAGCGTCGCGCGGGCGCCGGAGGCGAGGGCCTCGGCCGCGATCCTCGTCTCCGCCTCCGCGTCGAGCCACACGCCGCCCTCGAGCGCCTCGCTCGACGCGGAGAAGTCGAGGACCGCGATATCGGCCGGGGCGAGGGCGGGGATGAGCGGCCCGGCTTCCGGCATGACCAGGAGCGGGCGTTCATGGCCGGTCGCGTCGAGGACCAGCGCGGTGGCGACCTCGAGCGGGAGGGCGGTCGCGCGCTCGAAGATCGCCGTCTCGTGCGTCAGGTTCTCGGCGGCGTAGCCGTTGCCGGGATCGGTCGCCAGTACGTGGTGCGCGCTGGCGATCAGCACCGCGCCACGGAGCACGACGAGGGGCCAGAGCGCCTCGGCCTCGTCGTGGCTGAGCGGGGACGCGGCGGCGTACGCCGCCAGTGCGGGCAGGGCGGTCTGGATGCCGCCCCCGGCATGGTGCAGCAGCGACGAGACCGTGATCGCGGGCTCGGCCACTCGCCAGCTGCGGTTCAGGTCGCCGAAGTCGATCACCCCGTCGGGACGCCGACCGGCAGGGTCGTCCGACACGAGGTTGTCGTCCGTCAGATCGCCGTGGATCGGTTGGACCGGCAACCGGGGCTCGACGCGCTGCACGTGCGCCCAGGCCGACTCGGCGGCGACGAGCAGCCGACCGCGCAACGCCGCGTCGCCAACGAACGGGAGGAGTGCGTCGAGTACCTGGGGTGCGCGGCGCAGATCCCACTGGTGGACGCGTTCCAGGCCGGGGTGGTCGAGGTCGGCCAGTGCGATGTCCACCTGGGCCGCGAGGGAGCCGATCGCGCGCGTGTTCGGACGGGAGAGGTGACCGGCGCCCGCGAGCGGTGTTCCGTCGACGTACTCCAGCAGCCGCGCGTTCAGCGTCCGCCCGTCGGGCCGGCCGCCCTCGCGGAACGTGTGGACCGTGCTGCCGTCCTGGCGCCGGCGGGAGAGCGGGGCGCGAATCCCCGCGACCTCGGCGACGCGGGCTGCAGCCGCCGACTGCGCCTCCAACTCCTCGGCCGTGGTGCCGGGGTTCGCCACCTTGAGCAGGAGCCGGCCGGATTCGGTCCGCAGGAGGAAGTTGCGGTCCTGATGGCTTCCGAGCGCGTGCGCGACGCCGCGGACGCCGAATCCGTCGAACGCGACGGCCTCCGCCTCCGCGGCGTCGAGCGTGGGCGGGGTCGGTTGTACGAGTCCGGCAGGAGGCAGGGCGGAGTGCGTGTTCACGTCGGTTCCTTCGGAAGGGAGGGGTCAGGAGGGTGTGGCGGTCAGGCGGGCGGTTCGAGCGCCACGTCCGAGGTCGGGGCGCTGCAGCAGACGAGGACGCAGCCGGCTGCAGGCGGCGTCAGCGGATCGGTCAGGTACTCGACCGTCCCACTGAGCAGCACGCGCGCGCAGGTGCCGCACGCGCCGACCCGGCAGCCGCTCGGCCAGTCGGCGCCGACCCCCTCCACGGCGTCGAGGATCGACCCGGAGGCCGGAGTCCACGTGGTCTCGTCGTCCCCGAAGCGAAGGCGGTGCGGGCCGGCCGTCGAGGGCGTGCGCGCGGGAGCGAGCGCGGCGGCCGTCGGCGAGAAGAAGACCTCGTATTCGAACCGGTCGGCGGGCAGCCCGAGCCGCGTGAGCCGGTCCCGGAGGTCGATCGCGAAGGTGCCGGGACCGCACGCGTACGCGGAGACCGTATCGATCGCCGCGCCCTCCGGTCCGGCCAGCTCCGCGAGAGCGGAGGAGAGATGGGCGTCGGTGGGGCGGCCGGCGATCGCGCCGAGCTCCGCCGCCTGGTCGTCGCTCTCGCGGGAGAGATGCAGCTGTGCGCGGGCGTCGGGCAGCGTCGCGCACAGCGCGACGACCTCGTGCCAGAGCGAGAGGTCGTCGCCGGAGCGCTCCGTGTGCACGACCCGCACAGGGCGGCGGGTCTCGCCGAGCGCGCGCAGCATGGCGACGGTCGGCGTGATGCCGACGCCGGCGCTGAGCAGCAGCACGCCTCCTGTCTCGTCCGGTGCGTCGTCGAGGGTGACATCGCCGAACGGCCCGGTGACGACGAGTTCGCCGCCCGTTCTCAGCGCGTCGTGCAGCGCACGGGAGATCCTCCCGTCGCGTTTGACGCTGATCCGGAACCGGCCCGGCTCGACGCCCGAGATCGTGTAGCACCGCCACGCCGGGGCCTCCGCGCCCGGGAGGTGGATGCGCACGTGCCGTCCGGCGGCGGCCAGCGGCAGCAGCCCGAGCGGGTCGTCGAACCAGAAGCTGACGACGGAGGGAGATTCCACCACGCGCTCCAGCACGCGTGCGGTGCGCGGCCAGTCGTGGCTCCCGGCCGGTCGGGGATCGGCGTCTCCCACGATCTCGATCCCATCACCGGCGGCGATCCGGCCCGCGTCGACCACGCGCGCGTACACGCCGCAGAACATGTGGCCGAAGCGGCTCGCGAGCAGGGCGGGCACGTTGAGGTCCGAGACGCCGGTGGCGGGGTCGATCGTGGTCGCCCGGCAGCGGTCGGTGGGCTGGAAGACCTCGAGCACCGCGCTTCCGACGCGGATCCTGCGCCCGAGGAGGCCCAGCTCACCCCAGGCGGGCAGGCCCTCCAGGTACAGGTTGCCCCGGAACCGGCGCGGATCGACGGGATGGTCGCCCGCCGCCGCCAGAGCCTCGAGGGTGGCGAGGTTGATGATCGAGAGCTCGGCGGCCGGCCAGTCCCAGAGGCCGCCGCCCCGGCGGACCAGGGTGGGAGGACCGAGGGGGCCGGCGGGGAGCGCGGCGGCCAGGAGGGCGTCCACCGCCTGCGCCTGCAGCGTCTCCCCGCCGAGCCGCAGCGTCGCTTCCCGTCCGTCGGGCAGTGTGGTCAGCGTCAGGAGGGGGTGCGCGCTCTCCGCATCGTCGAGGGCGGTCGCGATCCGGACGATCTGCTCGTTCTTCGCGACATGGAAGTACGTCTCGCGGGGATTCCATCCGCTGGCGCTGCGCGGCGCGACGATGCCGTTCTCGATCGCGTGGCCACGGTCCCAGCGCAGGCCGCGGCCCGGCAGCAGCTCGACCGGCCCGCGGGCGGCGACGCCGGCGAGGCCCTTGACCGGGTAGCGCAGGATGCTCTCGACGCGTGCTGGGGCCATCGGCTGCTCCTTCCGCCGTGCGTCCGAGCCGGATCGTTCCGGCATGCCAGCGAAGATAGCGACATCGGCCACCCTTCGTCAATGGCCGGCCGTGCCGCCGAACTCCTGCCGACTCCCGGGCGGGTCGAGTCCGCTGATGATTTCTCGCTTCGGGTATTGACGCGGTTCGCGAGGTGACGCTACATTGCCTCCAATGCCGGAACGATCCGGCATCGCACTTCACTGCAACTCCGGGTCCCCCCACCCCCATCCGCCCGCCCCCGCGGCCTCGCCGCACCCACAGCGCAAGGAGTCGCCAGCATGCGAAAATCCCTGACAATCGGGACGGCCGTCGTCACGGTCGCCCTGCTCCTCACCGCCTGTTCCTCGAATGACAAAGACGTCAGCTCGGGAACCGGCGACGTCTCGCCCGGCTTCCTCAGCGTCGCAGACACCTCGCTCCCCACCGGAGGCACCCTGCACGCCGACCTCGACTACGACACGGTCGAGGCGAACGGCCTCGACCCGCGCTACGCGACCACCGCACGCTCCTGGACGATCGAGGGGCTCAGCTATCAGACGCTCGTCACCGTCGACCAGAAGTTCGGGTTCAAGCCCGAGCTCGCCACCTCGTGGGACATCGTCAGCCCCACCGAGTACGTCTTCCACCTCCGCACGGACGCCGTGTTCTCCAACGGCCGTCCCATGACCGCAGACGACGTCAAGGGCAGCATCGAGCTGCTCCAGGAGAGCAAATCGTCCTGGGCGCTCCAGCTCGGCCCGATCTCTTCCGTGGAGGTCAACGCGCCCGACGAGGTGACCATCCACCTCTCCGCGCCATACACCGCGCTCCTCGGAGCGCTCGCCAACACCCCGGCCGCGATCGTCCCTGCCGCGGAGGTGCGCGCGGGCACGATCGACCTCGCCAAGCAGATGGTCGGCACGGGGCCCTACGTCGCCTCCTCGCACGTGCAGGACGAGTCGTGGACCTTCGAGAAGAACCCGCACTACTACGACGCGAAGAAGGTCGGCCCCGACACGCTCGACATCAAGATCGTGCCGGACGAGGCGAGCCGCCTGGCGGCCATCCGCGACGGCAGCGTGCAGTACGCCTTCTTCAACAACGCCGACACGCTCGATCTCCTCGCCGGCACCAAGGAGGTCAAGGCGGTCAACCAGCAGAACACCGACTTCTACTACCTCATCCTCAACTCGACCGACCCGTCCTCCCCTCTGCATGACGAGAAGGTGCGGTTCGCCGTGAACGCCGCCATCGACCGCGCCCAGCTGTCGGACCTCACGCTCGCCGGCCACGGCAAGGCCACGGGCGTCACCCCGGTCGGGCTCCCCGGCTCCTGCACGCCTTCCGAGCTCCCGTCCGCCACCCTCAGCAAGGACGACATCACGAAGCTGCTGAAGGACGCGGGCGCGAGCGACATCCGCCTCAGCCTGGTCACCTGGAACGAGGAGAGCGCGCCGGGCAAGATCGCACAGGTGATCCAGCAGCAGCTGCGGCCCTACGGCATCACGGTCGACATCAAGCTCGTCGACACCGCGACCTACACCGACGTGTTCTACGGCGGAGACAAGACCGCATCGGCCGACCTCGGAATCAGCTGGTACGCCGGCTACGGCGACGCCGCGATGGTCTCGCGCTGGTGGAACACCGACCAGGCCACCTTCACCTCGCGGTTCATGACGGGCTCGAAGACGCTCAACGACCTGGTGGTGCAGGCCAACGAGGAGCCCGTCGGCGACTCGCGCGACGCCGTCCTCACCAAGCTGTGCGCCGAAGTCGACCGCACGGCGGAGCAGGTGCCCCTGATGACCCGGCCCGGCGTGATCGCGTACCGCACCGACAAGCTGAGCGCCACGATCAACTCGACCGAGGGCTACGGCGACATCTTCCGCTACCTCACCGACTTCCGGCTGACGGGGTCGAAGTAGCGATGCGCGTCCTCCGGTGGCTTCCGGGGAGGCTCCTGAGCGCACTGGTGGTGCTGCTCGGTGCTTCGATCCTGATCTTCGTGGCGATCAGGAGCCTCCCCGGCGATTTCAGCCAGATCGTGCTCGGCCCGCTCTCGAGCGACGCGGCGAAGGAGCAGCTGCGGCAGACGCTCGGCCTCGGCAAGAGCCTGCCCGAGCAGTACGCGCTCTGGCTCGGCAGCGCGATGCGCGGCGACTTCGGCCTGTCGCTCGCCAGCCAGCGACCGGTGCTCGACGAGATCCTCGCGCGGCTCCCCGTCACGGCGATGCTGGCGGCGATCGCGATGATCGTCACCCTGCTCGTCGGCGTCCCACTCGGGATCGCCGCCGGCACGCACGCGTCGACCGGCCGACGCAGTGCGCTCACGCGGATCGTGTCGACCATCGGGATCAGCCTCCCGGAGTTCGTCGTCGGCTCGATCGTGGTGTTCGTGTTCTCCCGGTTCGATCTGGGTCTGTCGGTGGGAGGCTTCGTCTCCCCGGCTCAGGACTTCTGGGCGGGGACGGTGAGTCTTCTGCTGCCTGCGTTGGTGCTCTCCATCTTCTGCGTGGCGGCCACCGCTCGCACGACCCGGGACTCGGTGATGGGCGTGCTGGTCGAGCCGCACATCGCCGCCGCCGTCGCCCGCGGGGAGTCGCCGTGGTTCATCGTGCGGCACCACGTCCTGCGCAACGCCCTCATCCCCGTCCTGACCCTGACCGCGACGATCACGGCCTACCTCCTGGGCGGGGCCGTGATCGTCGAGCAGGTGTTCAACGTGTCCGGCCTCGGCAGCTACCTCGTCCTCGCGCTGAGCCGCCGCGATTACACCGTGATCCAGGCCTGCGTCCTGCTCGCGACCGCGGTCTTCGTGCTCGCGAGCCTGATGGTCGACGTGCTCACCGGCGTCATCGACCCCCGTGTCAGTGTCGCGAAGAAGGGGAGGAGAGCATGACCGCGATCATCTCCGAGAAGCGCAGCGGCAACGCCCTTGCACGGGCCTGGCGCTACCTCGCCTCGTTCGACGCCCTGACCACGTCGGCCATGTGGGTGCTGACGGTCCTCTTCCTCTCCGCGGTCCTGGGCCGCTTGCTCGGCCTGGGCGGCAGCCCCACCGACATCGTGGGACGCCGGCTGGCGCCGCCGTCGCTGGAGTTCCCCGCCGGGACGGACAGCCTCGGCCGCTCGCTCCTGCCCCGACTGCTGGAGGGGATCACGACGACGCTGCTGCTGTCGGCCGTGGCCGTCGCGCTCACCGCGGTCATCGCCACGTTCTGCGGCATCGTCGCCGGCTACCGCGGCGGCAAGACCGGCGGGACGATCATGCGGGTGGGCGACATCCTCTACGCGTTCCCGGCGATCGTGCTCGCGATCCTGGTCGCGGCCGTCGTCGGTCCCGGCATCGTGGCCGCCCTCGCCAGCATCGTGCTCGTGACCGTGCCGCTGATGACGAGGATGGTCGGGCAGGCGACCCGGCAGGTCGTCGAGCGCGATTTCATCACCTCGGCCGTGATCAGCGGTGTGACCTCCCGGACGATCATGACGCGGCATGTGCTCCGCAACGTCGCCGGCACCGTCGCGGTGCAGGGGACGTACGCGCTCTCGGTCGCGATCCTCGTGGAAGGCGGGCTCTCCTTCCTGGGCTACGGCGTCCAGCCGCCTGCGTCCTCGTTGGGTCTGCTGGTGCAGGAGGGCACGGTCTACATGGTGACGGCGCCGTGGCTGATCATCGCCCCCGGAGCCGTGCTCGTCGTCGCCATCCTGGCCATCAACCTCATCGGCGACGCCCTGCGCGACCGCTTCGACCCGCGGGAAGCGAGGAGGCTGACATGACCGCGATCCTCGACCTCCAGGACGCCACCGTCGAGTACTCCACCCGCGGCACCCGCGTGCGCGCCCTCGACGGCGCCACCCTGCGCGTCGAGCCGGGCGAGACCGTCGGCATCGTGGGCGAGTCCGGCTCGGGCAAGTCCACCCTCGGGCTGCTGTGCGGGAGGCTCCTGCCGGCCAACGCCACCGTCACCGCGACACGCGCGCTCGTCGACGGCAGCGCGCTGCTCGACCTCGGTGACGACGGCATCCGTCGCCTCCGCAGAGACTGCCTCGGCTTCATCCCCCAGGATCCCGTGGCCGCGCTCGACCCCACCATGAGGATCGGGCGCCAGCTGGCGCTCGCACTCCGCGGTCTCCCGACCGATACGGCGGCCCTGGTCGCCCGGTTGGAGAGCGTCCGCATCCGGGAGCCCGAGCGGGTGCTGCGCCTGTTCCCGCACCAGATCTCGGGCGGGATGGCGCAACGCGTCGTCATCGCCATGACCATGGCGCGTTCGCCGCGTCTGCTCGTCGCCGACGAGCCGACCGCCGCGCTCGACAGCAACGTGCGCGCCGACGTGGCGACGCTGATCTTCGGGCTCGCCGCAGAGGCCGGCACCACGGTCCTCTGGCTGAGCCACGATCTGCGTTCGGTCGGTCGCTGGTGCGACCGCGTCGTCGTCATGTACGGCGGCACGGTCGTCGAGGACGGCCCGGCCGCGCAGGTCCTGGAGCACCCGCAGCACCCGTACACCGTCTCCCTCGCGGCGGCCGATCCCGCCCGTGCGACGCCCGGCGAACGGATCCGCACGGGGTCGTTCGGCGTCGCGGACGTCGCGGCCCTCTCGAGAACGGAGCGACCATGACCGCCAGTATCCTCGAACTCGACCACGTGACGACCGAGTTCGTCAGCGGCTGGGGCCGCGGCCGGTCGGTGCTCACCGCCATGCGCGACGTCAGTCTCGCGGTCGCCCCCGGTGAGACCCTCGGGCTGGTCGGCGAGTCCGGCTCCGGCAAGTCGACGACCGCGGCCGTCGCCCTGGGATTGCGCGCGCCGACCTCGGGCGACGTGCGCTTCCTCGGCAAGCCGTACGGCAGGCGGAAGGAGAGGCTGGGGCTCGTCCAGACCGTTCCGCAGAATCCGTTCTGGTCGCTCGACCCGCGTCTGCCGGTCGCCCTGTCGGTCGCCGAGCCTCTGGCGGCGCTCGACCGCTCGAAGCTCTCGGCCCACGCGCCGGCCGTCGCGCGGATGCTCGAACAGGTCCGGCTCGACCCGGCGCTCGCCGACCGCTTTCCGCACGAGCTCTCGGGCGGTCAGCGTCAGCGCATCGCCATCGCGCGTGCGCTGATCACCCGGCCGCGGTTCATCGTCTTCGACGAGGCCGTCAGCGCGCTCGACGTCTCGGTCCAGGCGCAGATCCTGAACCTCATCGTCGACCTGCAGGCCGAGCACGGCTTCGGAGCGCTGTTCATCTCCCACGACCTCGCCGCGGTGCGCTATGTGGCGCAGCGGATCGCGGTCATGCGGCTCGGCGAGATCGTCGAGCTCGCCGAGACGAGCCGCTTCTACGACACCCCCCAGCACGAATACTCTCGCCAGCTCTTGGAGGCACTGTGACAACAGGAGGCACCGTGACACCCGCCACCGCCGACCACCGACTCACCGGCGTGCCGGTGTGGGGCGACCGCATCGCCAACCGCGATCTCGACCTCGTCCCGCTCACGCGGACCGGCGCCGACCGCGTCGAATACGACTTCCCCGGTGTGGAGGTCGGCGTGGCCGAGTACGCGGAGGGCCCGACCGGCACCACCGTGCTCCACATCCCGGCCGGCGCCCGCCTCGCGATCGACGCCCGCGGCGGGGCCATCGGCCTGAGCAGCGGGTTCGAGTACTTCGCGCACGCGATCTGCTTGACCGGCGGCTCGGTGTACGGGCTGTCGGCGGGTTCCGGGGTCGCCGACGAACTGCGGGCGCGCGGCGGCAACCGCGGTGCCGTCGACGACCTGAAGCTCGTCTCCACCGCGGTCATCTACGACTTCTCGGCCCGCGACAACGCGATCTTCCCGGACGCGGCCCTCGGCCGGGCCGCGATCCGTGCCGCCGAGCACGGCAGCGTCCCGGTCGGCCGGGTCGGCGCCGGAGCGAGCGCGAGCGCGGGCAAGCTGTCCTACGCGCGCACCGAGCTCACCGGCCAGGGCGCCGCATTCGGTCAGGTGGGCCGTGCACGGGTCCTCGTCATCACCGTGGTCAACCCTGTCGGCGTGATCGTCGACAGGGACGGCGACGTGATCCGCGGCAACTACGACGCAGCCACCGGCCGTCGCCGTCGCCTGGAGCCGGACTATCTGGCGGCGCTCGAGCGCGCGCAGCGGCCGGACTCCGAGCGCGGCAACACGACGATCACCGCCGTGGTGACCAACGTGCGGTTGAGCGACAGGGAGCTGATCCACTTCGGCAGGCAGGTGCACAGCTCGATGAACCGCGCCATCCAGCCGTTCCACACCGCGCTCGACGGCGACACCCTGTTCGCACTGACCACCGACGAGGTCGATCTCGACGAACGGGACGCCGCCGAGAGCGCGGACGATCCGATCACCGCCATCGCCGTCGGCGCGCTCGCCTCCGAGCTCGCCTGGGACGCGGTGCTGCGAGCGGCGCGATGAACCGGGAGACGACGATGACCAGCACCGAAGGAACGACGATGCCCCTCTACGACGACAGCCTCCCGCACCGGCTCACCCCTCCGCCGTTCTGGGGCGACCGGGTCGGCAACGACGATGTCGAGCTCGTCCCGTCCCACGGTCCCGGCCGCTCGGAGGTCGCGTTCGACTTCCCCGGCGTCGCCGTCGGCACGGCCGAATACGTCGAGGGACCGACCGGCGCGACCGTGATCTCCGTGCCGGCCGGTGCGCGCACCTCCGTGGACGCGCGGGGCGGCGCGATCGGCATCATCGGCCGCTACGAGGAGCTCAACCACGCGATCTGCTTCGCCGGGGGATCGTCCTACGGTCTGGCTGCGGCCACCGGCGTCGATGAGGAGCTTCTCGCACGCACGGGCAACCGGGTCGGCTGGCAGGACCTGCGGTCCGCCTCCGGAGCCGTCATCTACGATCTCGCCGCCCGCGACACCGGCATCGTCCCGGACGCCGCCCTCGGCCGTGCAGCCCTGCTGGCGGCTCGGGAGGACGCCATCCCGGTCGGCCGGGTGGGAGCGGGCATCGCCGCCTCCGCCGGCAAAGTCGATCTCTCGCGGTGCGAGTTCACCGGGCAGGGGGCGGCCTTCCGCCGGATCGGGCCCGTGCGCATCCTGGTCGTCACGGTCGTCAACCCGGTCGGCGTGATCGTCGACCGGGACGGGACCGTCATCCGCGGCAACTACGACCGCGAGACCGGGGAACGGCGACTCCCCGTCATCGACTACGAGGCCGCCCTGCTCGCCGGGGAGGTTCCGACCACGTCGCCGGGCAACACCACGGTGACGGCGGTGATCACCAACGTGAAGCTCGACGACAAGGAGCTGCGGCTGTTCGGACGGCAGGTGCACAGTTCGATGAACCGCGCCATCCAGCCGTTCCACACCAACCACGACGGCGACACGCTCTTCGCGCTGACCACCGACGAGGTCGCCCTCCCGCCGGCCGGCAGCACCCGGCTCGGTGAGCAGGCCGTCAACTCGATCGCGCTCGGGGCGATCGCGTCCGAACTCGCGTGGGACGCCGTGCTCAGCAGCGCGCGCTGACCCGTCCCGCTCCCGGTCCGGCACAACGGACCCGAGCACCACACCCGCAACACAGCACCGAGCACCGAGCCCAGAGAGGGACAACGCATGACCGTCCGCCGCTTCGAGACGACCCAGACCGATCCGTTCCTGCGTGGGGAGGAACTCGGTCGCGCCTTCGCCGACGGGATCGCCGCGAACATCGCCGGCTACACCGAGCTGTTCGAGGTCGTCGGTGTCGCCGCCGACGACCTCCCGGCCCTCGGGCTGACCGCGATCGAGCGCCTCGCGTCGTGGCGTCCGGCTCTCGCCGACGAGCTCCACGGGCTCGCGGCCGGCTCGGGACGGGCGGCGTGGGAGCTCGGGATGCTCAACGCGCGAACCGAGATCCTCGCGACCGTCGGCGCGATCGGGGAGGGCGAGTGCTCGACGTCGGTCTACCTCCCGGAGACCGGTGCGCCCCGCACCGTGCAGACCTGGGACTGGCACGACGTCTCCAACGACGACACGCTCGTCGTCCGCTCCCGCACGGCCGAGGGCCGCGAGGTGCGCTACTTCACCGAGTTCGGCATCCTCGGCAAGATCGGCGTGAACAACGACGGCGTCGGGGTGCACTTCAACATCCTCAACCACGCGGAGGACGGCGGCGGCATGGGCGTCCCGGTGCACGCGGTCGCGCGCGGCGTCCTGGACGGAGCGGGAACGCTGGAGGAGGCGGTGGCGATCGCGCTGTCCGCCGAGGTCACCGCATCCACGGTGCTCACGATCGTGGCCGCCTCCGCGGCGGGTCCGCAGGCGGTCAGCGTGGAGCTGAGCCCCGGAGGTCACGCCACGGTACTGCCCTCCGACGGCGGCCTGCTCCTCCACACCAATCACTTCCTCGACGACCGTCTCGCGGCCGGGGAACTCGTCCCCGGCACCTCCAGCAGCTACCGCCGGCTGGACCGGCTGCGCGAGCGTCGGGCGTCGCTCTCGTCCTCCGATCCTCTGCGGCGGGTGGCCGGTATGCTCATCCACGAGGCGGACGGTGCGCCGGTGTGCTGTCACCCCGACCCCCACCTCGCCTTCGAGCACCGCTGGCAGACCCTGCTCACGATCTCGCTCGACCTGGAGCACGCGCATCTCCAGTTCCACGAAGGCGGCCCGTGCACAGCGTCGCGGGAATCCTGGCAGGTCTTCTAGGGGGAGGGGAGCATGGCTCAGAAAGCTCCGACGCACGCACCGGTGACGATCATCGACGTCGCCCGGGCCGCCGGCGTCAGCAAGACCACGGCCTCCGACGCCCTCAGCGAGCGTGGCCGGGTCTCGCCGGCGACGCGCGACGCGGTGATGGTCGCCGCGGAACGCCTCGGGTACTCGATCAACCGCTCGGCGCGCTCGCTGCGCACGGCGACCACGGGGGCGATCGGCCTCTACATCCCGCAGGTGCTCGTCCGGAGCGAGCACTACCTGTCCTTCGTGTACGGGGTCGTCAACGAGGCCGCGGCGTTCGACTACGACGTGACGCTCATCGTCGCGGCCGCGGACGCCCGCCCCGCATACAGCCCGCACGTCGACGGCATCGTGCTCATCGACCCGGTCCTCGAGGACCCGATGATCACCCGGCTGCTGGGGACCGGGCTCCCTGTCGTCTCGTCGGAGCGCCTGCCGGGAGGGCGACAGCCGGCGGGCGTCGTGTGGTCGAACCACGCCCAGTACACCACCTTGCTGCTGGAGCACCTCAACGCCCGCGGCGCGCAGCACCCCGCCCTGATCGCCTCGACCACCAACTCCGACTGGTCGCACGCGATCCAGGGCGCCTACCGCGATTGGTGCCGCACGATCGGTGTCGAGCCCCGCCTCGAGGTGGCCCCGTTCGGAGCCGACACGGCGACACTGCAGCACACCGCCCGGACCCTGCTCGAGCAGTCGCCCGACACCGACGCGCTGATCGGCGCCGGCGACGGGGTGGCCACCGCGATCTCCCACGCGCTCGCTGCGGACGGCCGGAAGATCGGCAGCGACATCCTCCTCGCGTCCTGCGTCGACAGCAGCGACCTCCGCGCCGCGCACCCGCCGATCACCGCGATCGACACCAAGGGCGGCGAAGCCGGCCAGGCGTGCGCCCGCCTGCTCTTCGACCTGCTGCAGGGCCGCGTCGAGCCGCCGACGGCCCAGGAGCTCCCACTCAGCCTGAACCTCCGGGACTCGACGGCGAGAGCCCTCGACATCTCCGACGATTCCGCCTCCGCACGCCTCGGGCACCGCCGCGACGACTGAGTCGTGCGGATGCCGGAGGACCGGGAGATGTGTCACCACGGTGACGCTGGTCGGCGGACCCGCGGTCCTCACGGAGGCGGTGGCGAAGCTCACGGCCTGCGGCTGGTAGTTCGGCGGGCTCAGGCGAGCCCGCCGAAGAACTCCCTGATGCGGTCCGCCGCCAGGTGCGGCTGCTCCAGGCCGAGGAAGTGGCCGCCCCGCGGAGCAGGCTCGAAGGAGCGGAGGTCGGCGGCCGCCCGCTCGGCGAGGGAGCGCGGGAAGCCCGCCATGACGGGTTCGCGGCTGAGCAGCACGCCGACCGGCGCGGCGATCGGCGGACGCGGAGGGTTCGCGTCGTAGTCGAAGTACTGCCGGAACGACGTGCCGACGCTGCCCGTCGCCCAGTAGAGCGTGGCGATCGTGAGCAGCTCGTCCCGGGCGACGGCCGCGTCCAGATCGCCGTCCACCCAGTCATGCCACTTGTCGGCGATCCAGGCGAGCAGACCGGCGGGGGAGTCGGCGAGAGCGGCAGCGATGGTGTCCGGGCGCGTGCACATGATCTCGCTGTAGCCGCCGTCGCTCGCGTCGTAGGCGTCGACGGACGCGAGATAGTCGCGCTCCTCCTCGGTGCGCGCCTCGCCGTCGCTCGGGAACGGGGCGTGGAGGAGCTGGATCCCGATCACGTGATCCGGATGGTCGACCCCGAGCCACGTCGCCGCACCCCCGCCGATGTCCCCGCCGAACGCGGCGTAACGGTCGTAGCCGAGCACGGTCGTCATGAGCTCGTGGAGGTCCGCGGCGATCGCGGCACGGGTCAGCGGCCCCTCCGGCAGCTCGGAGAAGGTGAAGCCCGGCAGCGACGGGACGATCACATCGAAGGCGATCCGCGCGTCCGAACCCGTCGCGGCCGGGTTCGCGAGCAGTTCTGCGAGCGGCAGATACTCGGTGTACGCACTCGGCCACCCGTGCAGCAGCAGGAGGGGGATGCGCGTCTCCGCCGATCCGGCGGCCGGGACGTGGACGAAGTGCAGTCGATGGCCTCCCACGTCGGCCAGATGCTGGTCGTACGCGTTGAGGGCCGCCTCGCGCGTCCGCCAGTCGAAGGCGAGCCACGAATCGACGAGGTCGCGCAGCACCGCGCCGCCGGCGCCGCCGCCCCACGGCACGGAGCCGAGCGGCTCGACGAAGCGGGTCGCCCGGAGGCGGGAGCGCAGATCGGCGAGCAGCTCGTCGGACACGTGGATGCGGAAGTCGTCGATGCTCATCGCCACCACCGTACGCGCCAGGCCGGCGCCACCGTTCGCGGTCCCTCCCGGCGCGTCAGTGCGCCGCGCCCAGCTCAACCAGCACCACACCGGCTCCGATGAGCAGGATGCCGAGCGCCATCACCGGGGTGAGGGGCTCGCGGAAGAGCAGGCGACCGAGGACGGCGGTGAGGGCGACGCCGACGGCGGCCCAGATGCCGTAGGCGATCCCGAGCGGGAGACCGAGGGCGAGGGTGACCGAGAGCAGAGTGAAGGCGAGCACGTAGCCGACCGCCACAGGGAGGTACCAGATGCGTTTCGGAGAGGGGCCGGTGGTGGCCATGCGGAGGGAGATCGTGCCGGAGACCTCGGTGACGATGGCGCCGGCGAGCGCGAGCCAGACGATCATTCGCGGCCTCCCTCGACCGGATCGGAACCCGCGGCGGTCGCGGGCGAAGGTGCCGCCCGCGCCACGGCCGCGGCCGCCCCGCGGCGGTGCGCCGCCTGCGAGCCGAGCTCGACGAGCAGCACCCCGCCGATGATGAGGGCGATGCCCATCCCCATCAGCGGGGTGAACGGCTCCCCGAAGAAGACAGTGGAGAGGGCAGCGGTGAGGGCGACGCCGGTGGCACCCCAGATGCCGTACGCGACGCCGAGCGCCATCCCGGCCCGCAACGATGCGCCGAGGCAGGTGAACGACGCGACGTAGCCGATGGCGACGACGAGGTAGAGCGCGGGATGCGTCAGCGCGCCCTTGAGCGACAGGGAAGCGGTCACCTCGAAGAGGATCGCCCCGGCGAGGAAGAGCCAGCGGCTCACTCGATGTTCCCGAGCATGAGCGCCTCCTTGGTCCGGAAATCGTCGATGAGACCGGGCGCGCGACGTGAGTTCGTGCGGGTGCGAGGCCCGGCGCACCCGCAACGAGTCACGTCTCGCACCCGGATCAGCGCTTCGCGAGGTCCTCGCGGAGGGCGGAGAGGATGGTCCAGACGGAGCTGCGCTTCTGCGGAGTGTTGGCCTCGCTCATGGGGATGGTGAGCTCGAGACCGTCGCGGTAGCTCGCGCGGACGGTGAACCGGCCGGGCCAGTCGGCGTTGTCGTCGACGCCGAGGGAGGGGGTGCCGCCGATGACCTCCAGCCGATCGAGGTCGCCGCGCCGGTGGACGCGGGTGGTCACGTTCGCGGTGCCGCTCTGGAGGGAGTAGGCGGCTTCGACGGTCGCGACCGTGCCGTCGGTGAACGCGCCAACGCGGACCCCGATGACGTCGTCGGAGAGGACGGCGCTCGCACCCATGTAGCGCACCTCGCTCTCGCCGACCGCGAGCGCGACCCCCGTCACGATGGAACCGAGGAACGTGGCGGGAGCGCCGTCGAGCGCGCCCTCTCCGATCTCGTCCACCACGGCCCGGCCGATCGCGTCGCGTGAGAGCTGCATGGTCCATCCTCCTGATGGATGTGGCGTCGGCCTCCACACCCCTACCGAGTATGCGCTCGATCGGCGCATTCCGGACAGCCAGGACGATTCATGATTCCCTTAATTCAGGGTTCTCTGTACCCTCGATGCTATGAGCCTCCTCGCACCCGCGGCGACCGTCACCCACACGGCTGCACTCGCCCGCTTCGGGCACGCGCTCTCGGACCCGACCCGGGTGGGCGTGCTGCTCGCCCTGCGCGAAGCGCCCGCCTACCCGTCCGATCTCGCGGACGCGCTCGGCGTCTCGCGCCAGGTCATGTCCAACCAGCTGGCCTGCCTGCGCGGGTGCGGACTCGTGGAGGCGGTTCCCGACGGCCGCCGCATCTGGTACCGCCTCGCCGACGGCCACCTCGCCCCCGCGCTGGACGAGCTGCTGCGCGTCGTGCTCTACGTCGAGCCGGGATGCTGCGAGGGCGACGACTGCGGCTGCGCCTGATCGCGGCGACGATCCCATTGCTCGCCGGCGGCGGGGCGGTCGGGACGGGGACTAGACACGCCCCCAGCGGGTTGGCGATGATTCACCCTGAATGCGTCCACCGAAGGAGTTGGCATGCGGCAGAACGATCCCACCCCGTCCATCGAGTCGGCGAACCGCGCACTCCTGGATTCGCTGCCGTTCGCCGACACGGCGGACTTCGTCGCCGCCGACCGCGGCTTTCTCGGCACACTGGACGACCCGGTGATCCGCGACCGCGCCGGTGAGGTCGTGTGGGACGCGTCGACCTACGACTTCCTGCAGGGGGAGGCGCCGGCGACGGTGAACCCGAGTCTGTGGCGGCAGTCGCAGCTCGTCGCGCGACACGGGCTGTTCGAGGTGCTAGACGGCCTCTATCAGGCGCGCGGCCTCGACCTGTCGGTGATGTCGTTCATCGAGTCGGACAACGGCGTGATCGTCGTCGACCCGCTGATCTCGGCCGAGACGGCGAAGGCCGCGCTCGCGCTCTACCGGAAGCACCGCGGTGAGCGCCCTCTCGTGGCCGTGGTGTTCACACACAGCCACATCGACCACTTCGGCGGTGTGCTCGGGATCGTCGACCCGGCCGACCCCGACAGTCCGAGGGTCGACATCGTCGCCCCGCACGGGTTCCTCGAGCACGCGATCGCCGAGAACGTGTACGCCGGGACGGCGATGGCCAGGCGGGCCGGATACATGTACGGGGCTGCGCTCGACCGCGGTCCATCGGGACAGGTGGGCGCGGGACTCGGGCAGACGACCTCCACCGGAACCCCGGGCATCCTGGTGCCGACGATCGACGTGCGCGACACCGGCGAGACGCACACCATCGACGGCGTCGAGTTCGAGTTCCAGATGGCGCCCAACACGGAGGCGCCGGCCGAGATGCACTTCTACCTGCCGCGCTACCGGGCGCTGTGCATGGCGGAGAACGCCACCCACAACCTCCACAACCTCCTCACCCTCCGCGGGGCGCTCGTGCGCGACCCGCACGTGTGGTCGCGCTACCTGAGCGAGGCGATCCAGCGCTACGGGGACCGCGCCGACGTGCTGTTCGCCTCCCACCACTGGCCGACCTGGGGATCGGAGCGGATCGTCCACTTCCTGGGTGTGCAGCGCGACCTCTACGGCTACCTGCACGACCAGACGCTGCGCCAGCTCAACAAGGGCCTGACCGGGGCGGAGATCGCCGAGGACTTCCGGATGCCGCCGGCCCTGGAGGCGGAGTGGAGCACACGCGGCTACTACGGCTCGGTCTCGCACAACGTCAAGGCGATCTACCAGCGCTACATGGGCTGGTTCGACGGCAACCCGGCGCGTCTGTGGCCGCACCCGCCGCAGGCGCAGGCCGAGCGCTACGTCGCGGCGATGGGCGGGGTGGACCGCGTGATCGAGCTCGCGCGGGAGGCGTACGACCAGGGCGACTTCCGCTGGGCGGCCACCCTGCTCGACCATGCCGTGTTCACGGACTCCGGCAACGGTGCCGCGAAGGCGCTCTACGCGGACACGCTGGAGCAGCTGGGCTACGGGGCGGAGAACGGCACCTGGCGCAACTTCTTCCTCTCGGGCGCGACCGAGCTGCGCGAGGGCGGTTTCGGCACGCCGACGAGCACCGACGCTCCGGCCATCCTGGCGCAGCTGTCGCCCGAGCAGATCTTCGACGCCGTCTCGATCACGGTCGACGGTCCGAAGGCGTGGGACCTCGATCTCGCGCTGGACATCACGTTCACCGACCTCGGGCGCAGCTTCCACGTGACCCTGCACAACGGCGTCCTCATCTCCGTCGAGAAGGAGCCGGACGGGACGGCGCCGCTCAGCCTCAGGCTCACCAAGCCGCGCTTCCTGAGCCTGGCGGCCGGCGACATCACCTCCGACGGCCTCGACGTGGACGGCGACATCGGCATCCTCGACCAGTTGACGGCGGTGCTGGACCCGGGCGACCCGGACTTCGGGATCGTGCTGCCCTGAGACTTCCGGGGGGCCTCGAGCGCGCTCGGTCGAGGCCCCGCCTCAGTCGGTCAGGAAGATGACCGACAGCAGCATCGCGATCACGAAGGTGCTGTAGACGAACGCGATGATCGTCTGCCCGGTGACGACCTTGCGGCCGAGCGTGGTCAGGATCGTGACGTCCGACGACGAGAACGTCGTGGCGACCTGCGCAGAGAGGTAGAAGTAGTCCATGAAGACCGGCGGCCGGTCACCGGGGAATTGGATGTTGAGTGCGACAGAGTTCACTCGTGCGTAGTGGACGGCATAGGAGTACACGGTCACGACCCATGACGTGCCCACGACCGTGAACGCCAGCACGTTCGCGGGGACGCTGTCGAGCAGCCCGGGGGTCAGCCACACGACGGCGACGGAGACCATGGCGAGGATCGACCAGTGGGCGTTCGCGCTGGGGCCGCCTCCGCTCAGCGACGACTCGATGCGTTCTCTGCGCCGCACGGGCGTGGTGCGCCGGAGCCAGGTCGTCAGCTCGGCGGACGTGGCGCGTCCGAAGGTGAGCTGGGTCAGCACGAGATACGCGAGCGAGTAGAAGATCCAGAAGCCGAACGACGTGAGAGCGACGGTCCCGAGGGTGAAGCGGAGCGGCCGGACGGCGTCGTAGACGAAGAACCCGACGATGGTCGGCGCGATCGCCGCCACGAGGGCGGTCTGGTTGCGCGCGACATCGGAGGCGAGGAACGGCGTCCTGCCCGTCGTCGTGGTGGAGCTGTCGTCGGCGGCCACCCGGACATGATCGCAGACTCGCGCGCTTTACACCCGATTCGCCGTGCGTTCCAGGGTGTTCACGCGGGCCACGGGCCGGTGCGAAGGTGGGCACAGGATCGGAGGAGGGATGATGCGAGGCATCTGCGGGTTCGCCGCAGCGGTGGCGGTGATCGCGGCGATCGTGTTCCTCACGTCGCCGGGCGACCACGGGAACGGCGCGCTCCGGTCGGACGCACTCGTGGGAGTGGGCGCCGCGGCGGTCGCCCTGCTCGGGTTCGCCTGCCTTCGGTTCGCCGCGCGCGGGGAGGCCGCCGCCTCGGCACCGGCGAGCCAGGAGCCCGCCGCCGTCCGGACGCTCCCGGAACCGGCGGTCGAACTCGACGGCATCGTCGGCTGAGGCCGTTCCCTGTCGACGGCAACCGACACGGGGGACGTGAAACGCCGCTCTGCGGCGGGCAGAGCGGCGTTCCGCGTCCCCGCTGATGCGCGGGAGGGGCGTCAGTGAGCGATGACGGGCTCCGGTGCGCCGGCCGAGGACGGCTCCGAGCCCGCCGCGCTCGCGGCCTGCTGCACGAGTGCGGCACGGCGGCGGTAGAGGAACGCGGAGAGCACGGCGCCGAAGGCGAAGAACCCGGCGCCCCACCAGTAGGCCGTCGCGTAGCTGTGCACGGCGGCCTCCGCCGCGACCTCCGCGGTCGGCGGGAGGTGCGCCGCGAGGTAGTCCGTGGCCGCGGTGGCCGCCAGGGTGTTCAGCAGCGCCGTGCCGATCGATCCGCCCACCTGCTGGCTGGTGTTCACCATCGCCGACGCGACGCCTGCGAAGTGCCGGTCGACGCCGAGGGTGGCGGTCTGGATCGCGGCGGGCATCGTCGACCCCATGCCGAAGCCGAGGATCATGAGCGGCGGCAGCAGGTCGACCGCGTAGTTCGCGGTGACGCCGAGGTGGGTGAGGTACACCATGCCGGTCGCGGCGATCGTCATCCCGATGGGCACCATGACCTTCGGCCCGAAGCGCGGCACGAAGATGTTGGTCGACAGCTGCGCGGCGGTCACGAGCATGACGATCATCGGCAGGAAGGCGAGGCCGGTCTGGATGGGCGTGAACTTCAGCGTGGCCTGCAGGTAGTAGGTCACGAACAGGAAGATGCCGAACATCCCGGCGCCTGCGATCAGGATGGCGCTGTAGGAGGCCGCGCGGTTGCGGTCGACGACGATCGACAGCGGCAGCAGCGGGTGCGTGGCGCGGCGCTGCCAGAGCACGAAGGCGATCAGCAGCACGCCCGCTGCGGCGAGGAAGCCCCACGAGAGCGGCGAGTCCCAGCCGTCCGACTCGGCGTTCGAGAAGCCGTAGACCAGTGAGAACAGGGCGCCGGAGACGAGCACCGTGCCGGGCACGTCGAGCTTCGGGCGCGGGCCGGTGCGGTGCGCGGAGGTCACGAAGACGGCCGCACCGGCGATCGCGACGATCGCGATGGCGACGTTGATGTAGAGGTTCCAGCGCCAGTCGAACTGCTCGGTCAGGAAGCCGCCGAGCAGCAGGCCGACCGCGCCGCCGGCTCCCGCGATCGCGCCGAAGATCCCGAACGCGCGGGCGCGTTCCCTCGGAACGGTGAAGGTCGTGGTCAGCACGGCGAGAGCGGTCGGGGCGAGCAGCGCGCCGAACGCTCCCTGCAGGGCGCGCGCGCCGACGAGCAGGCCGAAGGTGTCGGCGGCGCCGCCGAGGGCGGAGGCCGCAGCGAAGCCGATGAGGCCGATGATGAAGGCGCGCTTGCGGCCGATGAGGTCGGAGAGGCGGCCTCCGAACAGCAGGAGGCTGCCGAAGGCGAGCGAGTAGGCGGTCACGATCCACTGGCGGTCCGCGTTCGAGAAGCCGAGGTCGGCCTGCGCGGAGGGGAGGGCGATGTTCACGACCGTCGAATCCAGGACGACCATGAGCTGCGCCAGAGCGACGGTGACGAGCGTCCACCAGCGGCGCGAGGAGGGCGCCGCCGCATCGGGTGCGGCGCTCGAAGGGGTGGGGTTTGTCTGCGACATGCGGGCCAGCATATACGAAACCAACCAGTTCCGGATCTAATCTGTTCAGAAATTCATCTACACTGGAGGAGATGGACATCTCAGCACCCGCCCCCGCGACGAAGCTCGGGCGCAAACGGGACCACACGCGGGATCCCGAGATCCTCGACGCCGCCCTCGACGTGCTCGCCGAGACCGGGTACGACCGCATGACGATCGACATGGTCGCCGCCCGCGCCAAGGCCGGGAAGGCGACCGTCTACCGCCGTTGGGCGTCGAAGGCCGATCTCGTGATCGACGCCGTCGCCTGCATGAAGAAGGGCGACATCGACTTCGACGCCCTCCCCGACACCGGAACTCTGCGCGGCGATCTGGTCGCGATGATGAAGCCGCACACCATCGTCGACGCCGAGAAGAAGCTCCAGATCATGGCCGGCCTCGTGTCCATGCTCGCGAAGGACCCCGGGCTGGCCGACGCCGTCAACGAGGCGATCGTGGAGCCGCGCGCCTCCGTCAACCGCATCTTCCTGCGTCGCGCGGTCGAGCGCGGTGAGATCCCCGCCGACGCCGACATCGAGAAGCTCGCGCTCATCGCGCCCTCGATGGCCTCCTACCGGGTGCTCGTGCAGCGCAAGGCGGTGGACCGGGAGTTCCTGCTCTCGGTCCTGGACGACATCCTGCTCCCGGCGGTGGGGATCAGGCGCACGTCCACCCCACGATGAGCCCGAGCGCTCCCAGGGTCGTCGTGAGGGTGCGCGTCTGCAACGACACCGGCGACGTCCAGCTGCCGTAGACCGCCGTGACCGTCACCGTGGACGTGCCGAGGAGGGTGAGCGTCGAGCCGGTGACGTTTCCGGTGGTGGCCGGATAGGCGACCGTCGTGCTGCCGGAGCCGGCGCTGCCGCTCCAGGCGATCGTGTAGCTCTGCGGGGCGATGGCGTTGCCGCCGATCGTCGGGGTGGTCCACGTGATCGGGATGTTGGTGGCGAGGAGGCCTCCCGCCGACCCGCACGCGACGGCCGGAACGGGAGTGAGGGTGCCGGAGGTCGCGGTGCCCGTGGCGTAGACGGACCGCGACCACCCCGCCCGGGCCGGGGAGCCTCCCGCGACGCCGAGAAGGCCCGCGGCGGTGAGGACGAGGGCGCCGACCGCGGCGAGGCGCAGGGTGCATCTCATCGCGCGCCCGCCTCGTCGCCCGGGTGGCGGTGGCGGCGCGCTCCGGCGACAGCGGCGATCCCGGCCCCCGCGACGACCGCGCCGCCCGCGAGCAGGGGCGTCAGGAGGGTCGGGGCCGCCCCGGTCGCCGCGAGCGCTACCGGGGGAGCGGCCGCCTGCACGTCGTCGGCTGAGGTCCAGGCCCACACGTCGAGGTCGGCCGACCCGTCCGCGGCGCCCGGCTGCAGCGTGACATCGATCGCGAGCCAGCGCCGCTCGCTCGACGGCATGGCGCCGACGGCGACGACACCGGCGGGCGCGGGCGGCTCGCCGGCCGCGGCTCCCGGGCCGGACAGCACGGCGGACAGCGGTGTCGTGACCAGCAGCGTCCGAGCGGCGCCCGGGCAGGACGTGCCCGACCAGCGCACCGCGCACGCCGTGATGCCGATGTCGAGCACGCCGGTCAGCGGGCCGGTCGATGACAGGCCCAGCCCGACCGTCGCGGCGGAGGGCGTGGCGGCGGCGACCCCGACCTCCCATCGGACGGGGACGCCCGGGCGGAGTTGTGCGAAAGCCGTCGGGTCGGCGACGGACGTGAGCGTCAGGTAGCGGCCGCTCGACACGGACTCGTCGGCCCGGGCCGGGGAGGGAGCGGCGAGGGCGAGGGCCGCGCCGGCGCCCACGGTCAGGAGCAGGACGAGTGCGGAGCCCATGGCACGGGAGCCCGGGCCTGCCCCGATGCCGGGGCCCGCATCGTCGTCGGCGTCGCGCCGGCCTCTGCGCCGGCGTCGCGACATCGGCTCCGCTCCGCGCGGCCAGAACGCCCACGCCACCAGCGCGGTCGCCGCCAGCGTCGCACCGCCCAGGAAGAGCGGGTTCGAGAAGAACGCGATGACAGGGGCTCCGCCCGGCACGCTCGCGATGACGAGCCGTACGTGCGACACGTCGTAGGGCGCGGGGTCGTTCTCGGCGTTCGCGTCGCCGCGGAGCACGAACTCGACCCGTCCCTCGCCGACCGGCCGCGCGGAGACGACGCGGTGGGTGATCGGGAGTGCTCGGGGCCGGTCGACGGTGACGATGTCGCCCACGCGCGCCTCGGCTGCCGGGATCTCGCGCACGAGCGCGACGGCGCCCGCCGGAATGGTGGGGCTCATCGAGCCGGTGCTGAAGAGGATCAGGGTGAGGTGGAAGACGGTGGCGGCGATGGCTCCGAGGATGCACAGAGCGCCGGCGACGGAGGCCAGCGTCAGGAGGGCGTCCCCGGCGCGGGAGGCCGCACGTGTCGCCGGGCGTGCGGCGGTCGGTTCCGGACCGGCGTGTGCAGCGTGCGTGACCGGCCGCCCGGCGGCGTGGCGTGCGGCGGGCGCGTGGGGCACGGCGTCGGTGTGCTGCCGGACGCTCATGCGGCCTCCTCCCTGTTCCGCGTGATCAATTCGAGGTGGTGACGAACTGCCACGTGGCGGTCGCCGTCTTGCCCTGCAGGCTGTTCGCCGCTCCGGCCGGCAGCGTCACCTCGAAGCAGAAACCGGTCGCCGCGCCCGGTGCGGTGCTGGTCGCGGCGGCGAGGGGATTGGTGACCCCGGTCTCCTGCCCCGCCGTCAGTGCGCGCGTGGTCCCCGCGGCGCCGACGACGAACGTGGGGGAGCCGGTGAAGGCTGCCGCGTTGCAGGTGGCGGTCGTGCGGACGACCCGGTAGACGAGCGCCGCCCCGAGCGTCGCCGCGTCGGTCCCGCCGAGCACGGCCCCGGTGAGAGTGGCGGTTCCGGCCACCGACTCGGCGGTCGTCTGGATGAGGACGGGGAAGTAGGACGAGACTCCCGGCGCGAACGGGCCGGCGACGGTGAACGTCGCCCCGGGCGAGACCGAGTTGTCGGCGTAGGCGCCGCCGTTCACGCTCGACTGGGTGTTGAAGACGGACGTCTGGAACGCGCCCGTCGCGAACTCGTTGTCGGTCCAGCTGGCGAGGGTGACCGCCGCGCCCACTCCGAGGACGAGGCCCGAGGCGAGCACCGCCCGCAGCCGGAGGGCCCGAACACTCCGGCTGCGGGGCGGCGACACCTCACGCATGGACTACTGGCTCGCCGCCTGGAACTGCCAGGTGGCGGCGCCGGTCTGCCCCTGCGCGAGACCCGCTCCCGCGGTGACCTTGAAGCACAGGAAGACCGGCGCCCCCGCCGCGCCTCCCGTGCCCTGGGTCAACGGGAACGTGGTCGAGCCGGGAACCGTGGTGAGAGCCGTCCCCGCCGGGACGAGGTCGGTGCCCGTCGTGCTGGTCGTGCAGCCGAACGTCGTCGTCTGCAGCAGCTCGTAGGTGAGGTTGGTGACTGTGCCGGTGGACCCCGCGCTGGAGATCGTGACGACGGCGGGGTTGGTGGTGTTCGCCGCCAGCTCGACGGCGAAGGGGGCGGCGGTGACCGCGCCCGGCGACAGGGTCGTGGCGTCGACCGTGAACCCGAGCGTCGCCGGCGAGCCCGCCGTCGCGTGATCGGTGTAGGTCGTGCCGTCGACACTGCCGACGAGGTTGAAGGTCCCCGCCGTGAACGTCCCCCGGGCGAACTCGGAGTCGTTCCAGGCGGCGAGCGTCACGGCGGCCCCGGCGCCGAGCACGAGCCCGGCGGCCAGCACGGCCTTGAGCTTGCGGGCCCGCCGGCTGGGGGCGGGGGCCGCGGGAGTCTCGGTCATGGACACTCCTCCTTTCTTCGTCCGGGTCCGGTCAGGCCCGGCGGGTACGGCGGATGAGGAATCCGGCGCCGCAGGCGATCAGCAGCAGGGCGAATCCGCCCAGGAGGCTGAAGCCGCCAGTGTCGGAACCGGTGTCGGCGAGTCCACCGGCTGTGGCAGCCGGGTCCTCGTAGCGGAAGCCGCCGGCGAGGGTGCCGGTGCCGCACTGGGCCGATCCGGTGACGGTGACCGCGACGGTGCCCGTCCCGGAGGGCGTGACGGCCGTGATCGTCGTGTCGTTCACGACGGTGAACGAGGTCGCCGGTTTCGATCCGAAGAGCACCGCGGTGGCGCCCGCGAAGCAGCTGCCGGTGATGGTCACTGTCGTGCCACCGCCCTGCGGGCCGTGGCCCGGGTCGACCGTCCCGACGGTGGCGCCCGTCTGGTAGGTGAAGGTCGCCGCGGGAGTGGGGCCGACCGGGGTGGTCACCACGATGGGCACCGGACCAACCGCGTGGGGCGGCGTGACGATGGTGATCGTGCCGTCGTCCACAACGGTGAAGGGGACCGAGGCGCCGTCGACCGTCACGGTGGTCGCCCCGGTGAACCCGGCGCCGGAAATCGTGACGGAGGTGCCGCCGATCGTCGGGCCGTGGTCGGGTGCGATGCCGCTGATCGCCGGCGCCCCCTCCAGCGGGGTGAAGGTGAACAGCGCCGGTTCGGAGTCTCCGTTGGGGCTCTCGATGACCAGGTCGTACGTGCCCGGCAGGTGCGCCGGGGTGGTGACCGTGATCGTCGTGTCGTTCACGACGGTGAAGTCGGTCCCCGGGGTGCCCGCCGCGAACGGGACCGCCAGGGCCGCCGCCGAGACGGGGTTCGTGCGGAGCTCGTCGCCGAACACGACCGCCGTCGCCCCGGTGAACCCGGTGCCGGTGATGGTCACGTGCGTGCCTCCGGTCTGCGGTCCGATGTCGGGGACGATGGAGCCGATGACCGGCGGTGCCGCGAGGTACGTGAAGTCGCCCGGCTGGGAGTCGCCGTTCGGGTGCTCCACGACGACCGCCGCGGTCCCCGGGGTCCCCGGCGGGGTGGTGACCGTGATGGTCGTGTCGTCCACGACCGTGAAGCCGGTGCCGTCGACGCCGCCGAAGGTGACGCCGGTCGCTCCGGTGAACCCGGTGCCGGTGATGGTGACGGCGGTGCCTCCCGCCTCCGGGCCGCTGTCCGGGGTGATCGAGGTGATCGCCGGGACGGCCAGGTAGGTGAAGTCGCCGGGCTGGGAGTCGCCGTTCGGGTGCTGCACGATCACGTCGACGTCACCCGGCGTGCCAGCCGGGGTGGTCGCGGTGATGGTGGTGTCGTTCACGACGGTGAACGCGGTTCCGGCGGTTCCGCCGAAGGTGACGCCCGTGGCTCCCGTGAAACCGGTGCCCGTGATGGTGACGGCGGTGCCGCCCGTCTCGGGGCCGCTGTCCGGGCTGATCGAGGTGATCGCCGGCACGGGGAGGTAGGTGAAGGTGCCCGGGACGGAGTCGCCGTTCGGGTGCTGCACCACGACATCCACGTCGCCCGGTGTGCCCGGGGGAGTCGCGACGGTGATGGTCGTGTCGTTCACCACCGAGAAGCCGACACCCGGGGTTCCGCCGAAGGTGACCCCGGTCGCGCCGGTGAAGCCGGTGCCGGTGATGGTGACGGCGGTGCCGCCGGTCTCCGGCCCGCTGGTGGGCGTGAGCGACGTGATCGCGGGGACCTCGAGGTAGGTGAAGTCTCCCGGCTGGGAGTCTCCGTTCGGGTGCTGGACCACGACATCCACGGTGCCGGGAGTGCCGGGCGGGGTGGTCGCGGTGATGGTGGTGTCGTTCACGACGGTGAACGCGGTTCCGGCGGTTCCGCCGAAGGTGACCCCGGTCGCGCCGGTGAACCCGGTGCCCGTGATGGTGACGGCGGTGCCTCCGGTCTCCGGTCCGCTGTCGGGGGTCACCGAGGCGATCGCCGGCAGCTGGTCGAACGTGAAGGCGCCCGGAGCGGAGTCGCCGCCGCCGCCGGTGACGACCACATCGACCGGTCCCGGGGCGTGCGCCGGCGTGGTGACCGTGATCGTGTTGGCGTCGACCACGGTGAACGCGGTCCCCGCGGTGCCGTCGAACGTCACCCCGGTCGCGCCGGTGAACCCGCTGCCGGTGATGGTGACGGCGGTGCCTCCGGTCTCCGGCCCGTGGTCGGGGGCGATCGTGCCGATGGCGGGCGGCCCCACCACCGGGTCGTAGGTGAAGTCGCCGGGGGCCGAGTCGCCGGCCGGCGTGGTGACGATGACGTCGACCGCGCCGGGTGCGTGTCCCGGGCTGGTGACGGTGATGGTGCCGTCATCGACGACGACCACGTTCGCACCAGGGGTGCCGCCGAACGTCACGCCCGTCGTGCCGGTGAACCCGCTGCCGGTGATGGTGACGGCGGTGCCTCCGGTCTCCGGCCCGTTGCCGGGAGTGACGCCGGTGATCACGGGCAGCGGGAGGTAGGTGAACGTCGCCGGGGCGGAGTCCCCGATCGGGTGCTGCACCACGACGTCGACCGGGCCTGCGGCGTGCGCCGGGCTCGCGACGGTGATCGTCGTGTCGTTCACGACGCTGAAGCCGACGCCGGGGGTCCCGTCGAAGGTGACGCCCGTGGCTCCCGTGAAGCCGGTGCCGGTGATGGTGACGGGCGTGCCACCGGTCACCGGTCCGCTCGTCGGGGCGAGGGAGGAGATGGCGGGCAGGGCGACGAAGGTGAAGCTGCCCGGGGCGGAGTCTCCGTTCGGGCTCTGGACGACGACGTCGGCCGCGCCCGGCGCGTGCGCGGGAGTGGAGACGGTGATGGTGGTGTCGTCCACGACCGTGAATGCCGTTCCGGCCGTCCCGCCGAAGGTGACGCCCGTGGCTCCCGTGAACCCGGTGCCGGTGATGGTGACGGCGGTGCCTCCGGTCTCCGGCCCGCTGGTCGGGGTGAGGGAGCCGACGGTCGGTGCCGCGAGGAAGGTGAAGGTCCCCGGTCCCGAGCTGCCGTTGGGTCCGTTCACGACGACGTCGGTCGCGCCGGGCGCGTGCGCGGGAGTGGTGACGGTGATGGTGGTGTCGTTCACGACGGTGAACGCGGTTCCGGCGGTTCCGCCGAAGGTGACGCCCGTCGTGCCGGTGAAGCCGGACCCGGTGATGGTCACCGCGGTCCCGCCGGCCGCTGGACCGCTGGTCGGGGTGAGCGAGTCGACGACCGGCGGGACGGCCAGCGCGTTCGGGCCGACGGACGCCGACGAGAGGTTGAGGGTGAGCGCCTGTGCGTCGGGGAGCACCGAGGCGCGCAGCGCGGTCTCCGTGAAGACACCACCGCTGGTGGCCTGGTTGTTGACCGTCAGCCGGACGACTCCACGCAGCACCGGGTTCAGAGCCGGCACGAGCGTGCCGGCGACGGGCGCGAGTACCGCGGGTCCGAGGGCGGTGACGGCGGCGCCGATCGAGTTCAGCGGGGTCAGCAGGGCGGAGAGGACCGTCCCGAGCGGGATGCCGGCGGCGATGCCCGCCACGCTGATGCCGCTGGTGTCGCCGGCGAGGAGCTGCCCGATCGTCTCGTCGACCGTCACGACCGGGAGTCCGAGCACCGTGGCGGACAGATCGACCGCCAGCGCGTTGGTCGTGTTGGTCAGGACCGTCTGGACCTGTGTGATCAGGCCGCCGAGGATGCCCGTGATCCGGTTGCCCAGCTCGCTGATGACGGCAGCGCTCAGGATGTCGGTGTTCGGCGCCTGGCTCTCGAGACCGGTGATCTGCGAGAGGTCGACCGTGACCGTCCCGGTCCCGAGGTTGATGCTCACACCCGGGTATGCCGGATTCGTGATCTCGCCGGTGAGCAGCGGGGCGACGGCGGCCTGGAGGTCGGAGGCCGTGACGGTGGCGGTGGTGGTGAGCACCCCGGGGATGTTGAGGATGCCCAGCGCGTTCGCCAGCGTCCCGTTCGCTCCCGCGAGCCCGTTGACGAGGTTCTGCACGGTGGTGACCTGGCTGTCGATCGCGCCGGTCAGCCCGGCGACCGTCGCGCTGTGGAAGCTGAGCCCCGCGCCGGCGATCGAGTAGGCGCCCGTGGGCGTGGCGGGCGCAGCCTGCGCCGCACGGGCGCCGGTGACGCCCACGGACAGGTCGAGCTGCGCCAGCTCGTCGAGGGTCGCGGTCGGCAGGCCCAGCGACGACACCGCCTGCGCCAGGTTCACGTGCAGCGGCCCGGGGGCGATCCCGGGCTTCGGCGTGATCCCGGTGCCGACGTCGCCGGAGTCGGAGGTGAGGCCGGAGGCGCCGACCGAGGAGCCGTTCTGGAGTGCCGACGCGTACTGCGACACCACGCCGGCGCCGCCGAGGTCCAGCGGGATCTGGATGCCGCCGGGAGCCGCGATGTTCACGACCCCGAGCACTCCGACGTTCAGGTTGTTCGCATTGGTCTGGTCGGCGCTGCCGGTGCTCGCCGCGGTCTCGCCGCCGAGGGAGGCGATCAGTGCCGCGTCCAGGCCGATCAGCGTGCCGCTGAGGTAGTGGCCGGTCGCGGTGGAGGTGTCGCCGGGGGCTGCCTGCGCGGGCAGGGCCCACAGGCCCGCACCCGCGAGCGTCAGTGCGACGGCCGCGCCTGCGGCGGTGGTGCCGAGCAGCCTGCGCGGGGTCCGTGACCTCCTCTCATCGCGTCTGCGCGCTCCTGTGCCGATGTCGAGACTCGATACCACGATGCAACCCCCAGCGAGAAAGAAATGAGAGACCTTACAGGGAGCCTCGCTGGAGCGGGGAGGGGTCTCAATCGCCCGGACCGGGTGATTCGACGGGCCTCCGTCCGGCGCCTCGACGCGCACGTGCGCACGCCGGCGGATGCCACGGCGGAGAGGGAGTGGCTGCGCGTGAGGTGGAGGCTACAGCAGCCCGAGCGAGCGGGCGTTCTCGACGGCGTGCGCGCGATCGCGGGCGTCGAGCTTCGCGTAGATCGAGCGCAGATGGGTCTTCACGGTGTTGGCGCTGATGCTGTGCTTCACGGCGATCTGCCCGATGCTCTGGTGCAGCGGCAGCTCCCGCAGGAGCTCACGCTCCTTGCCGGTCAGCGCCGGACCGCTCTCGGTTCCGGCGGGGCGCAGACCGAACGACTCCACCGCCTCCAGCACCGAACGGGCGAACTCCTCGCGCTCGCCGAAGCTCCCGATCCGCTCGGAGAGCAGCCGGGCGAAGGCGCCGTCCCGCGCCAGGAAGGGCCGTCGCGTCTCTGTGCGCGCGGCGACATTCAGCGCCTCCAGCAGGCGGGAGCGGACCAGATCCTCGCGACCGCGCTCGGCGGCGTGCTCAGCGAGGAGCAGCCAGCCGAAGACGATGTTGCTGCTGTGCCACGCCGGTGAGCCGGACAGCAGGAGGGACTCCAGCATGGCGTCGTCCGCGTCCTGCGTGTGCGTGCCTTCGTGCGCGATGGACCCGCCCAGGGCGGCCTCCACCGATCGCGGGCCGAGCAGCGAATCGAGCACCTCCACGAGTCCGCGCACCTCGGCGCGCCCCCGATAGTGCATCGTCAGATCGAGGAAGCGGAAAGCCCCCACGGCGATGGTGCGGGTGTTGCGCCGCAGCGCGACGCTGAAGAGGTCCTCCATCTCCTCGAAGACCACACGGGGGTCCTCCTCTTCGTCGAGCCGGAAGAGCAGGTGCAGAGCGCGCGGGCCGATCACGTCGCCGGTGTCGAGCCCCCGCCACCGCGCCTGCACGATGTCGGCGAGGTGCGCCGAGCGGAACGGCTCGCACGACTGGTAGGCGGCCGCGGCGGCGCGCAGGAGCGCACTGGCGGCGACGATGCTGTCGGTGCTCGGTTCGGCGCCGGCGATGCCGGCGAGCCGCCGCTCGAGGTGGTGCACGATCGGCCAGCTCCGCTGCGCCGCGGCCGCCGCTGCGGCCAACTCGAGCCCCAGCATCTGCAGCCAGGGCAGGCCGGTCTCCTCCGCGCTCGAGGCGGCCGCGTCGGCCGCCTCGAGGGCTTCGCCCGGCCTCCCGGAGCGCAGCAGCAGGGAGGCGCGCGCCGCCTCGGCGAAGATGCGGGCGTCGAGGACCGCCAGGGCGCCGCCATCGCCGGCGGGGCGGCGCATCGACTGCGCCACCGCGCGCTCGAGCCGGGCCAGGGAGCGATCGCGGTCCGCCTGGCTGTCACCGTCGCCGCGCAGACCCAGGATGCCGGCGAGCACGAGTTCGCTCTCGGGGGATCGGGCGGGCTCCTCCTCGGCGAGGGCGAGGAAGTGGTCGATGCGGACCGAGTCGAGCCGGGTCGGGGAGGTGACGAGCGCACCGAGCAGGCCGGTCGTCGCGGACATCACGCCGCGGTCCTCGAGGGCGCCCAGGGCGTCGCGGACCGGGCCGGTGTCGCCCGAGAAGACCATCTCCAGGCCGTGGCGGCGGAGGATGTCCTCGACGAGGTCCGTCGACCGGGAGGCGACCGCGTGTTCGAGGCCGCGGCGCAGGTCTCCGCCCGCCAGGTACCAGTGCGCGGCGGTGCGGCGCAGGCCGTCCAGCCGCGGGGCGTCACGCCGGGCCAGCTCGGCGAGCAGGTTACGGCGCAGCGACTCGTCGAAGCGGTATTCGTGGCCCTCCTCGCCGTCGTCGATGCGCTGGAGGAGGTCGTTGCCCTCGCGGAGCCGTTCGACGGTCGCCCCCGCGTCGACGTGCCCGGTCAGCTCGGCGGCGAGCCCGACTCCGAAGGCGGGAACCGCAGCCAGGGAGAGGAGGGCGTCGGCGTCCTCCTCGTCGAGCGCGTGCAGCAGGGTGCCCACGAAGTATTCGTCGGCGCCGACGGGGGAGTGGGTGAGCCGCCGGATCGCGCCCTGCGGGTCACGGGAGCGCGCGAGGGCGGCCACGGCCAGGGTCAGGGTGATGGCCCGTCCGCCGGTGCGGTCGACCAACTCGTAGACGTCCTGGGGAGGGAGGAGCACACCGGCGGAGCGCAGCAGTTCGTCGGCCTCCCGCTGTCCGAACGCGAGGTCCGCGACACCGACCGTGATGAGCGGGCGGGCGGCCGACATGCGGTCGAGCTCCACCGGCTGCGTGCGGCCGCTCAGGACCACGGCGGCGTCGAAGGCGAGCACCGCCTCCTGCAGCAGCTCGCGGTCGCTGTGCGTGCGGATGCGCTCGACGCCGTCGATCACGGCGGTGACGGGACGCCGTTGTGCCCGCACACCGTCGAGGGCCCTCCGCCAGTCGGTGCGGCCGCCGACGCGCGTGCGCCCCATCCCGCCGTCGACCTCGACGAGGAAGCGCTCTCCCGGCTCGGCGTCGCACCAGGAGCGGAGCAAGGCGGTCTTGCCCGTGCCGCCCGACGCGGTGATCGAGACGACGGCAGCGCGCCGCTCTCCGTCGTCCAGGACACGACGGAGCCCGCGACGGTCGACCCGAGTCGCTCCGTCGGGCACGAGTGCCCATCCTGAGATTCCGATCATCCACGTCCCCCGACGTCGTGAGCGTCCGCGTTACTCCTTCGTGTTTCGGATCGTAGGCGCGGGATCAGGACTGGTGCATCACCCGATACGGGTGACACGACTTCTGTGACCAAAGTTGTATTAGGTTAGCCTTACCTAAAGAATAGGCTCATCTGTGACCCACCTTGGAGGGACAGCCCGTGGCCCGAACCAACATGCAGACCACCCGCATCAAGCCGCAACGCTCGGAACTGCTGGTGCTGCACGTGCTCCGGCGCCAGCGCCTCTCGTCCGGCTTCATGCGCGTGACACTCGGGGGAGGGGACATCAGCCGCTTCGTCCCGCTCGGTGGAGACCAGTGGTTCCGGCTCTTCCTTCCCGTCGGAGGGGAGGAGGACGCGCTCAACCGTCTTCCCGCCAAGCTCGATGTCTTCGCGTTCGCGCGCTATCTGGCGATATCGAAGGCGGTGCGGCCGGTGCTGCGCAACTATTCCGTGCGCGCGTTCCGCCCCGACGGCGTCGACGGCCCGGAGCTCGAGGTGGACTTCGTGCTGCACGGGTCCGCAGCCGCAGGGACCAGTGGACCGGCGGCGAGCTGGGCGCAGACCTGCGCCGTCGGCGACGCGGTGGCCATCGTCGACGAGGGCATCTCCTTCACGCCGGCCCCAGGCATCGCGCACGTGCGACTCGTCGCCGACGAGACCGGCGTGCCCGCGGCGGCCAACATCCTGAGCACGCTCGCTGCGGGAACGAGGGGCACAGCCGTGCTGGAGGTCCCGCACGCCGACGACATCCAGCCGCTCTCCTCGCCCGACGGCGTCGACGTGCACTGGGTCGTCCGGGAGGATCCGCACGCGGTCCCGGGGATCGCGGCAGGAACCCGCGCGCGCCTCCTGCCGACCCCCGGCGAGCGCTTCTACGGCTGGGTGGCGGGCGAGTCCGCGCTGGCCATCGCCATGCGCCGCCACTGGATCGCCACGGGCGTCGCGAAGGAGGACATCCTCTTCTGCGGCTACTGGAAGGCCCAGCGCCGCTGACGCCGACCGCCGCGTCGCGCGGCCCGCACAGTCACCCGGCCCAGTCTGTGTAACGTCTCAGAAACACGACCGCGCGCTCCCCGAAACAGTCGTTCCGTAACCTCGCTGGTGTCGATGGAGCCGCTTCCTCAGCCGCTGGCCCACCCCCGGCCGGCCCTGGACCGTTCGCAGGTCGTGCTCCTCGACGCCTCCGAGTCTCCCCGTCCTCGCCGCTGACGGCGGACGCATCGGCGCCCCCTTTCGCCCCCAGAGGAAGGCACCACCCGAATGCACCAGAAACCCAGGCGACACGTGCGCCTCCTCGCCGCGACGGCGGCAGCGCTCGCCGGACTCGGCCTCGCGATCGGCGCCGCGGCCCCCGCGCTCGCCGCTCCCGCGGTCACCGGCGTCTCGATCTCCGCGCCCACGACAGCGACCGCGGGCGACACCTTCGAGGTGACGGTGACGCTCACCGGCGCCACCGACGTGTTCGGCTACGAAGCCGTCCTCGCGTTCGACCCCTCCGTCGTCTCCTACGTCGACGGCAGTGCAGTCGTCCCCGCGGGCGGCTTCGACGCGGTCCACACCGCGAGCGGGTCGGTCGACCTCGTCTACACCCGCCTCGGGACCTCCCCGGCGCTCTCGGGCGACATCGTCTCCACGCTGACGTTCACGGCGACTGCGGCGGGGTCCACGGCGTTCACGGTCCGCTCGCTCTCGCTGGTCGACTCCGCCTCCGCCGTCGTCACGTCCGCCAACGCCGCGACGAGCCCGGCGCTCACCATCACGCCGGCCGCCGTCAGCTCGCCGACCCCGACCCCGACGTCCTCCGCAGGAGGCTCGGGAGACGCCGGCACGAGCGCCGGCGGCACCGGCGGCTCGTCCGCGGTCGACGGCGACCTCGCCTCCACCGGCTCGAACGCGCTCCCGTACGTGATCGGCGCGCTGGCGCTGCTCGCCGCGGGCGCCGCCGCCGTGCTGTTCACCGTCCGCCGCCGCCGCGCGGGAGACGCCCGATGACCGCCCGACCGACCTCGAGGAGCACCACCCCCATGCAGACTCGCACGAAGGGCCGCCGGGTCGCCACGACCGCCGCCACCGCCGCGGCGCTCGCCGCCCTGGTCGCCACCGGAGCGGTCGTCGCACCGGCCGCGAGCGCGGAGCCGGCGCCCGCTCCCACGACCGGAGCGTTCCTGGCCCCGTACTACACCGCCGCCGACCTGACCGGCGACAGCCAGATCACCACCGCAGACCTCGACGTGGTCGCGGCGCACCTCGGCGAGACGTCCGCCTCCGCCGGCTGGTCGGCCGTGTCGAAGGCCGACCTCGACGGGGACGGCACGATCACCGTCGCAGACCTGGTCGGCGTCTCGCACCGCATGATCTACGACGACGGCCCCTTCCAGCTGGTGGAGGCGTCCGCCCTCGACATGCAGGCCGCGATGAACGCCGGCGTGACGACGTCGGTGAAGATCACGCAGGAGTACCTCGCCCGCATCGCCGCCCTCGACCGCACCGTCGTCGACACGGGCACCGGCGGCCGGGCGCTCAACTCGATCATCGCCGAGAACCCCCAGGCGCTGACCATCGCCGCGAAGGCCGACGCCACCCGGGCCGAGAAGGGCATGACGAGCATGCTCCTCGGCGTCCCGATCGCGGTGAAGGACAACTACGACACCGTCGACATGCCCACCACCGGCGGCTGCGGGTGCTGGGACGGCAACCAGACCAGCGACGACGCGACGATGGTGAAGGGGCTGCGCGCCGCGGGCGCCGTCATCCTCGCCAAGGCGAGCCTCGACGAGTTCGCGTACGGCTTCGTGTCGGAGTTCTCGTCGGGCCAGGAGCCGGGCAAGACCCTCCTCGTCGCCAGCCCGCTCAACACGGCGCGGACCGCGGGCGGCTCGAGCGGCGGGACGGGTGCGGCGATCGCGGCCAACCTCGCCGGGATCGGTTTCGGCACCGACACCGGCGGCTCCATCCGCGTCCCGTCGACATACAACTCACTGGTCGGCATCCGTCCGACCGTCGGCCTGACCAGCCGCGAGGGCATCATCCCGCTCGCGCTCAGCCAGGACACGGGCGGTCCGATCGCCCGCAGCGTCACCGACGCGGCCGTCGCCCTCGACGCCGTCACCGGAGTGGATGCGGCCGACCCGATCACCGCCGAGCAGGCCGGCAAGGTGCCCGCCTCCTACACCGCGGCCCTCGACCCCGAGGCGCTGAAGGGCAAGCGGATCGGCATCGTCACCTCGATGCTCGGCACCAACGCCACCGTGACCCGGCTCTGGGCGAGCGCCAAGGCGACGCTGGAGGCGCAGGGCGCGACCGTCGTCGAGCTCACCACCGTCCCGGCAGCGTTCACGGCGACCCTCAACGAGGGCAGCGGCAGCACGAACGAGTTCAAGCACGACCTGAACATCTACATCCAGAACCACCTGGCGCCGACTGTGACCGCGCGCTCGATCGCCGACATCCTGGCGAGCGGCCGCAACGTCACCTCCCGCAACAGCATCTACACCTCGCGGAACAACGTGACGGACGCGCAGTACCAGGCGTGGGCGGGTCCGTCCGGCACGCACACGACGGCGATCGCCACCGGGCAGGCGACGGTCACGCAGCTGATGAACGACAACGGTCTGGACTCGCTCGTGTACCCGAGCGGTTCGCCGTACAGCACCATCAGCACGAACATGCGCCTCAGCCCCAACACGGGCATGCCGGCCATCACTGTGCCGATGGGGCAGGCCGCCGCGGGTGACGGCACCAACCCGATCGTGGGCGCCAACGTCAACCTCGAGTTCCTCGGGCGCGACTACGACGAGAGCGGCATCATCGGCCTCGCGTACGCCTTCGAGCAGGCGACCCACGCCCGCGCGACTGCACCGCTCTACGGCCCCCTGAAGTAACGACACCCCGCGACATTCGGCCCGAATGTCGGGATTCGCTCACGCTTTCCCGACATTCGGGCCGATTCGCGACCTGTGGAATCGAGCGGGCGCGCGTAGCGTTACCGATGAGAGACAGGAGGAGGGGACGTCATGGGCAGCACGGCCACAGATCGCGGCAGGTTCTACGCGGAGGTCGCTGCGGAGTTCCGCCAGCACTACCGCTGCGGTCCGCGCTTCGTCGCGGTGACCGGTGTGCCGGAGGCGGACGCGGCCGGGGCTGCGGACGCGCTGGCGGAGGCGCTCCGAGCGGCGGGAGACACCGTCGAGCGCGTGAGCGTCACGGCCGACACCGCGGCGGACGCGTTCCGTGCGGAGGTCGTCGCACCCTCCCGAACGCGCGAGGGCGTGCTCGTCGTCGACGGCCCGGGCCTGCTCGCGCCGGAGTTCCGCGGGTTCTGGAACTTCTCCCTCTGGGTCGAGCACGATCCGGAGCGCAGCCCGGACTGGTCGTTCGTCGCCACCGGGCGCAAGGATCCGCTCGGGGCGCCGCGCGAGGTCGCGTCCGTCCTGCTGGACGACGCGGACCCCGCACGGCCCCGGAGACTGTTCGCCGACTCCTGCTGACCGTGCCGGCTCTGCTGAGCCGCCCCGCTACGCGTGGGGACGGTCGAAGCGTGCACCCTCGGGCTTGGAGGGGAGCAAGGTGAAGATGAAGACGACCAGGCTGCCGAACGGGACGAACGTCAGGAAGAAGAACGGCCCGGCGAGGTTCGCGTCGTGGAGGCGGCGCCAGAGGATCGCGAGGTGCGGCACGATCGTGCCGAGGATCCACACGAGGATCAGTACACCGGCCACCCAGAACCCCGGTCCCGGCTGAGACGATCCGTCCGCCGAGACGGTGGAGCCGGGCAGGCCGAGCACGAGGGCGAGCACCTCGAGGACGATCCCCACCAGGGCGGAGAACAGTATCCACCACCAGTACTCGCTGCGGCTGGCGCGTCCGGTGAAGTCGGCGTACTTGCGGAAGACGCGCTTGACGGCCGCGCCGAAAGAGGCCCCGTAGAGGGGGGCCCACAGCGGGACGGCCTTAGCAGCGACAGGGGGGACGGGAGGTGCGGGGTTCTCGTAGCTCATGACGATTCCTCTCTGGATGCCGCGCTCCGGAGGGATGTCGGCATCCCCCTCGCCGCGCGCTCGGCGGGTCGGTGCCGGGCGCGCATAGTCAAGCGCATCCCCGGCCTCATCGGAGGGAAATGTGACGCGGCGTGTCCCGCCTGGCCCCCGTTCCGGGGAGGTACAGTCTTCGCTGGGGGGACCCACATTCGTCCCATCTCCGGAGGTCTCCCCGTCCATGCCCCTTCAGGAACGCGCCGAGCGCAGCCGCACGGCGATCCTCGATGCTGCGGCCGCCGAGTTCGATGCGCACGGCTATGCCGGCGCCCGGCTCGACCGCATCATCGAGCGCACGCAGCTCACCAAGGGCGCCGTCTACTTCCACTTCCGCTCGAAGCAGGATCTCGCCGAGGCGCTCGTCGCCGAGAAGTATGCGACCTGGCCGGAGCTCGTGGCGGAGGTGGATGCGAGCGGGGCGACGGGCCTCGCCGCCGCTCGCGAGGTGCTGCGACGGGTGGCCGTCGTGTTCGCCACGGACGCGCGGGTGCGTGCGGCGATGAAGCTGAGCCGCACCGTGCTGACCCCCGAACCCGACGACGACGCGTACGCGCGCTGGTCGGCCGTGGTCGGTCGTTCCCTCGAACAGGCGGCCGAGGCGGGCGAGCTCTCCCCGGGGGCCGATCCCTCCTCTCTCGCGACGGTCGCGGTCCAGGCGTTCTTCGGCGCGTACCTCATCGCCGACGAGCGCGGGAGGCTGGACGGGCTGGAGGCGGACGCCGAGCGGATCTGGGACGTCATCGCGGGCCACGCCTGACCTGACCTCTCCGCTCGCCCGGCGCCGAGCGGCTTCGCGCCCGCTCCCGGCGGCCGGAGGCGCTCACTCCAGCGGCCCGAGCTCCTCCCGCACGAAGCGCGCGAACTGCGCGGCGGCGGCCGACTCCGACCGCGCGGTGTTGCGCGCCAGGCCGACGACCCTGGTCGCCTCGTCGGCGAGCGGCACCGCGACGATCCCCGCCTCGGCCGGTGTGTCCGGGATGAGCGCGACGCCGACGCCGTCACGCACGAGGGCGCGCAGGGTGGCGAGCTCGGTCACCTCGATCACCGGCGCCATGACGACACCGTGCGCCGAGAAGTAGGCGTCGGCGATGTGGCGGAGCCCGGAGCCCGGGCGCAACGAGACGAGCTCGTACGGGGCGAGGTCGTCGACCGTCACCCGTTCGCGGCCGGCGAGCGGGTGCCCGACGGGCACGCCCAGCACGAGTCGCTCGGCCGTGAGCGGGTGCCAGTCGATCCCGGGATCGCGCGGGTCGGGGCTGAGGAAGGCGACGTCGGCCGACCCCTCCCGCAGGGCGTCGAGCACCGTGTCCGCAGTGCCCCCGCGCAGGACGAACCGGATGTCGGGGAACAGCGCGCGGTATTCGCTCACGACGCGTGGGATGAGCCAGCCGCCGAATGACGACACGTACGCGACGGAGACGATCCCCGCGGACGGGTCCCGGAGGGCCGCGATCCTCGCCCGCGCGTTCTCCAGCTCCAGCTCGGCGCGCGCCGCGTGGGCGAGCAGGATCTCCCCGTACTGATTGAGCTCGAGGTGGCCACGCCGCCGGTCGAGCAGCTCGACGCCGGCCTCCGCCTCGAGCCGTGCCAGTGACCGGGAGAGGGTCGACTGGGAGACGCCGAGGGACTGCGCCGCGAGCGCCAGGTGCCCCTCGGCGGCCAGCGCCCGGAAATGGGCGATCTCGTCGATCCGCATGGGACCCATCATGGCGCACGGCGGGCCGGGCAGACCGTTTCCGCGGGGGCCGGAACCCACCCATACACGGGTGGTCGACCAGGACCACCCCCGAAGGCTGCTCAAATGAGCGGTCTACCCCTGAACGAGTTTTCTGTACGTTCACACAAGAGACAGAGTCCCGACGATCGTGGTTCCTACTCTGACCGTCGGATCCATCCCACCCCCACCGACCAGGGAGAGCAATGTCAATCAGGAATGGCAGGGTGTGGCGCGCTGCCACGGCCGCGATCGTCGGAGCCGGCCTGGCAGCCGGCGCCCTCGTCGCGACGCCGGCGTTCGCCAGCACCGACGGCACCGGTGTCGTCATCAACGAGGCCTACCTCTCCGGCGGCAGCGCCGGCGCGGCCTACACGAACAAGTTCGTGGAGCTGTACAACCCGGGCGACGCCGCCGTGAGCCTCAGCGGCTGGAGCGTGCAGTACCGCTCCGCGACCAGCACCGGCGCCGCGAGCGGCGTCGTGCCGCTGACCGGCTCCATCGCCGCCAAGGGCCACTACCTCGTCGCCGGAGGCTCGAACGGCACCAGCGGCGCCGCCCTCCCGACGCCCGACATCGCGAGCAACGCGCTGAACCCCAGCGGCACCACCGGCACCCTGATCCTCTCCAACGCCGCTTCCGCCCTCACCCTGCCCGCGGGCTCGGTCACGGGCGCGGCCGGCGTGGTCGACCTGCTCGGCTACGGCACATCGAACACGTTCGAGAAGGCCAAGGCCCCCGCGCCCTCCGCCAACACGGACGTCAAGTCGCTGAACCGCACGTCATTCACCGACACCGACGACAACAGCGCCGACTTCACCCTGAGCGCGACCATCACGCCGCAGAACTCGGCGACCACCCCCGGAGGCGGCACGACCGACCCGGGCGAGGGAACCGACCCCGGAACCGGGACCGACCCGGGACCCCCGGCCGGCGCGATCGCCATCTCCGAGATCCAGGGAACCGGTGACACCAGCCCGAAGGCGGGCCAGACCGTCACCACCGTCGGCGTCGTCACCGCGCAGTACGCGACCGGCGGCTTCAACGGGTTCTACATCCAGACCCCCGGCACGGGCGGCGCCGTCGACCTGGCCACCCACACCGCCTCCGACGCGGTCTTCGTCTACGGCTCCTCCTACGCCGCTTCCGTCGCCGCCGGCGACTACGTGCAGGTGACCGGCGCCGTCAGCGAGTTCAACGGCCTCACGGAGATCACCGCGTCGAAGCTCGACAAGCTCGACGCGAGCACCGTAACCGCTCCGGCGCCCGCCACGGTCGGCCTGCCCGCCACCGACGCGCAGCGCGAGAGCCTCGAAGGCATGCTGATCGCCCCGCAGGGACCCTTCACCGTCACCGACACGTACTCGACCAACCAGTACGGCGAGATCGGGCTGGCCGCCGGCGAGACCGCGCTGCTGCAGCCCACCGACGTCGCGCGCCCCGGCACCGCGGAGTACACCGCCGCCGTCGCCGACGTGAAGGCCCGCGGCGTCGTCCTCGACGACGGAGCCTCCACCAACTTCCTCAGTGCGGCCAACAAGTCCAAGCCGCTGCCCTACCTGTCGCTGACCGACCCGGTCCGCGTCGGCGCCCCGGTCACCTTCACGAAGCCGGTCGTCCTCGACTACCGCAACAACGCGTGGAAGTTCCAGCCGACCGCTGAGCTGACCCCGGCGAACGCGTCGACGGTCCAGCCCGCCACCTTCGCGAACACGCGCACCGCGGCCCCGGAGAACGTGGGCGGCGACCTCAGACTCGCCACCTTCAACGTGCTGAACTACTTCACCACGACGGGCGACCAGCTGAGCGGCTGCACCTTCTACACCGACCGCGACGGCAACAAGATCACGGTCAACAGCGGATGCGACGCCCGCGGCGCCGCCGACGCGACCAACCTCAAGCGCCAGCAGGACAAGATCGTCGCCGCGATCAACGGCCTGACCGCCGACGTCGTCTCCCTCGAGGAGATCGAGAACTCGGCCCGCTTCGGGCTCGACCGCGATGACGCACTGAAGACCCTCGTCGGCGCGCTCAACGCCGCGGCGGGCAGTGAGGTCTGGGCGTACGTGAAGTCGCCGTCGACCGTGCCGTCCTCCGAGGACGTCATCCGCACCGCCTTCATCTACAAGAAGGCCGTCGCGGAGCCGGTCGGCGCCTCCCGCATCCTGGACGACGCGGCGTTCTCGAACGCCCGCCAGCCGCTCGCTCAGGCCTTCAAGAAGGTCGGCGCGAAGGACGCGAACGCGTTCATCGCCATCGTGAACCACTTCAAGTCGAAGGGCTCCGGCGACGGGGCCGACGCCGACCAGGGCGACGGCCAGGGCGCGTCCAACGCCTCCCGCGTGAAGCAGGCGAAGGCGCTGGTCGCCTTCGCCGACGAGCGCAAGGCCGCCCTCGGCCTCGACAAGGTGCTCCTGATCGGCGACTTCAACGCGTACCTGCAGGAGGACCCGATCACGGTCCTCACCGACGCGGGCTACGTGGACCAGGTCAGCACGCGCACGAGCAAGCACACGTACTCGTTCGGCGGCACGGTCGGCTCCCTCGACCACGTGTTCGCCTCACCCGCCGCCAACGCTGCGATCACGGGCGCGGACGTGTGGAACATCAACTCGGGCGAGTCGATCGCGCTGGAGTACAGCCGGTACAACTACAACGTCACGAACTTCTACGCCGCCGACCCGTACCGGTCGAGCGACCACGACCCGATCGTGGTGGGCCTCGGTCTCGCCGCGAAGCCGGTGACGCTGAACCTGCTCAACATCAACGACTTCCACGGGCGGATCGACGCCAACACCGTGAAGTTCGCGGGCACGATCGAGAAGCTGCGCGCGGAGGGCGGCGAGGGCAACACCCTCTTCCTCTCCGACGGCGACAACATCGGCGCCTCCCTGTTCGCCTCGGCCTCGGCCGGCGACATCCCGACCATCGACGTGCTGAACGCACTCGGGCTGAAGACCAGCGCGGTGGGCAACCACGAGTTCGACAAGGGCTTCTCCGACCTGACCGGCCGGGTGAAGGACGCGGCGGACTTCAGCTACCTCGGCGCGAACGTCTACACGAAGGGCACCAAGAACCCGGCTCTGCCCGAGTACGCGGTGTTCGACGTCAACGGCGTCACGGTCGGTGTCATCGGCGCCGTCACACAGGAGACCCCGACCCTCGTCTCGCCGGGCGGCATCTCGACGCTCGACTTCGGCGACCCGGTGGAGGCGGTCAACCGCGTGGCGAACCAGCTCACCGACGGCGACGCCTCCAACGGCGAAGCCGACGTGATCGTCGCGGAGTACCACGAGGGCGCCGGGGCGGGGACGCCGGACGGCGCGACGCTCGAGCAGGAGGTCGCCGCCGGCGGCGCGTTCGCCGACATCGTCACCAAGACGAGCGCGAAGGTCTCGGCGATCTTCACGGGTCACACGCACAAGCAGTACGCGTGGGACGCCCCGGTACCGGGCGTCGAGGGCGCGACGCGTCCCGTCGTCCAGACCGGCAGCTACGGCGAGAACATCGGCCAGGTCACGCTGACCGTCGACCCCGAGACCGACCAGGTCACCGCCCACACCCTCCGCAACGTCGCCCGCACCACGGACGCCGACGCGGACCTCGTGGCAGCGTACCCCCGGGTCGCGCAGGTCAAGACGATCGTCGACAAGGCCCTCGCCGACGCGGCGGTCATCGGCAATCAGAAGATCGGCTCCGTCACGAAGGACATCACGACGGCGTACGCTTCCGGCCTCCGCGACGACCGCGCGAGCGAGTCCACCCTGGGCAACCTCGTCGCCGACTCGCTGCTGTCGACCCTCTCGCCCGCAGAGCTCGGCGGCGCCGAGATCGGCGTGGTGAACCCGGGCGGCCTGCGCGCCGACCTGCTCTACGGCGCCGACGGCTCCATCACGTATGCACAGGCGAACGCCGTGCTGCCGTTCGTGAACAACCTCTGGACGACGACCCTCACGGGCGCGCAGTTCAAGCAGGCGCTGGAGCAGCAGTGGCAGACGAACGCCGACGGCACCGTGCCGAGCCGGCCGTTCCTCAACCTCGGCCTGTCGAAGAACGTCAGCTACACGTACGACGCCTCCCGCGCCGCCGGCGACCGGGTCACGAGCATCCTCGTGAACGGCGCGCCGATCGACCCGGCGAAGTCGTACCGGATCGGCTCGTTCTCGTTCCTGCTCCAGGGCGGTGACAACTTCCGCGCCTTCGCGGCGGGGAAGGACACCAAGGACTCCGGTCTCATCGACCGGGACGCCTGGATCAGCTACCTGCAGAACACCAGTCCGGTGTCGCCGAGCTTCGCCCGGCGCGGCGTGGCCGTCAGCGGCGCTCCGACCGACACCCTGCAGCGCGGCCAGCAGGTATCCTTCACCGTCTCGAAGCTGAACCTGACCTCCCTCGGCAGCCCGGCGAACACTTCGCTGACGCTCTCGTGGACGGGCAGCGGCACCGACCTGGGCAGCGTCCCGGTCGATGCGAACGGCAGCGCGACCGTCGCGTTCACCGTCCCGGCCGACGCTGCGGGCGCCAGCACCCTGGTGCTGACCGCTCCCGACTCCGGCACCACCGTCACGGTGGCACTGAAGGTCGCGGACAAGCCGGTGGAGAACCCGAAGCCGACGAAGGACCCGAAGGCGGCCAAGGAGTCGGCCCTCACGAAGGCGCTCTTCGGCAAGGTCACCCTCGACAAGACCAGCTACAAGGCGGGCGACCCGGTCCAGGTGACCGTGGACGCGAAGCTCGCCGGCCAGTGGGTCTCCGTCTGGGTGTACTCCTCGCCGAAGAACATCTCGGGCGGCTGGGTGCAGGTGCCGGCGAACGGCGTCCTGAAGCTCACCCTCCCGGCCAAGCTCGACAGGGGCGACCACAAGCTCTCCGTGCAGAACGCGTCGAACGGCGTGATCGGCTGGAGCGCCTTCCAGGTGAAGTCCTCCGGCGGCGGCTGGTGGGACTGGATCTGCGACCTCGCCTGGCTGTGGAACTGGTTCCACAAGCTGTTCGGCTGATCCGCTGATCGGCTGATCCCATCGCGCCGCCATCGGCAACCGAGGCGGCCCGAAGTATGGGGAAAGCGCCGAGGCGGCCGAGAATCGGCCGCCTCGGCTCGCCGTCAGTGCGGCCGGGGCTCCACGCCCAGGCGGCGGCAGGATTCGTCGTAGAGGGCGACCACTTCGCGCCGCACTTCGGGGCGTTCCGTGATCGGGCCTCCCGGCCACGGCACGCGCACCTCGGCGGTCGTGCCGTCGGCGAGCTCCACGCGCCAGTCCCCGCCGTCGCCGTCGAATGCGGTCATCTCCGCGCCGACCGCCTCCGGCCACCCGAACGCCCGCACGATCAGGAGGTTGTCGCCGGTGTGGTCCGCGTTCATGTGTCCGAGCACGCCCGCCAGGGTCGCCTCATCGAATCCGTGCGCCATCCCTCCATCTTCGCTCACCCATCGCCCGGCGGCGAAGCGGCGGAAACTCCACGCGAAACCACCCAGGCGGCGAAGAATTCGCCGTCTCGGGAGCGGCTCAGTCGAAGTAGAGGGGGCGGTGGAGTGTGCAGCCCGGGTTGAAGGGGGCACGGCAGGCGGGGCAGGAAGCGACGGCCAGGTACTCGCCCACGGTCAGCTCGGCGCCGCAGACGCCGCAGAGCACGGCCCGCTCGTCGTCGGAGCCGGCCGGCCACGGCCGCGCGGGATGGTCCGCCGCCTCCGCGTGGCACAGGTGGCACGGGTAGTACTCGCCGCAGCACGCGAAACGGATCGCGATCACGTCGAGCTCGCTGCGGTAATGGATGCACCGGGTCTGCTCGTCGACGGTCGGCCCGAGGACGCGCGGCCGACCCCCATCCGGCGCCCCGCCGCTCACCGCACGCCCCGTGCGGTCAGGGCGTCGCCGAGCTGGTCGGCGTGCTTGAGCGCGACGACGAGGAACGGCACCGCGAACAGGCGGAGGCTCGCCCGGCCGCCGCGGGCGCGCTGGGCCTCGCGCACGTCGTGGGCGAGGCGGGCGAGCACGGGGAGGGTGCTGAAGGTGACCGTCAGCAGCAGCGCGGCCCGCTGCGGGTCGAGGCGCACGCGGGCGAGGGGGGCCAGCCCGCGCTCGATCGCGTCGAGCAGGGCGGTGACGCGCGTGGTCAGCACCAGCAGAGCGGCGAGCACGACCGCGGCCGTCACGCGCGCGGTGTTCGAGACGGCGGGCTCTACGCCCAGGAAGATCAGCTGCCCGGCGAGCGTCACGACGACGACCCAGCGCACCGCGACGACCTGCCGTCCGAGTTCACGCAGGCCGAGACCCGCGGCGAGGTAGGCGATCACGCACACGGCGGTCGCCGCGGCGGCGGTCCACCACACCGACGGCAGCAGGGAGACCGCCAGCACGAGCGCCAGCAGCACGAGCGTCTTCGGCCCGGCGGGCATGCGGTGCAGGAGGCCGTCTCCGGGCCGGTAGAGCGTCACCATCGGATGCTCGCCTCGTACTCGGCCACGATGTCGGCGGGCGTGCCGATTCCGGCGACCCGGCCGTCCGCGAACAGCACCGCGACATCGCAGCGCTCCGCGAGAGCCAGGTCGTGGGTGACGAGCACCAGCCGGTGGCCGTGCTCCTCCGCGAACAGGTGGTCGGCGACGCGGCGGGCGTTGCGGGCGTCGAGGAAGGCGGTGGGCTCGTCGGCGATCACGAGCTCGGGATGCCGGATGAACGCCCCGCAGAGCGCGAGCAGCTGCTTCTGGCCGCCCGAGAGATCGTGGGAGGACCGCTCGGCCAGGTCCGTGAGCCCGAACCGTGCGAGTGCGCCCGCGACGCGTTCGGCCGCCTCGGCGCGGGTCGGCTTCTCGGCGCGCAGGGAGAACGCGACGTCCTCGGCCACGGTCGGCAGCACGATCTGCGCGTCCGGGTTGCTGAAGACGACCGCGACGCGACGTCGCAGCTCCGCGGACTGCCGCGCGGGATCGAGCCCGAGCACCTCGATGCGGCCGGCGGTCGCCGGTGTGAGGCCGCCGAGCAGTCGCGCGAAGGTCGACTTGCCCGAGCCGTTCTCGCCGATCACCGAGACCGTGCGCGCGTCCAGGTCGACGGCGACATCGCGCAGCACGTCGGCGTCGCCGAGGCGCACGGTCACGCCGTCGAGTCGGATTCCGCTCATCGGACCACCTCCAGCACCGCGGCCACCCCGAGACCGCCTCCGACCGACGCCGCGGCGACACCGATCGTCCCCGCGGGCGCGCCGGAGCGCACGAGCCGGCTGAAGAGACGCACGACGCCGACCGCGCCGCTGGCGCCCCAGGGGTGCCCGAGCGCGAGCGCTCCGCCGTCGGCGCAGACACGGGCGTCGTCGTCCACGATGCCGAGGCGGTCGAGCACGGCCAGGCTCTGCGCCGCGAACGCCTCGACGATCTCGAACGCGGCCACGTCGCTCGTCCGGAGACCGGCACGGCCGAGCGCCGCGAGCACCGCCGGGGCGGCTCCGATTCCGGGGAGGGCGGGGTCGCAGCCGACGACGGCATGTGCGCGGACGGCGAGACCGACGGGCCGGCCGCCGCCGTGCGTGCGGCCTCCGACACCGGCTCCGCCGCCCTGCGCGCCGGGCACCAGCACCACGGCCGCGGCGCCGTCGCCGATCCGTGTCGCGGTGCCGGCCGTCAGCGATCCGCCCGCGAAGAGTGCGGGCAGCCGGGGGAGCAGGCGTTCGGCCCCGCCGATCGCGTCGTCCGCGGTCATGCCGGCGAGGGGGACGATCTCCTCCGCGAACCGACCGGCGACGAGGGCCGCACGCGCGCGGGCGTGGCTGCGTGCGGCGTGGGCGTCCTGGCGTGACCGGGGGATGCCGTCGTGCTGTGCCAGGCCCTCCGCCGCCTCCGTCATGCCGGGATCGGGCCACCCGTCGGGTGCGAAGGCCGCGCGGTCGTAGGCGACGCCGTCCAGGGAGCGCACCGGGGCGGTGGAGGCGCTCTCCACCCCTCCGGCGACCCGGGCGCGCTCATCGCCGGCGCGGATGGCCGTGGCCGCGTCGATGATCGCGGCCAGACCGCTCCCGCATTGCCGGTCGACGGTCGCGCCGGGGACGTGCGCCCCCAGGCCGGCGGCGAGTGCGGCGACGCGTGCCGGGTTGCCTCCGGGGCCCATGCAGTTGCCCAGGACGACGTCTGCGACCTCGATCCGCCCCCCGGTCGCCCGGGCGGCGTCGGTCAGCGCGGAGCGGATGACGGGCGCGGCGAGGTGCTCCACCCGCAGCGCGGCCAGCGCGCGGCCGCGCGTCCCGATCGGGGTGCGCCGGGCGGCGACGATCACCGGAGCGCTGCGCTCAGCCAATGCGGTCCACCTCCCCGGCGGTGGCGCGGCGTGCCGTCTCGGCGCGCGCCGCCTTCCCGGACGCGGTGCGGGGCAGGTCGGCCACGAACCAGCGCCGCGGCCGATGCGCAGGCGCGAGGCGCTCGTCGGCTGTGCGGCGCAGCTGTGCGAGGTCCGGCATCCCGTCGGCGGACGGTTCGATCACCGCCGCGACGAGCGCGCCGACCCGCCCGCGGGGCAGCGCGAAGACGACAGCGTCGCGCACGCCCGGGATCGCGCGCAGGACGCTTTCGACCTCCTCCGGCACGATCGTCGCCGAGGCGCTCAGGATGGCGTCGTCCGCCCGGCCGAGCAGACGCAGCCGTCCGTCCGTCAGCTCGGCGCGGTCGCCGACGGTCGCCCAGTCGCCGTCCCGTCGCAACGGCTCGGGGCCGTCGGAGGCCGCCGCGTACCCGAGCGCGGTGTACGGCGACCGCACCCACAGCTCGCCGTCGCGCACGTCGAGCTCCACCCCGGGAAAGGCGCGCAGGCCGTCTCCGGTGTCGATCGCGACGTACGACAGTTCCGCGGCGCCGTAGTACGCGGCCACTCGGATGCCGCTCTCTTCCGCCTGCCGGCGCAGGCGCGGGTCGAGGTGCGAGCCGCCGACGAGGGCCGTACGCAGTCGCCGGGGAGCACCGGCCTCCAGGAGGGCGCGCAGGGCATGGGGTGTCCCGTGGAAGGCCGTCGCCTCCGCGGCGTCCTCCGCCGTGAGCACGTGCCCGTGCGGCAGGAGCGGGCGGGGTCCGGCGCCGTCGAGGGCGTGCGCCAGCGAGAAGAGCGTCAGTGAGGAGGCCGGCGGCGCGGGGAGGGCGACGGCGTCGCCGGGTCCGGCGTCCAGCAGGTCGGCGATCGCCGGGAACGACGCCGCCCAGGAGGCTGCGGTGCGCTGCACGATGCGCGGGGCCCCGCTGCTGCCCGAGGTGAGGGTCGCCCACACCGCGTCGGGATGCGGTCGGGTGCCGTCCACCACCGCGCGCACCGTGTCCCATTGCGCCGCCGGTGCTCGCTCGTCCACGACGAGCGGCACGTCGCCTGCCGCGTGCGCCGCACTCACCCCCGCGAACACGGTGCGCGCCGGTCCCCGGAGGGCGACGAACCGGTGAGCGGTCACGGGGCCGGCGTGGTCGTCGTCGCGGCCTCCGGCTCTCCGGCAGGCACGCCCGCCACGGAGCCCTGCCCCGCGGACGCACCTGCGCGTGCCCCGGTGCCGCGCAGGCGCCACGTCCGACGGAACGCCCGCGGGTAGGCGCGCACCAGCGTCGAGACGATGATCGTCGCCAGCACGGCCTTCACCAGGTCGCCGGGCACGAACATCAGGCTCGTGAGCACGGTCTCGCCGAGGGGCAGACGGGTGACCAGACTCTGCACCGGGATGCCGACGGCGTAGATCACGAGGATGCCGCCCACGACCATCCCGAGAACGGTCCGCCACCACACCGGCTTGCGCCCCGCCGCATGCACGATCAGGCCGATGACGAGGGCGCCCACGATCCAGCCCAGCGCGTATCCGGCCGACGGGCCGAGGAAGACGCCGATGCCGCCGCGCCCGCCCGCGAGCAGCGGCAGGCCCGCGGCGACGAGCGCCAGCAGCACCGCCATCGAGAGCGCGCCGAGCCACGGGCCGAGGATCGCGCCGGCGAGCATGACGCCCAGGGTCTGCGCCGTGATCGGGACGCCGCCGAAGAAGGTGAAGCCGCCGGGGAGGCCGAGAACGGCGACGATGGCCGCGAACACGGCGACGCGCGCGAGGTCGGTCGCGTCGAGGCGCCGACGGGCGGCGGGAGCGGGGGCACTGGTCATGATGGGATCCTCACCTGAACACTGTTCACCTGAACAGCGTTCACTATAGTGGGATCGTGACGGGGATCGAAAGCGGACGCAGGCACACACGTGACGATGTGGCGCTCACAGCGCTGCGCATCCTGGACGACCACGGCCTCCCCGACCTCACGATGCGCCGTCTCGCGGCCGCCCTCGATGTGCAGCCGAGCGCGCTCTACTGGCACTTCCCGAACAAGCAGACCCTGCTCGCGGACCTCGCCGACCGCATCGTCGCCGCGAGCGAGGCCGGTGCGTCGGGCCGCGCGGCCGCTCCCGAGCCGACCGGGATGGACGCCGTCCGCGACGAGGCGGCCGCCCTCCGCGACGCCTTGCTCGCTTACCGGGACGGTGCGGAGGTGGTCGCCAGCACGCTCGCCCTCGGTCTGGGCGCGGGAGCCGCCCTCGACCGTCTCGCCTCCGCCGTGGCACGGGGCGGCTTCGACGACGCCACCTGCCGCCGCGCCGCGACCGCGCTCCTGCACTTCGTGCTCGGGCACGTCTCCCACGAGCAGCAGCGGATGCAGTACGACAGCCTCGGCGTGCTCACCGACGCAGCCGAGCCCGCGATCACACCGGGTGGGGACAGTGCGACGGCCGAGTTCTCCTTCGGCGTCGACCTGCTCGTCGGCGGCCTGGAACACCTGCGGGCGCAGCAGCGCGATGCGGAGGTCAGTCGCCCCCGAACGTGACCTTCCACCCGCCGACCGTGGTGGTCGCGAGGTTGAACAGCGCCGCGACGATCGCCCCGAGCGCTGAGACGACGATCAGTTCGAGCAGCGCGACGACGAGCGTGAACGTCATGAAGTTCGGGAACGTGATCCCGGCGACGAGCGCGGCCCCCTGCGCTCCCGCGACGTCTTCGAGGAAGCTGCGGGCGAGCCCGACGGCGCCGAACTTCTCGAGTGCGGCCCAGAGCAGCAGCGCGAGCACGACGGTGATCGCGGCGACGATCAGGCTGACCAGGAACGACATCTTCAGGGCCGACCAGAAGTCGATGTAGACGAGGCGCATGACCGCTCGCTTCGTCTGCTTCTTGCGTGCCGACATCCCGGACCCCTCCCCGTGCTGCTCCCGCCCCGCGGTGCGGTGCAGTCCCCGAGGGTCAGTCTAACCGGCCGCGACGCACCCCTCGTCAGCGGCGCGACCGGGGGCTAGCGTGGGCTGTATCGCCCGCCGACCATCAGGAGACCCGCTATGCCCACCGTCGCCGACACCATCGTGGAGATCATCAAGGATGCGGGGGTGAAGCGGGTGTACGGCATCCCCGGTGACTCCCTCAACGGCTTCACCGACGCGCTGCGACGGGATGGCGACGTCGCCTGGGAGCACGTGCGCCACGAGGAGGCGGCGGCGTTCGCGGCCGCGGCGGAGGCCGCCCTCACGGGTGAGCTCGCGGTCTGCGCGGGCAGCTGCGGCCCGGGCAACCTCCATCTGATCAACGGCCTGTTCGACGCCAACCGCAGCCGGGTCCCCGTGCTCGCGATCGCGGCGCAGATCCCGGGCCCCGAGATCGGGAGCACCTACTTCCAGGAGACGCACCCGCAGGACATGTTCCGGGAGGCGGCGGTCTACACCGAGCTCGTGTCGATCCCGGAGCAGCTGCCGCGCGTGCTCGAGATCGCCATGCGCACCGCTGTCGAGCGTCGCGGCGTCGCGGTCGTCGTGGTCCCGGGCGAGATCTTCCTGAAGGAGAGCACGGGACGTCGCACGTCGGCGCCCATCGTCTACTCGCCGCGCGTCACCCGGCCGACCGACGGAGAGCTGCGCGCCGCGGCCGACATCCTGAACGGCGCGAAGAAGGTCACCATCCTGGCGGGCGCCGGTGTCGAGGGCGGCCACACCGAGCTCATCCGGCTCGCGGGGGCTCTCAAAGCCCCGGTCGTGCACGCCCTCCGTGGCAAGGAGTTCATCGAGTACGACAACCCGTACGACGTGGGTATGACCGGTCTCCTCGGCTTCTCGTCCGGCTACCGGGCGATGGAGTCGTGTGATGTGCTGCTCATGCTGGGCACCGACTTCCCGTATCAGCAGTTCTACCCGTCGAAGGCGAAGATCATCCAGGTGGACCTCCGCGGCGAGAACCTCGGCCGCCGCACTCCGATCGACCTCGGCCTGGTCGGCAGCGTCGCGGACACGGCGGAGGCGCTCCTCCCGCTGCTGAAGGAGCGCTCGGACACCAAGCACCTCGACTCCTCGACCGCGCACTACGCCAAGGCGCGCAAGAGCCTCGACGAGCTGGCCGTCAACGACCGCAACCGCACGCCCATCCACCCGCAGTACGTCGCGCGCCTGATCAGCGAGCTGGCGACGGACGACGCCGTCTTCATCCCCGACGTCGGCTCGCCGGTCGTCTGGGCTGCGCGCTACCTCCGGATGAACGGCCGGAGGCGGCTCATCGGCTCGTTCTCGCACGGCTCGATGGCCAACGCCCTCCCGCATGCGATCGGGGCGCAGGCCGCCTTCCCCGACCGGCAGATCGTCGCGCTCGCCGGGGACGGCGGCCTCGCGATGCTCCTCGGCGAACTGCTGACGCTCCGCCAGAACAGGCTTCCGGTCAAGATCGTCGTGTTCAACAACTCGTCCCTGAACTTCGTCGAGGTGGAGATGAAGGCCGCCGGTTTCGTCAACTTCGGCACAGGACTCGACAACCCGGACTTCGCCCAGGTCGCGCAGGCCATCGGCCTGCACGGCCAGCGGGTCGAGAAGCCGGACGAGTTGGAGAGCGCCCTCCGCACGGCGTTCGCGCACGACGGTCCCGCTCTGATCGACGTCGTCACCGCGCGTCAGGAGCTCAGCATCCCGCCCGCGATCACGGCCGAGCAGGTCAAGGGATTCACCCTCTACGCGCTCCGCACGATCATGTCGGGCCGCGGCGACGAGCTGGTCGACCTGGCGGACACGAACATCTTCCGGCGGCTGTTCGACTGACGGGCCGGCGGAGGCAAGCGGTCAGTTGATGCAGACGGTGTCGCTGTAGGTCTTTGCCGGTCCGGACGGGGTCGGCGTCGGCGCGGGTGCCGATCCTGAGCCGCTCGAGCCAGAGGAGCCACCCGAGGAGGCGCCGCCGGCGGACGGCATGATGCCGTCGTCGCCGAGCACGACCGTCACGCCGGAGACGCTGCTGGTCTCCTGCACCGCGGCTCTCGGGAGCAGCGCGGCGACGGCCTTGGCCTGCGCCTCCTGGCCCGACGGGTACTGGATGGTCGTGGTGGCGACGGTGTCCGCGTCCCCCGGGGTGCCCGTCTTGAATCCCGCGGCGGCGAACGCCTCGGTCGCCGTGCCCGCCGCGCCGTTCTGGCTGCCGCCGTTCAGCACGGTCACGGTCGTGTCGGCGGGCTTCGCCGCGGTGGCCTTCTCGTAGGCGCTCGGAGTGCCCATCAGGCTCTGGATGAACGCCGGCATGGCGGCCGTGTCGACCTCGACGATGGAGAGGTCCTCGCCGTCGACGGTGATCGTCGGCGTGCCGGAGATCGGGATGGTCGCCGACTGGATCTTGCCGCCGGTGAGACCCTGCAGCTGAGCGGCCAGCTGCAGGAAGTTCAGGCCGGGGTCGGTCTCGAGCGACCCGCTCACGGCGTCGAGCACGTTGGTCAGCTTGCCCGGGTTGAGCAGGGTGCCCGCCGAGAGGAACTTGTGCGCCTCCACCGAGAGGAAGTACTGCTGACGCACGACGCGATCGAGGTCCCCGCGTGGGAGGCCGTGGCGCTGACGCACGAACGACAGCGCCTGCTTGGCATCGAGGGTCGAGACGCCGGCGGGGAAGTTCGCACCGGAGTAGGGGTCGTCGACCGCCTCGTTGAGGCACACCTGCACCGGCCCGAGCGCCTGCGCGATCGTGTAGAAGCCGAGCAGGGAGACCCGCACGTAGTGGTCGATCGACAGGCCGGTCAGGTTCTGGACGGTGTCGATGAGGAGTTTGGCGCCGCTCGTCGGATCGGTCGCGCCCCCGCCGAGGGAGAACGCGGCGTTGAGCTTGTTCATCCCGTGACCGGGCACGTCCACCCACGAGTCGCGGGGCAGCGAGATGAGCGTCGCCGACTTCCCGTCCGCCGGGATGTGCAGGATCATCATCGTGTCGGTGTTCGTGCCGCCGCCGTCGTCGGTGGTGCTCAGCTGGTCGAGCTCGGCCTGCGTGGCGCCGTCGGGCCGGTGGTCGTCGCCGACGAGCAGGATGTTCTGATCGGTGCCGTCGACATCCTTCCCCGACTTCGAGATCACGTCGACGTGCGTCACGCCGTTGACGAAGCGGAAGTAGCTGTAGGCCGCGTAGCCGCCGAGGACGACGAGCAGCACCGCGAGGGTCCCGGCGGTCCAGGCGACGATGCGCTTGGTGCGCCGGCGCTTGCGGGGGTCGCGGCCGCGTTTGCCGCCGCCCGCGCCTCCCGAGCCGTCGCCGCCGCGCCCACCGCGACCGCGTCCGCCGCGCCCGGAGCTGCCGCGTCCGGAGCCGCCGCCTCGCCCGGTCTCGGCCTCGTCGGCGGCCGCGCTGCCGAACGGGTCGAATCCGCCGTAGCCGGCGCCGCCCGCGCTCCCCGCGCCCGCCGCTCCCGCGCCGGACCGCACGGCCGACGCCGGTCTCGTCGCGCGCACGGGCCGCCGGGGGTCGGCCGCGGGCACGCGGCCGAAGACCTCGGTCGCCGGCTCGCGGGAGTCGTCACGGCCGTCGGCGCCGGGGGTGTCGGGGAGATTCGGTCGTCGCACACGAGAACGCTAGAGCGCCGAGGCTGAAGAGCCCCTGGTTTCGGCGGTGTTCCCGACGAATCGCCAGGGTTTCGGCTCCGACCTCCCAGGCGGACCTCAGCAGGCGAGCGGCGCCCCTGCGAGAACGTTCAGTCCGTCGTCGCCTCGGGGCAGTCCGCGCCCGCAGCGTCGAGCGCGGCCTCCATCGCCGCCGTCATCCGCTGCGAGATCTCCAGCAGCGTCTCCTGCTGCTCGGGTGTGATCGCGTCGTAGAGGATGCGGCGGATGGTCTTCGTGTGCTCCGGCAGTGCACGGACGACGACACGACGGCCGTCCCCGGTCAGCTGGATCCAGCTGGCCCGGCGATCCTCCGCGCAGTCCTGCCGCTCCACCAGCCCGCGCCCCGCCATCCGCGTCACCTGGTGCGAGACACGGCTCTTCTCCCAGCCGGTGAGGGCCACCAGATCACGCACGCGCAGGCGTCGGCCGGGGGAGCGGACGAGGGCCATGAGCACCTCGAGCTCGGAGATGGAGATGCCGTCGTCGCGCTGCAGCTGCGCATCGAGGGTTCGGTCGAAGCCGCGGCGCATCAGATAGAACGCGTGGAAGAGCTCTTCTTCGTCGGCGCTGAGCTTGCGCGGGTCTGGCCGGGTGCGCGCGGTGGGCATACGCCATCCTCGCACGCGACGGCCCTCTCCGCGCCGGTCACCCGCGCCTCCGCCCTCCCGCGCCTCCGCCCCACTCAATCCGGAGATCCGCCCGGACCGGCTCACGATCTCCGGCATTCCGGTGAATTACGCGGCGTGGCGGCGGAGAACTCCGGAGTCACGGAGCCTGCCGCCGCTCCTCCTCGGAGGCGTCGGACGGGAGGTTGACGTCATCGGGCTGTGGCGGGTGCCGCGGATCCATGCGACGAGCCGAGTCCGGCGGATTCCGTCGGCGCGGCGGGAATGCGGCAGTGGATGCCGGGGTTCGCACAGGGTGACACGTCACCTAATTATCGAAGGATGGACATGACGAAGATCGCCATCATCATCGGCAGCACCCGCCCGGGCCGCAACGGCGAGGCCGTCGCCCGCTGGGTCTACGAGCACGCCGCGAAGCGCCCGGGCGTCGAGTACGAGCTCGTCGACCTCGCCGACTGGAACCTGCCGCACCTCGACGAGGCCATGCCGGCCGCGATGGGGCAGTACGCGAACGACCACACCAAGGCCTGGGCGGCGAAGATCGCCGAGTTCGACGGCTACCTGTTCGTCACGCCCGAGTACAACCACAGCACGTCCGGTGCCCTCAAGAACGCCATCGACTTCGTCGGCGCCGAGTGGAACAACAAGGCCGCCGGCTTCGTCAGCTATGGCGTCTTCGGCGGCGCCCGTGCGGTCGAGCACCTGCGCCTCGTCCTCTCGCAGCTGCAGGTCGCGACGGTCAGCGCCTTCGTCGGCCTGAGCCTGGCCCACGACTTCGAGAACTGGTCGCTCAAGCCCACCGCTCAGCAGGAGGCCGCCCTCACCCCGCTCTTCGAGCAGCTCGAGTCCTGGTCCGCCGCCCTCGAGACCGTCCGCACCGGCGCGCTCGCCACGGCCGCGGCCTGACCGGTCACCGCCGAGTACGCGGATTCTCCGCGTGCTCGGCGGTCTCGCCCCCGGATTCCGCGCAACCGGCGGTGCGCGGGCGCGCGAGAAAGCGCGGGGTCAGGTCTGGCACGAGGGGCAGTAGTAGGTGACACGCTCCTCGAGCTCGGTGCGTCCGAGCTCCGTGCGGCGGATGTGTGTGCCGCAGCGGCGGCACGGTTGGCCGCCCCGCCCGTACACCCACGTGTTCCGGCCGCGGCGCGTGTCGCCGGTGGTGACCCGGAGCGGCCGGTCGCGGTTCGCGACGATGAGCCGGTGGCCCAGGTCGACGGCGGCGGGCACGTCGGCCTCCGCCACCGGTCGTGTGGGCAGCATGCCGCGCAAGAAGCACAACTCGTTCGCGTACACATTGCCCAGCCCCGCGAGATTCCGCTGGTCGAGCAGTGCCACGCCGATCGGAATGTCAGGACGAGCGGAGACCCGCCGCACGGCCTCGTCCGCATCCCAGTCCGCGCCGAGCAGATCGGGACCGAGGTGCCCGACGACGTCCTGCTCCTTCGACCGCGGCACGACCTCGAGGATGCCGAGCAGGAATCCGACCGCTTCGGCCTCCGCGGTCCGCAGCACCACCCGCGCCTGGAAGGCCGGATGCCGCCAGCGCTCGCCCGACCGGTACACCTCCCACGAGCCTTCCATCTTGAGGTGCGAGTGGATGGTGAACCCGCCCGCTCGCATCAGCAGGTGCTTTCCGCGGCTGAGCACGTCGTCGACGCGCTCTCCGGAGAGGTCGACGGTGGCGAAGCGCGGCACCCGGAAATCGGTGGCGGTCAGGATGCGCCCGGCCAGCGACTCCCGAAGCCGGCGGGCGGCCTGATAGACGGTGTCACCCTCGGGCACGCGGCCCCCGCCGGATTCCGTCGGTCACGGTCGCCACCTCATGATCGCAGCCGCAGACCGCGCGGGATGGGGAGGAAGCCGGCCTCGGCGAGCGCGTCGCCGGTCGGCGTCCCGAGCACGAAGGCCCCGTTGACCGTCTCGACGGCCAGCTTGTCGACGCGGCGCCCGGTGACGAGCGCCGCGAGTGCACGGGAGGCGGAGGCGAGCGCCAGGGGGCTCGCGGGCGCCTCGGGGTCCACGAACGAGAGCAGGCTCTTGCCGCCGCGCTCGACGTAGAGCGCCAGCTCGCCGTCGACGAGCACGACGAGCGCGCCCGCCTTGCGTCCCGGGCGGTGCCCGGTGCCGGTCTCGCCCGGGGCGGCCGGCCACGGGAGCGCCGCTCCGTACGGGTTGGCCGGGTCCGTCGCGGCGAGGGCGACCGCGGCGTAGGCGCGCTCTTGCAGCGGGTCGCGGGTGAAGCCGCGCATCCGGTCGACCGTCGCACCGGTGGCGAACTGGGCGGCGCCGAGCGTCTCGACGAAGTAGCCGCGCCGCGCGCGTCCCGTCTCCTCGAAGCCGCTGAGCACCTTGTAGGCGAGGGCGAACCCGCCGGGCGTCCCCTCGTTCATGACGGAGCCGCGCGTCACGACGCCGTAGCGATCGAGCAGCGTCTCCGCCTGTCCGTGCGCCCGCACCGTGGAGTCGAGGTCGCGCTCGGGCAGCAGGGACCAGCGGCCCGCGACCGTCGGCGGCCCCATCCGTGTCACCATCGCCGACCGGGCGGCAGCGCGACCGCGGTACATGCGCGCACGCGCGGGCTGACGGGGGCGCTTGTGCGCGCCGGACCCGCTCCCGGTGAGCGTGCGGAGCGGTGCGAGCGTGTCGTTCGTGACCAGCCCCGCCCAGACGAGATCCCAGAGGGCGGTGACGAGCGCTGAGTCGTCGACCGGCTCGCCCGCCGCAGCGCCGAGCGCGTCCGACAGCTGGCGGAAGAAGAATCCGCCGCCGCGGGACAGCGCGTCGAGCGCCGCCCCCTGCAGCTCGTCCGGTTCGTGCTCGCCCGGAGGCGCGAGCGTGAGGGGGGCGGAGTCCGCGAGGTGGAGGCTCACCCAGCCGTCCGACCCCGGGAGCGACCCGTCGCCCGCCCAGATCACCTCACCGCTCGCCGTCAGCTCGTCGAGCATCGTCGGGCTGTAGTCGGCGACACGGCTGGGCAGCACGAGCGACTCCCACGCCGACGCCGGGATGCGCGCCCCCGCGAGCTGTTCGACCACGGAGGCGACCGCATCCACCCCGCGTAGGGTGGAGCCGACGTGCTGCCAGTCCGGAAGGAACCGCGCGAACGTCGCCGTGTCGACCGGCTCGACCTCGTGGCGGAGGGCCGCGAGCGACATCCGCCGCAGCCGGCGGAGCACCTCGGCGTCGCTCCACTCGCTGCCGTGGGCGTGCGGCCGGAACTCGCCTTCGACCACCCGTCCGTCGTGCGCGAGGCGGCGGAGGGCGTCGTGGACGATCGCGGTGCCGAGCCCGAACCGGGTGGCGACCTCCGCGGTCTCGAAGGGACCGTGGGTGCGTGCGAACCGGCTGACCAGGTCGCCGAGCGGATCGTCGACCGGCTCGATGAAGGCGACCGGCACGCCGATCGGGAGTGGCACGCCGAGCGCGTCGCGCAGCCGGCTGGCATCTTCGATGGCGGAGAACCGCTCGACGCCCGCGATCGTCACCGCGAGGGCGCGCTTCGTCTCCACCAGCGCGGCGAGATGCGCGGTCGCCTCGGTGAGCGAAGCGTGCGGGAGGGCGTCGGGCAGGGATCCCTCGTCCGAGGCGGTCGCCCCGTCCTCCGCCTGCATGCGCTGTGCGATCTCCTCCGTGCTCAGCGGCCCGAGCAGGCGCAGGAGGTCCGCCACGCCCTCCACGCCCCGCACCCGCCGCTCGGGGTCGAGCCGCTGGAGTTGCAGCTCGACCCGCTCGATCACGGCCGGATCGAGCAGCTCGCGGAGCTCGGCGCGGCCGAGCAGCTCGGCGAGGAGTCCCGCGTCGAGCGACAGTGCGGCCGCACGGCGCTCGGCGAGAGGGCTGTCGCCTTCGTACATGAAGGCCGCGACGTAGCCGAACAGGAGCGACCGCGCGAAGGGCGACGCGCTCTCCGTGCTCGCCTCGACGATGCGGATGCTGCGCTGCTCGATCTGCTTGGCGACCTCGTCGAGCGCCGGGAGGTCGTAGACGTCTTGCAGGCACTCGCGGATGGTCTCGAGGATGATCGGGAAGCTCGGGTACTTGCGCGCGACATCGAGCAGCTGCGACGCCTTCTGCCGCTGCTGCCAAAGCGGCGACCGCTTGCCCGGGTTGTACTTCGGCAGCAGCAGGGCGCGCGCCGCGCACTCGCGGAAGCGCGAGGCGAACAGCGCGGAGCCGCCGACCTCGGCGGTCACGAGTTCGTCCAGCTCCTGCGGTTCGAAGACGAAGAGCTCGCCTCCGGGCGGCTGGGATTCCGTGTCGGGAATACGCACGATGATCCCGTCGTCCGCCGCCATGGCGCCCGCGTCGATTCCGTAGCGTTCGCGCACCCGCGCCTGCACGGCCAGCGCCCACGGCGAGTGCACCTGCATGCCGTACGGGGAATGCAGGATCACGCGCCAGTCGCCGAGTTCGTCGCGGAAGCGTTCGACCACGAGCGTGCGGTCGGTCGGAACGTGCCCGGTGGCCGTCTTCTGCTCGTCCAGGAACGACAGGAGGTTGCTGGTGGCCCAGGCGTCGAGCCCTGCCTCGACGCAGCGCAGCTCGGCATCGGCGGGGGAAGCCGTGCTCAGCTCGCGCTGGAAGGCGCCGACCGCACGGCCCAGCTCCACCGGGCGGCCGAGGCCGTCGCCCTTCCAGAACGGCAGCCGACCCGGCTCGCCGAACGCCGGAGTGACCAGCACGCGGTCGTGGGTGATCTCCTGGATGCGCCAACTCGTCGAGCCGAGCGCGAACACGTCTCCGACACGCGACTCGTAGACCATCTCCTCGTCGAGCTCGCCGACGCGGCTGGCCTTCTCGCCGACCATGTAGACGCCGAACAGGCCGCGGTCGGGGATGGTGCCGCCGCTCGTGACAGCGAGGCGCTGCGCCCCCGGTCGGCCGGTGATCTCGCCGCTGTCGCGATCCCACACCACCCGGGGGCGCAGCTCGGCGAACTCGTCGGAGGGGTAGCGCCCGGCCAGGAGGTCGAGCGTGGCGTCGTACGCGCTGCGAGGGAGGGTCGCGAATGGGGCGCTGCGGCGCACCGTGTCGAACCAGTCGTCCGCGTCGAGCGGCTCCAGCGCGCACGCGGCCACGGTCTGCTGGGCGAGGATGTCGAGCGGATTCGCGGGGACGCGCAGGGTCTCGATGAGCCCCGCCGTCATCCGCTCGGTCGCGACGGCCGAGTGGATGAGGTCGGCGCGGTGTTTGGGGAAGACCACGCCGCGCGAGACCTCGCCGACCTGGTGGCCGGCGCGCCCCACCCGCTGCAGGCCGCTCGCGACCGACGGGGGCGCCTCCACCTGCACCACGAGGTCGACGGCGCCCATGTCGATGCCGAGCTCCAGGCTCGACGTCGCCACCACGCAGCGCAGGCGGCCGGTCTTCAGGTCGTCCTCGATGAGGGCGCGCTGCTCCTTGCTGACGGAGCCGTGGTGTGCACGGGCCAGCACGAGGGCATCCGCGTCGTCGGCGACGGCCTGCGAACCACGGGTCTGACCGGATCCGCCCATCAGCTCGGCGGGCGGCCGCCGCTGCCCCGCCGCGTCGAGCGCGCCGCCCAGCACGCGCTCCTCGTAGATCTCGTTGAGGCGCGCGGTCAGGCGCTCGGCGAGCCTGCGCGAATTCGTGAAGACGATGGAGGACCGGTGCTCGACGACGCGGTCGACGATCGCCTCCTCGACGTGCGGCCAGATCGAGCCGGCCTGCGGGGGAGAGCCGTCGTCGTTGTCGCTGGCGAACGTGGAGGTGCCGAGTTCGCTCATGTCCTCGACCGGCACCACGACCCGCAGGTCGAAGCGCTTGCCCGACGGCGGCGCGACCACCTCGACCGGCCCGCGCCCGCCGAGGAAGCGTGCGACCTCCTCCGGCGGGCGTACGGTCGCGGAGAGCCCGATGCGCTGGGCGGGCTTCGGCAGCAGTGCGTCGAGGCGCTCCAGGGAGAGCGCGAGGTGCGCGCCGCGCTTGGTCGAGGCGACGGCGTGCACCTCGTCGACGATCACCGTCTCGACCGAGGCGAGGGTCTCGCGCGCCTGCGAGGTGAGCATGAGGAACAGCGACTCGGGCGTCGTGATGAGGATGTCCGGCGGGTTCGTGACGAGCGCCCGGCGGTCCGACGACGGGGTGTCGCCCGAGCGCACGCCGACGGTCACGTGCGGAGGTTCGGCCCCCAGCCTCTTGGCCGTCTGCGTCACGCCGACGAGCGGCGCACGCAGATTGCGCTCCACGTCCACCCCGAGCGCCTTGAGCGGCGAGATGTAGAGGACGCGTGTGCCCTTCGGGGCGTCCGGAGGGCGTTCCTCGCTCGCGAGCCGGTCGATCGCCCAGAGGAAGGAGGCGAGCGTCTTGCCGGAGCCAGTGGGGGCGATGACGAGCGCGTGGCGGCCGTGCGAGATGGCCTCCCACGCACCCTCCTGCGCGGCCGTGGGCGCGGCGAAAGCCCCGCGGAACCATTCACGGGTCGCGGGGGAGAACCGCTCGAGCACGTCGCCCATCCCCACCATCCTGCCCCCGACCACCGACACCCGGAACCCGCGGACCGTCTCGCCCGCACCGCCCCTCCCGCGCCCCGGCGATGTGGACAGGATGTCGCTTCCGCCCGGGCCGTTCTCCGCGTTCGGTCCGCATCGTGCGGCGCGGATCAGCGCGTCAGCTGTGCACGGATGAACGTGGAGATGTCGCCGAGCTCGATCGACGAGATGCCGTGGCCGAGACCTTCGTAGATGCGGGCGTCGAGGGCCGAGTGCCCGGGCAGCCAGCGGGCCGTGCGATCGACGGCCGAGGGCGGGATGGTGTCGTCGTGCGTGCCGCGTCCCCAGAACACCGGGACCGGCTCGCGGGCCAGGTCGGCGTCGCCGGCGTGCTCGCCCTGCACCATGAAGCCCGACAGCTGCACGGCGTAGTCGAAGCGCTCGGGTGCGAGCCGCAGCAGCTGCAGCGCCATGGCACCGCCTTGCGAGAAGCCGAGCAGGCCGGTCGGGGTCACGGGCTGTTCGTCGAGCCAGTCGAGGACCGCGCGCGCGGCGGCGTCGGCGTTCCCCGCGAGCGGGTCGGTCGTCACGTTGGTGAAGCGCGAGAACCACGCGAAACCGGGCCCCTCGGGGATGGGTGCGCGCAGAGACGCGATCACGGGCTCCAGAGGCAGATAGGCGGAGATCCCGAACAGGTCGGCTTCGTCCGATCCGTAGCCGTGCAAGAGGACGAGGAGGGGGCGGCCCCCTCTGTCCTTCTCGCCGGCCGACCAGAGGACGGCATCGCGGTCGATGCGGAGTTCGGGTGTGGGAAGAGGCACACAGATCATTCTGTCCCCCAGCACGATCCGCTCCACAGCCCCCGATCGCGTGTCGTCCGTCAACAGATCTGTCCACCCTCGGTGGCGGTGGCGCGCTCTGTCCGTAATATCGACCCATGAGCGTGCGCACCCCGGATCCCGATCCCACCCCCGATCCGCTGCCCGGCGACGGCGCACAGCCCGGGCCGGCGTGGCTCAGCGACATCGAGCTGGAGCAGATCCGGCGCCGGCTGCCGCTGCTCTATGTCGAGGCCGTGCCGGTGCGCGTGGACGGTCTCGGCCAGGTGACGGAGGTCGGCATCCTGCTGCGGGCCAACGCGGTCGGCGAGATCACCCGCACCATCGTCTCCGGCCGCGTGATGTACGGCGAGACACTGCGGGAGGCACTGTTCCGCCATCTCGAGAAGGATCTCGGCCCCATGGCCTTCCCCCTGCTTCCCGCCAGCGCCGTGCCCTTCCAGGTCGCCGAGTACTTCCCCATGCCCGGAGTCACCGCGTTCACCGACGATCGCCAGCACGCCGTCTCCCTCGCCTACGTCGTGCCCGTCACCGGAACCTGCGAGCCGCGCCAGGATGCGCTCGAGCTCACGTGGATGACGCCGGAGGAGGCGGTCTCCCCGACGGTCGCCGAAGAGCTGGAGGGCGGCAGGGGAGCGCTGGTCAAGGCGGCCATGGCCTCGGTGGGGCGGGTCGCTCCGTAGAGCGGCTCGCCGGCCACGAGTCGCGACACGCGAGTCACGAGATCCGTCGGCCACGCCGCCGAGGCCGCGTGATCAGGCCGCGTGGTCAGTCCGCGTCGGCCATCCCCGTCAGCAGCGCGGTCAGCACGCGCGTCAATCGCGGGCCGACCTCGACGATCGCGTGCCGCAGCCGCGGGTCGCTGCGGTAGAGCGCTTGCAGCTCGGGGCCGGGCGTCGCCATCTGCCACTGGGCGCCCGCCATGCTGGTGGCCGTCGCGATCACGTCGATCGCCTGCGGCTCGGTGAGTCCCGGGCGCAACCGTCGCAGTTCCCCGGCGATCGCCTCGACGTGCGTGTGCACGTCGAGCTTGAACTCGCGCACGGTGTCGACGGACACATTGCGTTCGAGGTTGAGGGGCGTGTGGGCGAGCAGATCGCAGAACAGGGGGCGCGAGACGAGCGTGTCGCTCAGTGCCGCGGCCAATCGCAGCGGGCTCGCGCTCCGCCATGACGAGAGCAGTGGCAGGAGCCATTCCGCCCAGGACCGCCACTCCTCCGCCGTGAGCCGCAGGAAGATCTGCTCGCGCGTCTCGAAGTAGCGGAGCAGCCCCGACTTGTGCATCCCCACGGCGTCCGCGATGTCGGTGAGCGTGATCTCCCGGATGCCCCGCTTCTGCGCCTCCCCGCGCGCAGCCTGCAGGATCGCCTGCTCGCGCGCCCGCTTGGCGTCGGCGGAGCGGGCGCGTTCGAACGGTTCGGTCGGCATCCCTCCAGCCTAGTGCAACCAAGTTGCGTTAATAACGAAACAGTGTTGTACTAACGAGCATGTCTGAGTTCACCTGGTTCATCACCGGTTCGTCGCGCGGCTTCGGCCGCGCCCTCGCGGAGGCGGCCCTCCGCCGCGGCGACCGTGTCGCCGCCACCGCGCGCACTCCCGAGCAGCTGGCCGGCCTCGTCGCCGCGTACGGCGACGACCGCGTCGTCACCCTGCCTCTCGATGTCACCGACCCCGTCGCCGCCCGGGCGGCGCTCTCGGCCGCGCGGGACCGCTTCGGCCGTATCGACGTGCTCGTCAACAACGCCGGCTACGCCAACGTCGCCCCCATCGAGACAGGGTCGCCGGATGACTTCCGCGCCCAGTTCGAGACGAACTTCTGGGGCGTCTACAACGTCACCACCGCCGCGATCCCGCTGTTGCGCGAGCAGGGCGGCGGCCTCGTCATCCAGTTCTCGTCCATCGGCGGACGCGTGGGAGGCTCGGCGGGGATCGGCTCCTATCAGGCGGCCAAGTTCGCGGTGGACGGCTTCAGCCGCGTGCTGGCGGCCGAGACGGCTCCGTTCGGTGTGCGCGTCCTGGTCGTCGAGCCGAGCGGATTCGCCACCGATTGGGCGGGGTCGTCGATGACGGTCGGCGACATCCCTGCCGGGTACGAGTCCACCGTCGGCGCGATGGGCCTTCTCCGGTCCGGCCGTGTGATGGCCGGCGACCCGGAACGCGCCGCGGAGATCCTCGTCCGCGTCGCCCACGCCGCCGAACAGCCCTCGCATCTCCCGCTCGGGCGGACGGCCGCCACCATGGCGGCCGACTACTCCCGGCGGCAGCTCGCGGAGGCGGGCGCCTGGCGGGAGGTGAGCATCTCGGCGGACGCGGCCGAGGCATACCCGGTGCTGTTGCCGGGCGAGTCGGCGGCCGAGTGAAGCCGCCGCTGACGCGGTGAAGGGGCTTGCGATCTATAGCTAATGGTATTAGCTTTATGGCTATGAAGACTTCCATCGCCTCGCAGGTCCATTTCCTGCAGCGCCCCGAGGGACGCATCAGCTACACCGTCGAGGGCTCCGGCCCGCTCGTGGTCGCCGTCCCCGGGATGGGCGACCTCCGCTCCAGCTACCGCGAGCTGGTCGGTCCGCTCGTCGACGCCGGTCTCCGCGTCGCGGTCACCGACCTCCGCTCGCACGGCGACTCCGATACCGGCTTCCGCACGTTCGGAGACGTCGCCACCGGCGAAGATCTGCTCGCCCTGATCGACGCGCTCGGCGGTCCCGCCGTCGTGCTGGGCAATTCGATGGGTGCGGCCTCCGCCGCTTGGGCCGCCGCCGAGCGCCCCGACGCGATCGCCGGCCTCGTGCTCTACGGTCCGCTTCTGCGCGACCCGGCGACGAGCCCGGTCGCCTCCTGGTTCCAGCACGCGCTGTTCCGGCTGCTGTTCGCGGGGCCGTGGGGCGCGGCGTTCTGGGCCGGCTACTACACGAAACCGCTCAACAGGGGCCGCACGGCCCCGTGGCTCGGCGAGCATGTGGCGGCCATCCGGGCGAGCCTGCGGGAGCCCGGGCGCCTGCGCGATTTCCGCCGGCTGACCCTCCAGCTCACCCACTCGGTGGTGGAGCCCCGCCTGCCCGAGGTCCACGCTCCGATGCTCGCCTTCGTCGGCGAGCTCGACCCGGACTTCCCCGACGCCTCCGCCGAGGCCGATTGGATCGAGTCGCTGGGCGCGGAGGTCGTCCGGGTGGCGGACGCGGCCCACTATCCGCACGCTCAGCGGCCCGATGTCACCGTCCCGGCGACGCTCGCCTTCCTGAGCGAGCGCCGCGCGGAAGGCTGGGAGGCCGCGCGTGCCTAGGGCGGGCCTCAACCGCGCCGCTGTCACCGCCGTCGCCCTCGACCTCGTCGACCAGGGCGGTGTCGCGGGCTTCGATCGGCTGACCCTCGCCGCTGTCGCCTCCCGGGCCGGGGTCGCCGTGCCCAGCCTCTACAAGCACGTCCAGTCCCTCGACGACCTGCGCCGCGTGGTCGCCACGGAGGCGGTGGGCGAGCTCACGCGGGCACTCGCCGCTGCGACCATCGGCCGCTCCGGAGAAGACGCGGTGCGTTCGGCGGCCACCGCCGTGCGCGCTTACGCGCGTGCCCACCCCGGCCGGTACGCAGCCACCCAGGTCGCCCCGCACCTCGCCGACCCCGCCGACGCCGAGCTCGTCGCCCGTGCCGACGAGACCATCCAGGTGCTCGCCGCCGTCATCCGCGGCTTCGGCCTCCCCGACGACGCGCAGATCGATGCCATCCGCATCCTCCGCAGCGCCCTCCACGGGTTCCTCAGCCTCGAGCTCGGCGGCGGCTTCGGCCTCCCCGACGACCTCGACCGCACGTTCGACCGCCTCGTCACCGGCCTGGTCGCAGCCCTGGCCGCCCAAGCGAACGCATAGGGCGCACCGAGGGGTCGCGAACTGTCGCTCCGGCGCGGCCGGAGCGGCAGTTCGCGACCCCTCGGTGCGACGCTGCGGGAGGGAGCGCCGGGTCAGCCGCGCGCGCGACGGGAGCCCAGGCCCCGGCTCGTGCCGGAGTTGACCAGGTCACCCATACGCATCGGGCCGCCGGAGCGGCGCTCGCCGCCGCGTCCCGACGACTGCTTGGCTGCGGAGCGCTCACCGGAGCGGTGTCCGCCCTCGGAGGCTGCGTCACGCCCGCGGGAGCCGTGCGAACCACCGGCGCTCTGGACCCCGTGCGACTGGCCGCCCTGACCGCGCGACTGGCCGCCCTGGCCGCCGCGGCGACGACCCTGGCCGTCACGCTGCTGGCCGTCACGCGCCTGGCCGTTCTCGACTGCCGCGCCACGGCCGCGTCCGCCGCGACGTCGTCCGCCACCGGCGGTCTCCCCGCCGTGCGTCGTCGCGTCGCCGCTCTGTCCGCGGGAGCTCTGTCCGCGGGAGCTCTGGCCACCCGAGCGCCCCGCGCCCGAGCGTCCAGCGCCCGACCGTCCAGCACCCGCGCGCCCGCCGCCGGAGCGTCCGGCGCCCGAGCGCCCGCCGCCGGCCTGGCCGCCGGCCGCTGCTGCCGGGGCGGACGACGGCGCGACGCGCTCGGCCGGCTCGCCGACGAGCTCGGTCACCGCGGCCGACGTCGCGGAGACGCGCTGCGGGGTCACCGTGATGGCCGCGTGGCGCAGGAGGGTCTTCACATCGCCGGCCTGCTCGGAGAGCATCACGGTGACGACGTCGCCGGCGCTGCCTGCGCGGGCGGTGCGGCCGGAGCGGTGCAGGTACGCCTTGTGCTCCGCCGGCGGGTCCACGTGCACGACGAGCTCGACGTCGTCCACGTGCACGCCGCGCGCGGCCACGTCGGTCGCGACGAGCACGCGCACCTCGCCCGAGCCGAACGCGGCCAGGTTGCGGTCGCGTGCGGGCTGGGAGAGGTTGCCGTGCAGATCCACAGCCGGGATGCCCGACGACGTGAGCTGCTTGGCGAGCCGCTTGGCCTGGTGCTTGGTGCGCGTGAAGAGGATGCGGCGGCCGCGGCCCGAGGCGAGCGCGGTCACGAGGTCCTTCTTCGCGTCGGGGTCCGGCACCTCGAAGACGTGGTGGGTCATCGCCTCGACCGGGCTGGTCGCGTCGTCGACGGAGTGCATCGCCTCGTTGCGCAGGAACCGCTTGACGAGCTTGTCCACGCCGTTGTCGAGCGTGGCGGAGAAGAGCAGGCGCTGGCCGCCGGCCGGGGTCTTGTCGAGGATGCGCGTGACGACGGGGAGGAACCCCAGGTCGGCCATGTGGTCGGCCTCGTCGAGCACGGTGATCTCGATCCGGTCGAGGGACACCTCCCCCTGCTTCATGAGGTCGTCGAGGCGGCCCGGGCAGGCGACGACGATGTCGACGCCGGCGCGCAGTGCGGCAACCTGGCGGCTCTGCGAGACACCGCCGAAGATCGTGGTGATGGCGAGCCCGGCCGAGTCGGCGAGCGGCTTGAGCGTGGCGGCGATCTGGGTGGCGAGCTCACGGGTCGGGGCGAGCACCAGGCCGCGCGGACGGCTGCTGCGGCCGCGCGGCGAGGCGCCGTCGGAGAGCCGGGCGACGAGCGGGAGGCTGAACGCGATGGTCTTGCCGGAGCCGGTCTTGCCGCGTCCGAGCACGTCGCGGCCCGACAGCGTGTCGGGGAGGGTGTCGGCCTGGATGGGGAACGGCTCGGTCTTGCCGTCGGCCGCGAGGGAGGCGACGAGGGGAGCGGGCACGCCGAGGTCGGCGAAAGTCGTGGTGGTCACTGGTGCCTTTCAGGCATCGGGTCCCGGCGCGACGGGTTTCGGTCGCGCGGGACGGAACTGGCGAAGGTGCGGGTCGCACGTTTCGTTCGCCGTGAGAATGTGGCGTGAGCGGGGCGGGGCCCGTCGCTCGCGCGGTGCGTTCTACGACGCAGGAGCCTTCGGATGGCTCGCAGTCCTCCCATACTAGCGTGCTCGCCTGTGAGCGCCGTCCGGGTTGGAGGTCGTAGACTTTCGGCCCGGAAACGAGAGGCGGTCATCGGGTGCACGAATCGGAGCTCGATCGCGAGCGGGCGGTCGTCGAGGGCCTGTACGAGCGCCTGGACGCCCTGCGGGCCGAGACCGCCGACAGCCTGACCAGAGTCCGCCGTGAGTCGGTGGGCGGCAACCATCAGGCGCGCAGCGAGCGCGACGCGTTCGCACGGCTCTATGAGGATCAGCTCACCCAGCTCCGCGAGGTCGACGCCCGTCTCGTCTTCGGCCGCCTCCTGCTCGAGGAGCCGGCCGACGGCTCGGCTCACCGGTACATCGGCCGCATCGGCCTGCGCGACGAGGAGCAGCGCTCACTCCTGGTCGACTGGCGGGCGCAGCAGGCGAGCGCCTTCTACCAGGCGACCGCGAGCGAGCGGATGGGCGTCCGGGCCCGCCGTCATCTCACGATGAGCGGCCGCCAGGTCGTCCGGATCGATGACGAGGTCTTCGACGAGTCCCTGCTGGCCGGCGATCGGTCGGCGGGGGAGACGGTGCAGGGTGAGGGTGCCCTGCTCGCCGCGCTGACCGCGCAGCGGACCGGCCGGATGAGCGACATCGTGGCGACGATCCAGGCCGAGCAGGATCGCATCATCCGCTCCGATCTCCGCGGAGCCCTGGTCGTGCAGGGCGGTCCCGGTACTGGCAAGACGGCCGTCGCCTTGCACCGCGCCGCGTATCTGCTCTACGCCAACCGGCAGCGGCTCGGCTCGTCCGGCGTGCTCGTCGTCGGTCCCTCCACGGCGTTCCTGCGCTACATCGAGGCGGTGCTGCCCTCGCTCGGCGAGACCGGGGTCGTGCTCCAGACGCTCGGCGAGCTGTTCCCGGGGGTGGAGGCCACGGCCGATGACGGTGCGGAAGCCGCGCGCCTGAAGGGTTCCGCCCAGATGGCCCGCCTGCTCTCGCGTGCCGTGCGCTCCCGCCAGAAGGCCCCGGCGGAGGAGCAGACGGTCGTCGTCGACAACGAGCGGCTCGTCGTGCAACCGGACCTCATCCAGCGCGCCATCGCGAAGGCGCAGCGCTCGGGCAAGCCGCACAACGTCGCCCGCGTCACCTTCGTCAAGCACGCGCTCGCCGAGCTGACCGATCAGCTCGCCGCCCAGCTGCGCGCATCCGGTTCGACCATCGACGACGCCGACCTGAAGGTCCTGCGGGAGGATCTCCGCACCTCATACGATGTGCGGGTCCTCCTGAACACGGCCTGGCTGCCGCTCACCCCGCAGAAGCTGCTGCAGGACCTGTATGCGCGTCCCGTGTGGCTCGGCGAGCTGACGCCGCGTTGGTCGGAGGCGCAGCGTGCGGCGCTGCTGCGCGACCGATCCGCCGCGTTCACGGTCTCCGACGTGCCGCTGCTCGACGAGGCCGCCGAGCTGCTCGGCGACTTCCCCGGAAAGCCGGATCCCGCCGCCCGAGAGCGCGGCCGGCAGCGCAAGCGCGACCTCGAGAACGCCCGGGCCGCCATCCGCAACATGGGGGTGGAGGGTCTGGTCAGTGCCGAGCAGCTCGCCGACGGCTTCGCCGAGCAGGTCGACCGCGGCACCACGGCCGAGCGCGCCTCCGCAGACCGCACGTGGACCTACGGCCACGTGGTGGTGGACGAGGCGCAGGAGCTCTCGCCGATGCAGTGGCGCGTGCTGCTGCGGCGCTGTCCGATGAAGTCGTTCACCATCGTGGGCGACATCGCCCAGGTGTCGTCGCCCGCGGGGGCGTCCAGCTGGGCCGGTGCGCTCCAGCCGTACTTCAAGGACGCCTGGCGGCTGGAGGAGCTCACGGTCAACTACCGGACGCCCGCGCAGATCGCCGAGGAGGCGGAACGTCTGGCCCAGGCCGCCGGACTCCCGATCACGCCGACGCGCTCCGTGCGCGAGGGCGACTGGCCCATCCGGCGGGTGTCCGCCGGCGGATCGCCGCTGTCGGAGGCGGTGGTCGCCGCGGTCGAGCACGACCGGGGGATCGACGCCCAGGGCTCGCTCGCGGTGATCGCGCCTCCGCACGAGGTGGAGGCCGTGGCCGCCGCGGTCGCGGAGCGCTTCGGGGACGATGCGGGTCGTGGCGCGGCCGGTCTGACGCGCCCGATCGCGGTCCTCAGCGGGTACGAGGCGAAGGGCCTGGAGTTCGACGCCGTCGTCCTCGCCGACCCCGACTCCCTCGCGGGCGACTCGGCGCTCGGCGCGGCCACGCTGTACGTCGCGATGACGCGCCCGACCCAGCGGCTCACCCTGGTCACGCACTGACGTCGGGCGTGCTCGCGCCCGGTTGCACGCAGGTCCCGTCCGCCGCTACGCGTACGTCCCGGCGTACCGCTCGCCCACGGGCACCTCGACCGCGAGCGTGTTGCCGGCCTGCGCCAGCGGGCACGCCCAGGCCGGGTCGTAGGCGCACGACGGGTTGTAGGCGAAGTTGAAGTCGAGTACGACGGTCGCCTCGTCCTCGTCGGCGTCGAGACCGAGGTCCGCGCCCTTGATGGTGTCGATGAGGTAGCGGCCCCCGCCGTAGGTGCCGCCCGGCCGGCCGGCGAGCGCGTCCTTGACCGGCACGAAGATGCCGCCGCCGTACGACGAGAGACGCCAGACGTCGAGGGTTCCGGAGAGGGGGACCCGCACCGTCCCGAGCAGGTCGAACGGCACGACGCCGTCCGTCCCGGTCTCCACGTCCATCCGACGCGGTTCGGACGGCGCGTGGATCGGCAGCTCGAAGCGCCACTCGGGGTCGTACGAGGTCACCGGCAGCCCCGTGAAGCGGGCGCGGTCCTCCGGGAGCAGCGGAGACGCGGGGTGGGACGAGAACAGCTCGTCCCGGCACGAGATCCAGTGCGCGTGGGCGGCGGCGGCATCGGATGCGGCCATCCTGCGCACCGAGGCGTAGAGGGCGAACACCCGTCGCCGCCAGTCCGCCGTCTGCAGGGCGGTCACGGCGGGGGATGCCGCCCGCGGTTCCCCGGCGCTCTCGACGGTGCTCATGGTGTCTCCTCCCGGCCGGCGGCGCCCGGCCATTCCGTCACGGTACCGTCCGCCCGCGCTGTCGGCGTGGAGGAGAGGGTCGCGTCGTCGAGGGCGGCGCGCTCCGGATCGAGCTCGGGATCGTAGGCCCACGTCGGCGCGAGGGCGCGGAGCCGGTGGCCGCGCCACTGCCAGAACGCCCACAGCGTGTACCAGGCGACGGGGGTGAGCACTCCCGCGCGGACGATCAGCCGATCTCGGTAGAGGGTCCGGAGGCGGCCGTCGGGGCCGGGCCCGGCCGGGTCGGGTGCGATGGCCATGCGATGGTCGAGGCGGGGCAGGGCGGACAGCACGCCACCGGTTCCTCCGCCGCTGTCGCGCAGGATGCGCGTCTCGCGCTCCCGGTCGTCGGACGAGCGCAGAGTGTCGAGCCGGATCGCCTGGGTCCCGACCGTGATCGCGCCCAGCGCGCGCACGCGCACGCGGTGCTCGCCTCCGCCCCACACCGTCGGGAAGGCGTCCGGGCCATCGGGCCGGAAGTCCAGCCACGGGAGCGCCACTTCGCGGAACGCGGTCGGACTCTGCAGGGCACGCCAGGCCGCGTCGGGGTCGCAATCCAGGATGAGCTTCAGCAGCACGCGCATCGTCCCAGTCTCGTCCCGGCGCCGGGGCCGGCGCGCAGGTTCACGGCCCTTTCCCACGACCCTCCCCGGCATGGCGTCAGGTGGCGTCCCAGCAGTGTCGCCGGTATGCGCTACAACGGGAGCATGGCGATCCGGTACTGGCTCGGCGTGGTCCAGCGAGACCACGTGCTCCGCGGCGTCGCAGGCGGGTTCGCACAGGTCAACCACGGCGCGCGGGCGCCGCTGGAACGGATGGGCCCGGCCGACGGGTTCGTGTACTACTCGCCCAAGACCGCGTACCCGGACGGCGAGCCGCTCAAGGAGTTCACCGCGGTCGGCCGCGTGGCGGAGGGCGAGCCGTTCCAGGTCACGCAGGGGCAGACGATGCGCGGACCGGCGGGTGACTTCCTCCCCTGGCGCCGCCGGGTCGAGTGGGACCACGACGCCGTCGCCACGCCGATCCGCCCGATGCTCCCGGCACTCGACTTCACCAGGGAGAACCGGGACTGGGGCTATCAGCTGCGGCGCGGGGTGATCGAGATCTCCCGGCACGACTTCGAGCTCATCCGTCGCCAGATGCGCCCGTCACCGGGCGAAACACGGCCGGCGGGCTCACGAGCGCGCACTACGATGGCCCGGTGACCGACCGCTCCGTCCCCTCCGCACCGACCGTTCCCGACGCGCACCGCCAGGCCAAATACCAGGTGCGGTTCGACTGGGCCGCGGAGGGCGCCCGTTCCGTGGCAGCGGACGCGGACGTCGTCGTCTGGGTCGACGCGCTCGGGGACGGGACGATCGTCCCGTCGGTCCCCGCCATCGCCGACCTCCCCGGAACCGGCGCCGTCATCGCCGCAGGCCTCACCAACCCTGCCGCCGTCGCCGCGTGGGCACTCGCCGAACAGGTGCGGCTCGGCCGTCGCGCCCTGATCTCGATCATCGCCGCCGGAGGGTCGACCCCCGCGGGCGCCACGCGTTTCGCGGTGGAGGACCTCCTCGCCGCGGGCGCCGTCGTGGACGCGCTCGCCTCCCTCGGCATCGACTACAGCTCGCCGGAGGCGGCCGCCGCCTGCGCCGCCTTCACCGGGCTGCGCGGAGCCGTCGCGCACCTCCTCACCGCCTCGGTGTCGGGCCAGGAACTCGTCGCGACCGGGATCGCCCCGGCCGAGATCGCGCCGGCCGGGCGCGTCGGGACGGTCGACGAGGTCGCCGTCCTGCGACCCGCCGGGTGAGCGCTCTGCGGCCATCGCCGACTGCCGGGTCGCTCGCGGCGGAGGGGAGTACCCGCCCGGAATGATCGGGCCGCGCCGCGCGTTCCGCCCTGCAGGAGGTCAACCCATGAAAGCAGTCCTGAACGACACCGTCATCGCCGAGGCTCCCGAAGAGGAGCTCATCCGCATCGAGGGCAACTGGTACTTCCCGCCCGCGAGCGTCAACGCCGACTACCTCGTCGAGAGCCCGACCCCGTACACCTGCCCGTGGAAGGGCGAGTGCCAGTACTACTCCGTGAAGGACGGCGACTCCCTCCTGCAGGACCGCGCCTGGTCGTATCCGACGCCCTACCCGAGCGCGTTCGACCGGGTGGGCAAGGACTTCAGCGGCTATGTGGCGTTCTGGAAGGACGTACAGGTCGTCGAGTGACCGGCGTGCCGAGCCGGGACGGGTGGACGACGGCGTGAGTGCCGCGGGCAGCGCACGAGCCGGAGTGACGGCCGCTCTCGCGGTCGCCGCCCTGGCGGCGCTCAGCGCGTGCTCGCCCGAGCCGCCCGCGCCCACGTCGGCGCGCACCGTGTCGCCATCCGCGGAGCCGCGCCCCACCGGCACCTCCGCCGCCGTCGCCGCCGTCCCCCTGCAGCCCGCGCGCGACGCGACCGTGCTCGAGACCGGGCTCGACGCCCCCTGGTCGGTGGTGCCGCTCCCCAGCGGTTCCGCCCTCCTCAGCGAGCGCGACTCGGGGCGCGTGCGAGAGCGGCTCCCGCAGGGCGGCCTGCGCGACGTCGGGACCGTACCGGGGGTCGTGCACGCGGGCGAGGGCGGTCTGCTCGGCCTCGCTGTGCCCGCCGGATCGGCCCCGACGCACCTGTACGCCTACGCGACCACGGCGGACGACAACCGGGTGGTGCGGATGCCGCTGGACGGTGTGCCCGGCAGCTACAGCATCGGCGCAGCGGAGACCGTGATCTCCGGCCTCCCCACGGCCGCCAACCACGACGGCGGCCGGATCGCGTTCGGTCCCGACGGGATGCTCTACCTCACGGTCGGCGACGCGGGCGTCCCGGATCGCGCGCAGGACCTCACCTCGCTCGGCGGCAAGATCCTCCGTCTGACGCCTGAGGGACAGGTCCCGGCGGGCAACCCGTTCCCCGGTTCGCCGGTGTGGAGCTCCGGCCACCGCAATCCGCAAGGCATCGGCTGGGACTCGCGCGGGACGATGTGGGCGAGCGAGTTCGGGCAGAACACCTGGGACGAGCTGAACATCATCCGTCCCGGGGCGGACTACGGCTGGCCGATCGTCGAGGGGATCGGCGGCGATCCCGCATACACCGACCCGGTGCAGCAGTGGCGCACCTCGGAGGCGAGCCCGAGCGGCCTCGCCGTCGTGGGCGACACGATCTTCGTCGCCGGGCTGGGCGGCGAGCGGTTGTGGGCGGTGTGGTCCACCTCCGGGGGGCGCGCCCGTCACCGCGGAGGCGTTCTTCGACGGAACGTACGGGAGGTTGCGCGACGTCGTGTCCCGCGGCGACCGGCTCTGGGTGCTCACCAACAACACCGACGGGCGCGGGGATCCGCGGTCCGGTGACGACCGGCTGCTCGAGGTGGCGCTGACGCCCGCCGATCCCGCGCGGCTCCCGGGCTGACCCGCCCGTCGTGCGGCTGCGGTGCGCCGCGCGCAGGTAGTCTGGATGCCGAACCGCACGATTCGGGAGCAGAACCCTGAACATCATCCTCGGATACGATCCGTCCACCTTGCGCGAGCGCGTCGACTTGCGTGCCGCCGGCGACCGTCTGGACGAGCTCGGCAACCTGCGCAGCATGAGCGCGCTCAACGAGAAGACCGTCCTGCTCCGGCTCCTCGACCGTCTCGACGAGGCGCTGACCATCGGCACGGAGGCGGTGCGCCAGGCGCGCTTCACCGGCGACCGCGAACAGCTCATCGGTGCGCGCATCCGCCGGGCGCAGGTGCTGCAGTACCTGGGCAAGTTCGACGAGGCCGTCGTCGAGCTGAGCGACTGCGTGACCGAGGCGCGCGGGCGCGAATGGACCGCTCTGGAGGCCTTCGCCATCCAGAGCCGCGGCAAGGTCTACTTCGACATGAAGGACTACGACAACGCCCTGTCGGACATGACGGCGGCGGTCTTCCTGCGCGAGAAGCTCGGGGCCTCCCCCGCCGAGATCGAGGGCGCCCTGACGGCGGTCGCCGTCGTGCAGGCGCTCTCCGAGGAGCACCGCGACGAGCCGGGCGCCGACGCGGCGGAGTGACGCGCGTCTTCCTGCCGTCTCCGTCGGCACCCGGGCGTAGGATTCCTCGCATGAACGGACCCGCCGCCACCGCCCGCCGACGCCGGGTCGTGCCGCGGCGAAGGGCCCGGGACTGATGGCCGAGCTCGACCGCGTGCGGCGGTGGGCGGACGCTCTGATCGCCCTCCACCTCGATCCGGCAGTGTGGAGCTTCGACTTCGACAACGCGAAGACGCGGGCGGGGCTCTGCAACTACACGACGAAGAAGATCACCGTCTCCCGCTATCTGGCGACGCGCTACGAGGACGACGAGATCCACCAGGTGCTGCTGCACGAGGTCGCGCACGCGCTCGCCGGGTCGCGCGCCGGGCACGGCCCGCGCTGGCGCGCCATCGCCCTCGACCTCGGCTACGAGGGCGAGCGCCTGCACGGCGGCGCCATCGCCGACGAGCTGGCCCCGTGGATCGGGACGTGCCCCAACGGCCACATCCACTACCGGTACCGCAAACCCGCCCGCGCGCTGGCCTGCGGCGCGTGCAGCCGGCGGTTCGACGCCGCGAACCTCATCGCGTGGCAGCATCGCGAGGTCACGCCGACGCAGCGGCGCACGGCCGCCGCGCAGGCACGGGAGGGCGCCGGGCGCTGACCGCCGACCCTCCGCTACACCGCTTCGGGCGCCAGCCGCTCGTCGAGCGACGCGCGCACGACGGGCCACTCCTCGCGGAGGACCGAGTAGACGGCCGTGTCGCGCCAGGTGCCGTCGGCCCGCAGCTGCGTGTGTCGCAGGATGCCCTCGAACTGCGCTCCGAGCCGCAGGATCGCCGCGCGGGAGCGTTCGTTGAGCACGTCCGCCTGCAGTTTCACCCGCTCGAAACCGCTGTCGAAGGCGGCGCCGAGCAACAGCCGCTTGGTCTCGGCGTTGACGCGGGTGCCCCACACCTCGGGGGCGTACGCGGTCCAGCCGATGTGGGCGGACCGGTTCGCGAGGTCGAAGTCGCCCAGCGTGGTGGTCCCGACGATGCGGCCGTCGTCGCGCAGCGTGACCGCGGTGACGTTGCCGGTCTCCCAGGCGAGGTATCCGAGCAGGAACTCGCGCCACTCCTCGTAGGTGTCGCGGTACGCGGCGGGACCGCCTCCCCACCCGCCGGCGAAGACTTCGGGGTGCCCGATGGCGTCGAAGAGGTCCGGGAGGTCGCCGAGCGCGAGCGGGCGGAGCCGGACGGTACGTCCCTCGAGCACGGCGGCGGGATCGGGGCGCGTGGCGGTCATCGGCCCAGTATCGCAGTCGGGGCGGTGCGATAGGGTGCTGGAGGTCTCGGCCCGGCTCGCGAGGCCGGGAGCCGATCTCCTAACCGAATATATTGGTTACATGGCGACCGACTCGATCCTCCCCCGCGGCACCGGACAGTGGATGGAGGATCCCGACGGACCGCGCTGGTGGTTCGACTCCGGATCGCTCGCGCTCGACTTCGCGTACACCGGCGGCCTCGACCGGCCCGAAGAGTCGCAGCCGGTCGCCGACCCTGCCGCCCTCAACGAATGGCTCGTCGAGCGCTTCCCCGAGGTGGCGCCCACGGCGGCGGATCGCGAGTTCCGCGACGCGACCGCCCTCCGTGCCGCCATCGGCCGGCTCGCGCGCCAGGCCAGCACCGGCGCCACGTTCTCGCCCGACGACGTCGACGTCGTCAACCTCTTCGCCGCCACGCCGGACATCCCGCCGGTGCTCCCCGGCGGTGGTCGCCAGGCGGGCCGGACCAACGCCCGGCCGCACCAGGCACTCGGGACGGTCGCCCGCGACGCCGTCCGTCTCTTCGGACCGCAGGCCGAGGGACGGATCCGCGAATGTTCCGCCGACGACTGCGACCTGGTCTACCTCGACACCTCCCGCAGCGGGAACCGCCGCTGGTGTTCGATGCAGCGTTGCGGCAACCGGGCGAAGGTGCGCGCCCATCGCGCCAGGGCGGGAGCGCGCGCGGCGCAGTAGGGCGCGGCGGCTTCGCGCCGAGCACGGGCCGGCACGCCACAATAGGGGGATGGCACGCACTGTCGACCTCAACAGCGATCTGGGCGAGTCGTTCGGCGCCTGGACGATGGGCGACGACGACGCCCTGCTCGGCGTCGTCACGAGCGCGAACGTGGCGTGCGGCTTCCACGCGGGCGATGCCGTGACCATGCTCGCGACCTGCCGGACCGCAGCGGCGCGCGGAGTCGTCGTCGGGGCCCACGTGTCGTACCGCGATCTCGCCGGATTCGGCCGGCGTGCGATGGACCTGCCGCCTGCGGAGCTGCGGGCGGAGACCCTCTATCAGCTCTCCGCACTCGCCGGCATCGCGCACGTCGCCGGCGCGCGCCTCGGCTATGTCAAGCCGCACGGCGCCCTCTACAACCGCATCGTGACCGACGCCGCCCAGGCGCGGGCGATCGCGCAGGCCGTCGCCGCTTTCGACCCATCGCTCGCGCTCCTCGGCCTCGCCTCCTCCGCGATCGAGCGGGAGGCGGGGGAGGCCGGGCTGCGGTTCGTGCGCGAGGCGTTCGTCGACCGCGCGTATCGGGCCGACGGCACCCTGGTCCCGCGCGGGCAGCCGGGCGCCGTGCTGCACGGCGGCGCGGGTATCGCCGAGCGCGCCCTCCGGCTCGCCACCGACGGTCGCGTCGTCGCGGCCGACGGCACCGACATCCCCGTCGCCGTGGACTCGCTCTGCGTCCACGGCGACTCTCCGGGAGCGGTCGCGATGGCCCGCGCGGTGCGACGCAGGCTCGACGAGGCCGGGGTCGCGGTGGAGGCGTTCGTGTGAGCCTGCGCATCCTCTCGTCGGGCGAGCGTGCTCTGCTCGCCGAGGTCGACACCCTCGACGAGGTGCTCGCGCTCTTCGGCGCGCTCGACGCGGACCGGCCGCCCGGTCTCGTCGACCTGGTGCCGGCGGCTCGCACGGTCGGCGTGGTCGTCGACCCGCGCATCCTCCCGTTGAGCGTCGCCCGTGCTTGGATCGAGCACGCCCGGCCGCGCCGCGCCATCGTGGACCGGGAGGCCGTCGTCGAGATCCCGGTGCGCTACGACGGCCCCGACCTGGCGGAGGTGGCGGCGCTCCTGTCCGTCACCCCGGCCGAGGTGATCCACCTCCATGTCTCCTCGGTCTGGCGGGTCGCGTTCGGAGGCTTCGCGCCCGGGTTCGGCTACCTGGTGACCGACCACGATCGGCTCCGCGTGCCGCGTCGCTCGACCCCACGCACCGCCGTGCCCGCCGGTTCGGTCGGCCTCGCGGACGACTTCAGCGGCGTCTACCCCCGGTCGAGCCCGGGAGGCTGGCAGCTGATCGGCACGACCGACGCGGTGCTCTGGGATGCGGAGGCCGACCCGCCCGCGCTGCTGCGCCCGGGGACGACCGTGCGATTCCGGGAGGCGCCGTGAGCCTGCGCATCCTGGAGCCCGGCGCGCTGGCGCTCGTGCAGGACCTCGGCCGCCCCGGGTGGGCGTCGCTCGGCGTCAGTCCTTCGGGTGCGCTGGACCGCGCGGCGCTCCGCCTCGGCAACCGCCTGCTGGGCGATGACGAGGGTGCGGCCGGGCTGGAGCTGCTGCTCGGCGGGTTCTCCGCACGCTTCGAGACGGAGACCTGGTTCGCCGTGACCGGGGCGGACGGTCAGCTCGAGCTCGACGGCCGATCGGTGGACCCGCATCTCGCCGTGCACGCCCCGGCGGGCGCGACGCTGCGCATCGGGCCGCCCCGCCACGGGATGCGTCACTACCTCGCGGTGCGGGGAGGGGTCGACGCGCATCCGGTGCTGGGGTCGCGATCGCGCGACACGCTCGCCGCGCTCGGTCCGGAACCGCTCCGCGCCGGGGATGTCCTCCCGTTCGGCGCCACCCGGGGCGCCGTCCCGGCGCTCGACTTCGTGCCGCTGTCCGCGCCGACCGCCGGCCCGATCGAGCTGCGTGCCCATCGCGGTCCCCGCTCCGACTGGTTCACCGCCGCAGCCGTCGACGCCTTCCACGACACGCAGTGGATCCTGAGCGCCGAGAGCAGCCGCGTGGGGGCCCGCCTCGATCCGCCGGCCGCCGGTCGCCACTCCGCGCCGCTCCTCGAGCGCCGGATCGCCGCCGAGCTCCCGAGCGAGCCGATGGTGGCCGGGTCGGTGCAGGTGTCGCCCGACGGCCGCCCGACCGTGCTGCTCGCCGACCACCCCGTCACCGGCGGCTACCCCGTCATCGCGGTCGTGGCGGACGCCTCCCTCGACCTCCTGGCCCAGGCGCGCCCCGGCCAGCCCGTGACCTTCCGCCGCGCCTGACCCCCGTCCGTTCTGCCCCACCTCGTTCTGCCCACCTCGGGGTCGCGAACCGCCGGAATGCGGCCGGCGAAGCGGCAGTATGCGACCCCTCTGCCGACGCGACCGAGGGGGTCGTGCTCAGTCGCGCCGGTTGCCCGTCTGGAAGATGCTCCGTGCGGGAGGCGGGGACGGCACGCTCGTCGCGTCCGTCACGATGGGCGCGTTCGCGGCGAAGGCCCGCAGCTCGTCCCCGGCCACCGCCTTGGCCGGATGCGGTCCGCTCGCCAGCAGCCGCGGCAGCCACTCCATCGGCAGGGGCGAATCCGATCCCACCAGGACCACGTTGCCGAATCGGCGCCCCTTCAGCACCTGCGTCTCCGCCAGCGCAGCGACGTTCCCGACCGCGGCGCCCAGCGTCGAGACCTGGCTGCGCGCGAACGCGAGGGGCGGCCCGTCGGCGACGTTGACCAGCACGATCCCGTCCGGCTTCAGCAGCGACACTGCCGACCGGTAGAACTCGATGCTCGTCACGTGCGCGGGAGTCCGCGCCCCGCTGAAGATGTCGATCACGAGCAGGTCGACCGCTCCGCGCAATCCGGCCGGCAGCTTGCCCACGACCTCCCGGGCGTCCCCGTGCCGCACCCGGATCTGCGCGTACCGCGGCAGCGGCAGCTCGTTCCGCACCAGCTCGACGAGCCGGCTCTCCAGCTCGACGACCTGCTGGCGCGACCCGGGCCGCGTGTACGCGACGTAGCGCGGCAGCGTCAGGGCTCCCGCACCGAGGTGCACGGCGGTGATCGGCTCACCCGGCTCGCCGATCAGGTCGATCACGTTGCCCATCCGCTGCACGTACTCGAAGAACAGTTGCGACGGGTCATCGAGGTTCACGTGCGACTGCGGCGTCCCGTCCACCACGAGCTGGTATGCCCCGGGCACGAACCGGTCCGGCTCCACGCGCGCGGTGTATCCGCTCTCCGACAGGACGACCGACGGGTTCTCAGGCACGAGGTCCAGCGTAGCCGGGTCACGAACGCCGAACGCCTCCACCCCGAAACCTCCACCCCGAAACCTCCACCCCGAAACCTCCACCCCCGTCTCCACCCCTGGGCGGTGCCGCCGCCGACCGGTGGGCGCGACGCTGGAGGGGTAGGTCGGAGGCTCCGGCCGGGGAGGCTGTCATGTCGGTTCAGATGCTCGGGAACGCGGTGCTCATCGTGCTGCTCATCGGCTGGGTGGGGTACAAGCAGCTGGTGTGGCGGCCGGTGGTGGTCGCGCGCATGTGGCGTGGGCCGGCGATCTTCGCCGTGGTGGGGGCGGTGATGCTGGTCCAGCAGGTGAGGCCGTCGGAGCTGAGCGCGCTCGACCTCGCGATCGTGGTGGGCGAGCTGCTCCTCTCGCTCGCGGCCGGGGCCTGGATGGGCGCGATCGCCCGGTTCCGTCCGCTCGCGCGGCCGATGGCGACCGGCAAGGACGGGCGCGATACCGCCGAGTACGAGTCGCGGACCGGCGTGCTCGGCCTGATTCTGTGGGTGGCCGTGATCGCGGTGCGTGTCGGGGTGGACGTGGTCGCCACGCAGGCGGGGTCGCATCTGGCGGCCTCGACCGGGATCATCCTGCTGGTGTTCGCGGCGAACCGGGCCGCACGCACGGCCGTCTTCGCGGCGCGGCTCGATCGTCACCGGGCGTTCGCAGCATGATGGTGCTGTGACATCCTCGATCTGGCCCGGCTGGCTGGCGTTCGCGTTGAACCTCGTGGGCGCCGGCTTCGTCGCGTACTCGATCGCCGGATCGCACGTGGCGGAGCGCCCGCCGTGGGTGCTCGTCGTGGGGATGATCGCGGTCGTGACGTGGGCGGCGCGCAGCCTGTGCGCGCTGCTGGGCGCGCGGCGGCTCGTCCTCGTGTTCGCGGTGGTCTCGGCCGCCACCGGATCCCTCGTGACACCGGCGACGGATGGGGTCGCCGTCGTGCCGGCGGCCATCGCGATCCTGGTGCTCGTCGGCGACATCCGGTGGCCGGCTGCTCTCGGGCTCGGCACGGCCTTCGTCAGCGTCGCCCTCATCGTGGCCGGCGCGCTGCCGTTCGACACCGCGGTCGCGGCGGTGCTGGGTGAGCTTGCCGGGATCCTGCTCGCCACCTTCGCCGGCCTCAGCCGCCGCCAGTTCCGCCGCTCGGAGGAGCAGTCCGCTCTGTTGCGCGACCGTGAGGCGGCGATGCGGGAGGAGGCGGCCAGGGTCGCACTGGCGCGGGACCTCCACGACGTGCTCGCCCACAGCCTCGGCGGCCTGGTGGTGCAGCTGGACGCGGTCGACGCTCTCCTGGAGGCCGGGGACACCGAGGAGGCACGCCGCCGCGCCGTCGCCGCGCGCGGTCTCGCCGCCGATGGACTGGCCGACGCGCGGCGGGCGGTGGCGGCGCTCCGCGATCCGGAGTCCGCGACGACGGGAACGGTCGGAGAGGAGGCGCTCGCCGCATCGCTCGACGACCTGATCGGAGCCCACCGTGCGCTCGGCGCCACCGCCGACCTGACGGTGACCGGCCGGCCGTGCCCGCTCGCCGCCGCGCAGGCCGCCGCGCTCCAGCGTGCGCTGCAGGAGGCGCTGAGCAACGCACGCAAGCACGCGCCCGGTCAGCCGGTGCGCGCAGACCTCGACTGGAAGGACGACCGCGTGACCCTTCGCGTCTGCAATCCGCTCCCCGCCGGCGCGTCCGTCCCCGGAGAGCTCGCCCGCAGCGGCGGCGGACACGGACTGGAGGGGATGCGCGAGCGATTCGCCGCGCTGCCCCTCGGCGGTACCGCCACGGCCGGTGCGGACGGCGACCGGTTCGCCGTGACGGCGGAGGCGAGGCTCGCATGACCGCCCAGGAGCGCACCATCCGCGTGATCGTCGCCGACGACCAGGCGATCATCCGCGACGGGCTGGTGACCGTGCTCGGCCTGCTGCCCGACGTCGAGGTCGTGGGGGAGGCCGCGGACGGCGAGCAGGCGGTCGCGCTCGCCGTGTCGGCGCATCCCGACGTCGCGCTCATGGATCTGCGCATGCCCGGCGTCGACGGTGTCGCGGCGACGGCCCGGATCGCCCGCGACGCGCCGGAGACGGCGGTGCTCGTGCTCACGACGTACGCGGACGACGCGTCCATCCTCTCCGCCCTGCGCGCGGGCGCCCGCGGCTACCTCACCAAGGACGCCGGGCGGGTGGAGCTCGCGGCGGCGGTCCGCGCGGTCGCCAGCGGGCAGTCGACGTTCGCGCCGGAGGTCGGCGCCCGGATCGTCAGCTCCCTCACCACCGCCCCCGTCGTGGCGGGGACCGTTCCGACGGCGGCCGAGTCGCTGATCGCCCGGTTCCCGGCCCTCACCCGCCGGGAGGCGGAGGTCCTCGCGCTCGTCGGGGAGGGGCGGAGCAACCCCGAGATCGCCGCCGGGCTGTTCGTGAGCGTCGCGACGGTCAAGACCCACATCAACGCGATCTTCGCCAAGCTCGCCGTGCGCGACCGCGCGCAGGCGATCGCGCTCGTCCGGTCCTGAGCCGCGCGTCTACCGCGGGGTCGTGCCGCGGAGGAGGATGGGCGCATGGCGGACCGCGTGCTGGTGACCGGAGGCTCGGGATTCGTGGGCGCGCACTGCGTCGCGACGCTCCTCGAGGCGGGCTACGACGTGCGCGCGACGATCAGGACCCCGGCACGGGCGGCCGACGTCCGCTCGCAGCTGGGCGTCGCCGGCCTCGACGACTCTGGTGACCGCCTCGGCTTCGCCGTGGCCGACCTCACCGTCGACGACGGCTGGGCGCAGGCGGTCGACGGCTGCCGGTTCGTGCTCCACTTCGCCTCCCCGTTCCCGGCACGGCAGCCGAAGGACCCGGACGAGCTGATCGTCCCGGCGAGGGACGGGGCGCTGCGCGTGCTGCGGGCGGCGGCGGACGCCGGCGTCGAGCGGGTGGTGCAGACCTCCTCCTTCGCGGCGATCGGGTACGGCCACGCTCCGACGGCGCGCGCGTTCACGGAGAAGGACTGGACCGAGCTCGACAGCGGCCGGCCGGTCAGCGCCTACGTGCGATCGAAGACCATCGCCGAACGAGCGGCGTGGAGCTTCATCGACGAGCACCGGTCGGCGGGCGGGGCGATGCAGCTCGCGACCGTGAACCCGGTCGGGATACTCGGGCCGGTGCTCGGACCCGACGTCTCGAGCTCGGTCGAGCTCATCCGGCTGGTACGCGACGGCCGGATCCCTCGTCTCCCGGACGTCTGGTTCGGGATCGTGGACGTGCGCGACGTCGCTGCGCTCCACCTCCTGGCGATGACGCGGCCGGAGGCCGCCGGCGAACGCTTCCTGGCCATCGCGGGGGAGGTGATGAGCGCCGCGCAGGTCGCGCGGTTCATCCGTGGCCGGCTGGGGGAGGATGCCGGAAGACGCGTCCCGACGAAGGTCATGCCCGCGTGGATGCTGCGCGCCGTCGCGCCGTTCAGCCGGACGGTCCGGGACGTCCTCCCGGAGGTCGGGGCGCAGCGGCGGGCCTCCGCAGAGAAGGCGCTGACGATGCTCGGCTGGGAGCCGCGCACGCGCGAGACGGCACTCGCCGCCACCGTCGACACCCTCCCGCTGCGGCGGTGACAACCGCGGAAACACGCGGATTCTGAGGGAATAGTGGCACTCCGCGCGGGGTTATACCCCACATCTGCACTCCCGGTCAAGAAAAGACTGGACACGGCGCGCCCTTTTGACATATAGTTGTTCTTTGCGCTCCCAGTCAGATCTTTCGCCTTCATATTGCGGTCGGCTTCGTCTTTCCCCGCGCACGCCTGGGCCCGATCCCTCGGGTCAGATACGGCGGCGCACCGCTGGGAGTCGCTGTTGAAAAACAGCTCGTCCTCACACCGACATCATCACTGACCGACAGTTACTGGCCTGACGGGGCCCACGGAGGTTATTTCCTTGGCTGCTGCGCGCAACGCAACCAACACCGACAAGACACCCAAGAACGGACGAGCCGCATCTCGTCTCTCGTTCGCCAAGATCACGGACACCCTGACCGTTCCCGATCTGCTCGCACTGCAGACCGAGAGCTTCGACTGGCTGGTCGGAAACGACGCGTGGAAGGCCCGCGTCGCCGAAGCCGAGGCCCAGGGTCGCCAGGATCTGCCCGGGAGCACCGGCCTCGAGGAGATCTTCGAGGAGATCTCCCCCATCGAGGACCTCGGCGAGACCATGCAGCTCTCGTTCACGAACCCCTTCCTCGAAGAGAAGAAGTACTCGATCGACGAGTGCAAGGAGAAGGGCAAGACCTACGCGGCCCCGCTCTACGTCGAGGCCGAGTTCATGAACCACCTCACCGGTGAGATCAAGACGCAGACGGTCTTCATGGGCGACTTCCCGCTCATGACGGAGCGAGGCACCTTCATCATCAACGGCACCGAGCGTGTCGTCGTCTCGCAGCTCGTCCGCTCGCCGGGCGTCTACTTCGAGTCGACCGCCGACAAGACCTCGGACAAGGACATCTACTCGGCGCGCATCATCCCGAGCCGCGGAGCCTGGCTCGAGTTCGAGATCGACAAGCGCGACCAGGTGGGCGTGCGCATCGACCGCAAGCGCAAGCAGTCCGTCACCGTCTTCCTCAAGGCGCTCGGCCTGACCAGCGAGGAGATCCTCTCCGAGTTCGCGGGCTTCCAGTCGATCGAGCTGACCCTCGAGAAGGATGCCATCCTCACGAAGGAGGAGGCGCTCAAGGACATCTACCGCAAGCTGCGTCCGGGCGAGCAGGTCGCTGCCGAGGCCGCGCGTGCGCTCCTCGACAACTTCTACTTCAACCCGAAGCGCTACGACCTCGCCAAGGTCGGCCGCTACAAGATCAACCGCAAGCTCGGCCTCGAGGCCCCGCTCACGGACTCGGTGCTGACCGTCCAGGACATCATCGCGACGATCAAGTACCTGGTCTCCCTGCACGACGGCCAGACCACGTTCACGGGTCTCCGCAACGGAGAGCCGGCCGAGATCCGCCTGGACGTCGACGACATCGACCACTTCGGCAACCGTCGCATCCGCGCCGTCGGCGAGCTCATCCAGAACCAGGTCCGCACCGGTCTCTCCCGCATGGAGCGCGTCGTCCGCGAGCGCATGACCACGCAGGACATCGAGGCGATCACCCCGCAGACCCTGATCAACGTGCGCCCCGTCGTCGCCGCGATCAAGGAGTTCTTCGGAACGAGCCAGCTGTCGCAGTTCATGGACCAGAACAACCCGCTCGCGGGTCTGACCCACAAGCGCCGCCTTTCGGCCCTCGGCCCCGGCGGTCTGAGCCGCGAGCGCGCCGGCGTCGAGGTCCGCGACGTCCACCCGTCGCACTACGGCCGCATGTGCCCGATCGAGACCCCGGAAGGCCCGAACATCGGCCTGATCGGCTCGCTCGCGTCGTTCGCGCGCATCAACTCGTTCGGCTTCATCGAGACGCCGTACCGCAAGGTCGTCGACGGTCGGGTCACCGAGCAGATCGACTACCTGACCGCCTCCGAGGAAGACGACTTCGTCGTCGCGCAGGCCAACGCCCCGCTCGACTCGAACGGCCACTTCACCGAGGAGCGCGTCCTCGCCCGGCAGAAGGGCGGCGAGGTCGACCTCGTCCCCGCCGACGAGATCGGCTACATGGACGTCTCCCCGCGCCAGATGGTGTCGGTGGGTACCTCCCTGATCCCCTTCCTCGAGCACGACGACGCCAACCGAGCCCTCATGGGTGCGAACATGCAGCGCCAGGCGGTGCCGCTGCTCCGCTCGGAGAGCCCGGTCGTCGGAACCGGCATGGAGGGCTTCGCGGCCATCGACGCCGGTGACGTCGTCACCGCCGAGAAGGCCGGTGTGGTCAGCGAGGTCTCGGCCGACGCGGTCACCGTCCAGGCGGACGACGGCACGGTCAAGACCTACTACCTGCGCAAGTTCGACCGCTCCAACCAGGGCACGTCGTACAACCACCGCGTGGTCGTGGACGAGGGCGACCGCATCGAGGTCGGAGAGGTCGTCGCCGACGGCCCCGCCACCGAGAACGGCGAGCTCGCGCTCGGCAAGAACCTCCTCATCGCGTTCATGCCGTGGGAGGGTCACAACTTCGAGGACGCGATCATCCTCAGCCAGAACCTGGTGAAGGACGACACCCTCTCCTCGATCCACATCGAGGAGTACGAGGTCGACGCCCGCGACACCAAGCTCGGCAAGGAGGAGATCACCCGCGACCTCCCGAACGTCAGCCCGGACCTCCTGGCCGACCTCGACGAGCGCGGCATCATCCGCATCGGCGCCGAGGTGCGCCCCGGCGACATCCTCGTCGGCAAGGTCACCCCGAAGGGCGAGACCGAGCTCTCGGCCGAGGAGCGCCTGCTCCGCGCGATCTTCAACGAGAAGAGCCGCGAGGTGCGCGACACCTCCCTCAAGGTGCCCCACGGCGAGGAGGGCACCATCATCGGTGTCAAGGTCTTCGACGCGCAGGACGGCGACGACGAGCTCGGCTCGGGCGTCAACCAGCGCGTGGTGGTCTACATCGCCCAGAAGCGCAAGATCACCGCGGGCGACAAGCTCGCCGGTCGTCACGGCAACAAGGGCGTCATCTCGAAGATCCTGCCGGTCGAGGACATGCCGTTCCTCGCGGACGGCACCCCGGTCGACGTGATCCTCAACCCGCTGGGTGTGCCCGGTCGAATGAACTTCGGCCAGGTGCTCGAGATCCACCTCGGCTGGATCGCCCAGAACGGCTGGGAGGTCAAGGGCAAGCCCAAGTGGGCCGCCGACCTGCCCGAGGCCGCGTTCAGCGCGGCCCCCGGCACCAAGGTCGCGACCCCGGTGTTCGACGGCGCGAAGGAGGAGGAGATCGCCGGTCTGCTCGACTCGACGCTCCCCACCCGCGACGGCGACCGCCTCATCGGCTCGTCCGGCAAGACGCAGCTCTTCGACGGCCGCTCCGGCGAGCCGTACCCGGACCCGATCTCGGTCGGCTACATGTACATCCTGAAGCTGCACCACCTCGTCGACGACAAGATCCACGCCCGTTCGACCGGCCCGTACTCGATGATCACCCAGCAGCCGCTCGGTGGTAAGGCGCAGTTCGGTGGACAGCGTTTCGGTGAGATGGAGGTGTGGGCCCTCGAGGCTTACGGCGCCGCATACGCGCTGCAGGAGCTCCTGACCATCAAGTCGGACGACATCCTCGGCCGCGTAAAGGTCTACGAGGCCATCGTCAAGGGTGAGAACATCCAGGAGCCGGGCATCCCGGAGTCCTTCAAGGTGCTCATCAAGGAGATGCAGTCGCTCTGCCTGAACGTCGAGGTCCTCTCGGCCGACGGCCAGCAGGTCAGCCTGCGCGACGCGGACGACGAGGCCTTCCGCGCTGCGGAAGAGCTCGGCATCAACATCTCCTCCCGCTTCGAGTCCTCGTCGATCGACGAGATCTGACCCGCAGCCAGACCCACCTGACGAATTCTTTACAGGAGAGAGTGAACATTGCTCGACGCAACAACTTTTGATGAGCTGCGTATCGGCCTGGCGACCGCCGACGACATCCGTCGTTGGTCCTACGGCGAGGTCAAGAAGCCGGAGACGATCAACTACCGCACGCTGAAGCCGGAGAAGGACGGTCTCTTCGGAGAGCAGATCTTCGGCCCGTCGCGTGACTGGGAGTGCTCGTGCGGCAAGTACAAGCGCGTCCGCTTCAAGGGCATCGTCTGCGAGCGCTGCGGCGTGGAGGTCACCAAGTCCTCCGTCCGCCGTGAGCGCATGGGCCACATCGAGCTCGCCGCGCCGGTCACGCACATCTGGTACTTCAAGGGCGTGCCCAGCCGTCTCGGCTACCTGCTCGACATGGCGCCGAAGGACCTCGAGAAGGTCATCTACTTCGCCGCCTACATGGTGATCGACGTGGACGAGGAGGGCCGTCACGCCGACATGCCCGGCCTCGAGAACGAGCTCCGCCTCGAGATCAAGACGCTGTCGGACCAGCGCGACTCCCGCGTCGCCGAGCGTCTCCAGCGCCTCGAGGTCGACCTCGCCGCGCTCGAGGAGGAGGGTGCCAAGGCCGACCAGAAGCGTCGCGTCAAGGACACCGCCGAGAAGGAGATGGGCCAGCTCCGCAAGTCCTTCGACGAGGACATCGCCCGTCTCGAGCGCGTGTGGGAGTCGTTCCGCACCCTCAAGGTCGGCGACCTCAAGCCCGAGGACGCGGACTTCAACGAGCTCGTCGACCGCTACGGTCTGTACTTCGAGGCCTACATGGGCGCCGAGTCGATCAAGCGCCGTCTGCAGGCCTTCGACCTGAATGCCGAGGCCGAGCTGCTCCGCGAGCAGATCGCCACGGGCAAGGGCCAGAAGAAGATCCGCGCGATCAAGCGTCTGCGCGTCGTCTCGTCGTTCCTCGCGACCGGCAACTCGCCGGCCGCGATGGTCCTCGACGTCGTCCCGGTCATCCCGCCGGAGCTGCGCCCGATGGTGCAGCTCGACGGTGGCCGCTTCGCGACCAGCGACCTGAACGACCTGTACCGCCGCGTGATCAACCGCAACAACCGTCTGCGCCGCCTGCTCGACCTCGGGGCCCCCGAGATCATCGTGAACAACGAGAAGCGCATGCTGCAGGAGGCCGTCGACGCCCTGTTCGACAACGGCCGCCGCGGACGCCCCGTGACGGGTACCGGCAACCGCGCCCTCAAGTCCCTCAGCGACATGCTGAAGGGCAAGCAGGGACGCTTCCGCCAGAACCTGCTCGGAAAGCGCGTCGACTACTCGGGCCGTTCGGTCATCATCGTCGGCCCGCAGCTCAAGCTGCACCAGTGCGGTCTGCCGAAGCAGATGGCGCTGGAGCTGTTCAAGCCGTTCGTGATCAAGCGCCTGATCGACCTGAGCCACGCTCAGAACATCAAGGCCGCCAAGCGCATGGTGGAGCGTTCGCGCCCGCAGGTGTGGGACGTGCTCGAGGAGATCATCCGCGAGCGCCCCGTGCTCCTGAACCGCGCGCCCACGCTGCACCGTCTCGGCATCCAGGCGTTCGAGCCCCAGCTCGTCGAGGGCAAGGCCATCCAGCTGCACCCGCTCGTCTGCGCCGCGTTCAACGCGGACTTCGACGGCGACCAGATGGCCGTGCACCTGCCGCTGTCGGTCGAGGCCCAGGCCGAGGCCCGCATCCTGATGCTCGCCTCGAACAACATCCTGAAGCCGTCCGACGGCCGCCCGGTCACCCTGCCCTCGCAGGACATGATCATCGGTCTGCACCACCTCACCACCGTCCGCGAGGGCGCCGTGGGCGAGGGCCGTGCGTTCTCCTCCGTCTCGGAGGCGATCCTCGCCAAGGACCAGGGCTCGCTGCACCTGAATGCGACCGTCAAGATCCGTCTCGACAACTACGTGCCGTCCGACGCGGCGGACACCGGAACGCAGCCGACCACCGCGATCGTGGAGACCACGCTGGGCCGCGCCCTCTTCAACGAGGCGCTCCCGTCCGACTACCCCTACGTGGAGGCCGTCGCCGACAAGGGCATGATCTCGTCGATCGTGAACGCCCTCGCCGAGCGGTACCCGAAGGTGGAGGTCGCCGCGGCGCTCGACCGGATCAAGGACGCCGGCTTCTACTGGGGCACCCGTTCCGGTGTGACCGTCGCGCTGAGCGACATCCTCACGCCGCCGAACAAGCCGCAGATCGTCGCCGGCTACGAGAAGAAGGCCGCCAAGATCACGGCGGAGTTCGAGAAGGGTCTCACGACCGACCTCGAGCGTCGTCAGGAGCTAGTGAAGCTCTGGACGGAGGCGACCAACGAGGTCGCCGAGGCCATGCGCGCCAACTTCCCGGCCGACAACACCATCAACCGCATGGTCACCTCGGGCGCCCGTGGTAACTGGCTGCAGGTGCGCAACATCGCCGGTATGCGTGGTCTGGTGAACAACCCGAAGGGTGAGATCATCCCCCGTCCGATCATCTCCTCGTACCGCGAGGGTCTGTCGGTGGCGGAGTACTTCATCGCGACGCACGGTGCCCGCAAGGGTCTGGCTGACACGGCTCTCCGTACGGCGGACTCGGGCTACCTGACCCGACGTCTGGTGGACGTCTCGCAGGATGTCATCATCCGTGAGGACGACTGCGGCACGACCAAGGGCCTCGACCTCCCGATCGCGACGGTCGGCGAGGACGGCACCCTCACCCGTGACCCGAACGTGGAGAACTCGGTGTTCGCCCGGACGCTGGCCGCCGACGCGGTCTCGCCCGACGGCACCGTGGTCGCCGCCGCCGGTGACGACGTGGGCGACGTGCTCATCGACAAGCTGGTCGCGGCCGGTGTCCAGGACATCAAGGTGCGCTCCGTGCTCACCTGCGAGTCCGCGGTCGGCGTCTGCGCCGCCTGCTACGGCCGTTCGCTCGCGACCGGCAAGCTGGTGGACATCGGCGAGGCCGTCGGCATCATCGCGGCCCAGTCGATCGGTGAGCCCGGCACGCAGCTGACCATGCGTACGTTCCACACCGGTGGTTCGGCCTCCGCGGACGACATCACCCAGGGTCTGCCGCGCGTCCAGGAGCTGTTCGAGGCCCGTACCCCGAAGGGTGCGTCCCCGATCGCCGAGGCCGCCGGCCGTATCGTCATCGAGGAGACGGACAAGTCCCGCAAGGTCGTCCTGACCCCCGACAACGGCGACGAGCCGCACGTCTACCCGGTGCTGCGCCGTTCGACCCTCCTGGTGGAGGACGGACAGCACGTCGAGCTCGGCCAGCAGCTGATCGTCGGCACCGTCGACCCGAAGGAGGTCCTCCGGGTCAAGGGTGTCCGCGAGGTGCAGAAGCACCTCGTCGGTGGCGTGCAGGGCGTCTACCGCTCGCAGGGTGTGCCGATCCACGACAAGCACATCGAGGTCATCGTCCGCCAGATGCTCCGCAAGGTCACCGTCGTCGACCACGGCGACACCGACCTGCTCCCGGGTGAGCTCGTCGACCGCTCGCGGTACAACGAGATCAACCGCGCGGCGCTGCAGGAGGGCAAGAAGACGGCCTCGGCACGTCAGGAGGTCATGGGTATCACCAAGGCGTCGCTGGCGACCGAGTCGTGGCTGTCGGCCGCGTCCTTCCAGGAGACCACCCGCGTCCTGACGCAGGCGGCCATGGAGGGCAAGTCCGACCCGCTGATCGGCCTCAAGGAGAACGTCATCATCGGTAAGCTCATCCCGGCCGGCACCGGCCTGCAGCGCTACCGGAACGTCACCGTCGAGGCGACGGAGGAGGCCAAGGCCGAGCGGTACCCCAACCGCATCTTCGCCGACGACTCCGCCTTCAGCGAGAACGACCTGAGCTTCGTCGACTTCGACAGCTTCAGCTCGGACGACTACACCCCCGGCACCTACAACTAAGGTCCCGTACGACGACGGCCCCCGGCGCGAACGCGTCGGGGGCCGTCGTCGTTCCCGCCCTCGGTCATGCGGGAGAATGGAACCCATGTGGCGCCATCTCCTCGAGTACACGGACACGACCGGCCGGGCGATGGTCGGTTTCTCGGCCGTCGCGCTCGTCGTCGCCGTGGTCAGCTTCGTCGTCGGCATCGTCCAGGCGACCGCCGGCCACGCCGCCGCGACCCTCCCGTTCTGGCTGACCACCATGGGCTGCGCCGTCCTCGCGGGCGTGCTCGTCTACCTCGCGAGCCGTCGCGGGGACTTCACGCGCCGCTGATCCTTCGCGCGACGGGACAGCACGGGGCACCTGTAGCCGAGGCGATCACGCCTGCGACGGCGGGGAAGACGGTGACATCGCTTCGCCGCCGCCGGATTCTCGCCCCGTGACGGCGTGGCCCACCGACAGCTCGACATGACCTGACCGCCCCCCGGTCCGCCTCCCTTCACATCCCGCAGCCCGTTGCTACAGTGGGCACCACGACGGGCCCGCCGGGCCCCTGGAGGTGCCACGATGAGCGACACGACACCGGACTCCGCATCCGCGGACACGGGGGAGCAGCAGGCGACGCCCGCGGAGCCCGCGACGGGTGCGGCCGCGTCCGCTGCTGCTGAGCCGCACGACTCCGATCCGGAGGTCGTGGACCCGCCGTCGAGCCCGGTCTCCGCGCGCGGGCACGTGAACCGTCCCGCCGGGGACACGAAGACCGAGGAGGCGGCTCCCGTTCCCGCTGCTGCTCCTCCCGCGCCGGCCGCCGTGACGGAGCCGGAGCCCGTGGTGAGCACCGACGACGACATCGCGGCCGCGGTCGCGCGCACGGCCGCACAGCCGGGGGAGGCCGGGGCCACGGCTGCCGGCACCGCCACCGTCGACACCGCGTCGCCGGCAGAGGCGGCCGCTCCGGTGGCCACTGCAGCCGCCGCCGCGGAGGCGCAGACCGCCCCCGCTGTCACCACCGCGTACGGAACAGCCCCTGCCGTGACCGGCGCGTGGGCTCCCGAGCCGACGGGTGCGCCCGTCCCGCTTCAGCCGCAGCCCGTCGCGCCGATCTTCCTGCAGCGGCCCGAGCCGCCGAAGCGCAAGAGCAACCGGGGCACGGGCATCCTGATCGTGCTCGTCGGGACGGTCGCGTTCGCGCTGCTGTGGAGCGTCGCGGTCGTCGTCGTCGGCGCGCTTCTGACGCCCAGCAACGAGTACCTGCAGGCACTGCTCCAGTACTACACGCAGCAGATCTCGGGCTGGGTCCCGGTCGTCGCCTTCTTCGTGGGCATGGTCGTGCTCGTGCAGATCGTGAACCGGGCGCGCTGGTGGGCGTACATCCTCGGCGGCCTCGTCGTCGCCGTCTTCGTCTACTTCTGCTACGTCGGCGCCTACCTCGTGGATGCCCGCTTCCTCGACCGCACCCCGGCCGAGTTCGCCATCCTCCTCCGCAGCGCGTGGCTGAACCCGTTCGCCGTGCTCGCCGGCGTCATCGCCCGCGAGATCTCGGTGTGGACCGGTGCCTGGCTCGCCGGGCGCGGTCGCAAGCTGAAGGCCCGCAACGCGGAGGCCCAGGCGGACTACGAGCAGCAGGTCGCCGATGCGCAGAACCAGGCCGTCGCCGCGTACGCCTCGCAGCAGGGGTACTGATCGGGCGGTCATGCGTGACGAACGCGCCTATGCGAGTGTCGTGGCCCTCTTCGCCGCGGGCCTTGACCTCGCGCTGATCGTCGCGGGCTTCGGCCTCCTGTCGCTCGCGACCAACACCGAGGTGGTCGCCGACCCGGCGGTCGGGACGCTCGTGGGCCCTGCCATGACGGGGGCGGCGGTCGTCGCTCTGCTGCTGGCGCTGATCGGGATCGGGACGCGCGTGCCCGCCGATCGCCAGCGCATCGCACCCGGCACGGCCCTCCTGGTCGGCCTGGTCTGCTACCTGGTCTTCGTGGTCGCGGGAGCGGTGGCCGGCATCGCGGGGGATCCCTCGCAATCGCTGCGTGCGCTCCTGTTCGCCGCCGGCCAGTTCGGCAGTTGGTACGCGGTTCTGGTCGGGATCGTCTCGTTCGTCGTCACGCTGCTCTACCAGCTCGTCCTGGTGGGCCGGTTCAGCCAGCGGGGGCGTCCACGCTGGCCGTGGGAGCGGGACGGCGACGAGTGAGCGCAGGCATCGGTTTCGCCCTGCGCGGACGAGGGCCTACCACAGCCGCTCTCATTTGACCGGGAAGGGCGCGGACGATAACATTTATCGGGTGTGCGCTCTGCTGCGCGCTCGTTCCGTGCCCAGAAATGGGACCAGCGATGGAGGAGCGGGCGGGCCGGCACGTACTCATCCGATGGGCAGGGAGACCGCACGGGATCCCGGCCCCCACGGCATATCGGCGGCGAGCCTTCATTCGTCGGCCGATTCCCCAGACGACCGAATGACCCGCCCGGCGGGTGAGTCGGTCATGGGACAAGCAACAACTGTCACCGTGCAGTCCATATAAGGAGAAGTAGTGCCTACCATTCAGCAGTTGGTGCGGAAGGGTCGGACGCCGAAGGTCACCAAGACCAAGGCCCCCGCCCTGAAGGCCAACCCCCAGCAGCGCGGCGTCTGCACCCGCGTCTACACCACCACCCCGAAGAAGCCGAACTCCGCGCTCCGCAAGGTCGCCCGTGTGAAGCTCTCCAACGGCACCGAGGTCACCGCCTACATCCCCGGTGAGGGCCACAACCTGCAGGAGCACTCGATGGTGCTCGTCCGCGGCGGTCGTGTGAAGGACCTCCCTGGCGTCCGCTACAAGATCGTCCGCGGCGCCCTGGACACCCAGGCCGTCAAGAACCGCAAGCAGGCTCGCAGCCGCTACGGCGCGAAGATGGAGAAGAAGTAATGCCTCGCAAGGGTCCCGCTCCGAAGCGCCCCGTCGTCGCCGACCCGGTCTACGGCTCGCCGGTCGTCAGCCAGCTCGTCAACAAGATCCTCCTCGACGGCAAGAAGGGCCTCGCCGAGCGCATCGTCTACGACGCGCTCGAGGGCGTCTCCTCCAAGTCGGGCAACGACGCGGTCACCACGCTCAAGAAGGCGCTCGACAACATCCGCCCGACCCTCGAGGTCCGCAGCCGCCGCGTCGGCGGCTCGACCTACCAGGTGCCGGTCGAGGTCAAGCCGCACCGCGCGAACACTCTCGCGCTCCGCTGGCTCACGAGCTACGCCAAGGGTCGTCGCGAGAAGACGATGACCGAGCGTCTCACCAACGAGATCCTGGACGCCTCGAACGGCCTCGGCGCCGCCGTGAAGCGTCGCGAGGACACCCACAAGATGGCCGAGTCGAACAAGGCCTTCGCGCACTACCGCTGGTAACACTCTTCGCCGTCCGGGCGTTGCACCCTTCGGGGAGCCGCCCGGACGGCGCCCCTTCCACTCTCTACTTTTCGGAGGAACCCTGTGGCACAGGACGTGCTCACCGACCTGACAAAGGTCCGCAACATCGGCATCATGGCCCACATCGATGCCGGCAAGACCACTACGACCGAGCGCATCCTGTTCTACACGGGCGTCAACCACAAGATCGGTGAGACGCACGACGGCGCCTCGACCACCGACTGGATGGAGCAGGAGAAGGAGCGCGGCATCACCATCACGTCCGCGGCCGTCACCTGTTTCTGGAACAAGAACCAGATCAACATCATCGACACGCCGGGTCACGTCGACTTCACCGTCGAGGTGGAGCGTTCGCTCCGCGTCCTCGACGGCGCCGTCGCCGTGTTCGACGCGAAGGAGGGCGTCGAGCCCCAGTCGGAGACCGTCTGGCGCCAGGCCGACAAGTACGTCGTCCCCCGCATCTGCTTCGTCAACAAGATGGACAAGCTGGGCGCCGACTTCTACTTCACCGTCGACACCATCGTCTCCCGCCTCGGCGCGAAGCCGCTGGTGATGCAGCTCCCGATCGGCTCCGAGTCCGACTTCGTCGGCGTCGTCGACCTGATCGAGATGCGCGCGCTGGTCTGGCCGGGCGACGCCAAGGGTGATGTCACCATGGGCGCCAAGTACGAGGTCCAGGAGATCCCCGCCGACCTGCAGGCTAAGGCCGAGGAGTACCGCGCCAAGCTGCTCGAGACCGTCGCCGAGTCCGACGACGTGCTGCTCGAGAAGTTCTTCGGCGGCGAGGAGATCACCGTTCCGGAGATCAAGGCGGCCATCCGCAAGCTCACCGTGAACAACGAGATCTACCCGGTGCTCTGCGGCTCCGCGTTCAAGAACCGCGGTGTGCAGCCCATGCTCGACGCCGTGATCGACTACCTCCCGTCGCCGCTCGACGTGCCCGCCATCGAGGCGCACGACCCGCGCGACGAGGAGAAGGTCATCCTCCGTCACGCCGACGCCACCGAGCCGTTCTCGGCCCTGGCGTTCAAGGTCGCGGTGCACCCGTTCTTCGGTCGTCTGACCTACGTGCGCGTGTACTCGGGCCGCGTCGACTCCGGTGCCGCGGTCGTGAACTCGACCAAGGGCCGTAAGGAGCGCATCGGCAAGATCTTCCAGATGCACGCGAACAAGGAGAACCCGGTCGACTTCGTCACCGCCGGCAACATCTACGCGGTCATCGGCCTCAAGGACACCACCACCGGCGACACCCTGTGCGACCCGGACAACCAGGTCGTCCTCGAGTCGATGACGTTCCCGGAGCCGGTCATCGAGGTCGCCATCGAGCCGAAGACCAAGGCCGACCAGGAGAAGCTGGGCACCGCGATCCAGAAGCTCGCCGAAGAGGACCCGACGTTCCGCACCGAGCAGAACCAGGAGACCGGTCAGACGGTCATCAAGGGCATGGGCGAGCTCCACCTCGACATCCTGGTCGACCGCATGAAGCGCGAGTTCAACGTCGAGGCCAACGTCGGCAAGCCGCAGGTGGCCTACCGCGAGACGCTCCGTCGCCCGGTCGAGAAGTACGACTACACCCACAAGAAGCAGACCGGTGGTTCCGGTCAGTTCGCGAAGGTGCAGATCTCGCTCGAGCCGATGGAGGTCACCCCCGAGACGTCCTACGAGTTCGTCAACGCCGTCACGGGTGGTCGCGTCCCGCGCGAGTACATCCCCTCGGTCGACGCGGGCATCCAGGACGCGATGCAGGTCGGCGTGCTCGCCGGCTTCCCGACGGTGGGCGTCAAGGCGACGCTCGTCGACGGTGCGTCGCACGACGTCGACTCCTCGGAGATGGCGTTCAAGATCGCCGGATCGATGGCCTACAAGGAGGCCGCTCGCAAGGCGAACCCCGTGCTCCTCGAGCCGCTCATGGCGGTCGAGGTGCGCACGCCCGAGGAGTACATGGGCGATGTGATCGGTGACCTCAACTCCCGTCGTGGTCAGATCCAGTCGATGGAGGAGGCGAGTGGCGTCAAGGTCATCCGCGCCAACGTCCCCCTGTCGGAGATGTTCGGCTACATCGGCGACCTGCGTTCCAAGACGTCGGGCCGCGCGGTGTACTCGATGACCTTCGACAGCTACGCGGAGGTCCCGAAGGCCGTCGCCGACGAGATCGTTCAGAAGAGCAAGGGCGAGTGACCTCGGTCGCTCCCTTTGAAGAACATCCCGTAACATAAGAAACCAATCCCGTAGGTCTGCCGGTCGAAATCCATCGACCGGGATACCTACATGAGAGTCCTGAGGAGGACCCAGTGGCTAAGGCCAAGTTCGAGCGGACTAAGCCGCACGTCAACATCGGAACCATCGGTCACGTCGACCACGGCAAGACGACGCTCACCGCGGCGATCTCCAAGGTGCTTGCTGACAAGTACCCGTCGGCGACCAACGTTCAGCGCGACTTCGCGTCGATCGACTCGGCTCCGGAAGAGCGTCAGCGTGGTATCACGATCAACATCTCGCACGTCGAGTACGAGACGCCGAAGCGCCACTACGCGCACGTTGACGCCCCGGGTCACGCCGACTACATCAAGAACATGATCACCGGTGCCGCTCAGATGGACGGCGCGATCCTCGTGGTCGCCGCCACCGACGGCCCGATGGCTCAGACCCGTGAGCACGTTCTGCTCGCCAAGCAGGTCGGCGTGCCCTACCTGCTGGTCGCGCTGAACAAGTCCGACATGGTCGACGACGAGGAGATCCTGGAGCTCGTCGAGCTCGAGGTCCGCGAGCTCCTCTCGAGCCAGGACTTCCCGGGTGACGACGCTCCGGTCGTCCGCGTCTCGGGCCTCAAGGCTCTCGAGGGCGACGAGAAGTGGGTCCAGTCGGTCCTCGACCTCATGGAGGCCGTCGACGAGTCCATCCCGGACCCGGTGCGCGACAAGGACAAGCCGTTCCTGATGCCGATCGAGGACGTCTTCACGATCACCGGTCGTGGAACCGTCGTCACGGGCCGCGCCGAGCGTGGCACGCTGGCCATCAACTCCGAGGTCGAGATCGTCGGCATCCGCCCGACGCAGAAGACCACCGTCACGGGTATCGAGATGTTCCACAAGCAGCTCGACGAGGCCTGGGCCGGCGAGAACTGTGGTCTGCTCCTCCGTGGCACCAAGCGCGAGGACGTCGAGCGCGGTCAGGTCGTCGTGAAGCCGGGTTCGGTCACGCCGCACACCAACTTCGAGGGCACCGCCTACATCCTCTCGAAGGAGGAGGGTGGCCGTCACAACCCCTTCTACACGAACTACCGCCCGCAGTTCTACTTCCGTACCACCGACGTCACCGGCGTCATCTCGCTGCCCGAGGGCACCGAGATGGTCATGCCCGGCGACACCACCGACATGACGGTCGAGCTGATCCAGCCGATCGCCATGGAGGAGGGCCTCGGCTTCGCCATCCGTGAGGGTGGCCGCACCGTGGGCGCCGGTACGGTGACGAAGATCATCAAGTAAGTCGTCTTCGACTGACTCGCGAGAGGGTCGGGCCTTCGGGCCCGGCCCTCTTTCGTGTCGTGTGGGGGTCTTTACCTTCGGCGCCGCGAAGCGCAGTATGGACTCACCGTTTCAACCGAACGGGTCCGTCGATGAAGGGAGACGCCTATGGAGAGCATGAACCTCGCCAACCAGGAGAAGCCGCTGACCGGATCACGGACGGAGAGTTCGGACACCGCGTGAGCGGACTTCAATCCAACTGAGCAGCGGCGCGAGGCGCTGCTCGAGCGGGGCCGGCAGACATGCCGAGCCCCGCTCCTTTGTGTGCGTGACTGCTGCTCTCTGGGACGACCGCTGCGCGGCGCCGCGCAGCTCTCGTCCCGAACTGCAGCGGCTGGTAGTTCTTCACAGGTCTGGGTGAATCGAGCGTCATCCACGTGTTGGCGGATCGGGGGCACAGGGGAGTCGCCTCCGGGTATCTGTCGAGGATGAGCGATCACAGCAACGGCCCCGATCTCGTCCTCGTCCGCGATCTCCTCTTCACCGGGGAGACCCGGCGGCAGCACGCCCGCGCTGCGGCCGCCGGAAAGGAGGTCCGCGTCGCTCGCGGCGCATACGTCGAACGCGAGCGGTGGGACGCGTTGGACGACCTCGAGCAAGCGAAGCTGCGAGTGCTCGCCCACGCCCGGACGAGGTCGCGGCCACCGGTGTTCTCCCACTGGTCCGCCGCGCTGCTGCACGGACTGCCTGTGTCCCGGCAGGCGCTCGCCTCGATACACGTCACCCTCCCACCCACGAGTGGAGGGCGCTCAGTGCCCGGCGTCGTGGCGCATTGCACCGGGATCGCTGCCGTCGACGTCGTCGAACTGGGTTCGCTCCGCTGCACGTCCATCGAGCGCACCATCGTGGATCTCGGTGCAAGCGCCTCGATGAGAGATGCGCTCCCGTCGGCCGATGCCGCGCTCCGGCAAGGAGTGCGGAAAGCGGACCTCCTCGCATCCTGGCTTCGCGCCCAGCCCCAGCGAGGGCATCGGCGCTCCCTCGAGCTGATCGAGTTCGCCGACGGCCGGGCGGAGTCACCGCTGGAGTCCGTCAGCCGAGCGAGCATGCGCGTCGCCGGGATGGCGGTCCCCCGGCTGCAGATGGCGTACCGGGACGCGGCGGGGCTCGTCGGCTACGTCGACTTCGCCTGGCCTGAGTCGAACGCCGTGGGAGAGGCGGACGGCGATGCCAAGTATCTCGATCCTGCGCTGCGCAACGGACGATCGGCCGAGCGGGTGGTGCTCGACGAGAAGATCCGGGAAGACCGGCTCCGTGCTCTCGGCCTCCGCGTGGTGCGATGGTGTTGGGAGACGGCGTGCGACCCGCGTGCGCTGCTGGCGGTGCTCGGCTCTGCCGGCGTTCCGACAGCGAGCGCTGCGGTTCGGGACGAGCGCGGTCCGGCGCGGTAGAGCGCTCGTCCCAAACCGCGGCGGAGGCGGGGCGCATCCGCGACACGCCCGGGTTGCAGCATCGGCGCGCATCTGGCAAACTTGTCTAGTTCAACATTCCGGGACGGGTGTGCTCACGCGCGCTTCGAACGGATCACTGCCAGGCAGTGCATAGCCCACCGCGAGGCCTCTCGAGGCCGGCGGGACGATGGTTAGGCCGCAGGCAGCAGGACACGCTCACAACGACCACCCTCGGGGACAAGGGGTTTTCCCTGTCCTCGATTCGGGCGACACGCCCGAGCGCGGGGGTCGGGGAGTTGACAGAAGAATAGTGGCGTTCCCCTGCGTTCGTCGCACCGCGTCCAATGCGGATCGGATCCACCAGGAGCCGACCGTACGACGCCATAACAAGAGAGAGAGTCAGACATGGCGGGACAGAAGATCCGCATTCGGCTTAAGTCGTATGACCACGAGGTCATCGACACCTCGGCGCGCAAGATCGTCGACACGGTGACCCGTGCCGGCGCGACCGTCGTCGGCCCGGTGCCGCTTCCCACCGAGAAGAACGTGGTGTGCGTCATCCGTTCGCCCCACAAGTACAAGGACAGCCGCGAGCACTTCGAGATGCGCACGCACAAGCGGCTGATCGACATCATCGACCCGACCCCGAAGGCCGTCGACTCGCTCATGCGTCTCGACCTGCCGGCGGACGTCAACATCGAGATCAAGCTCTAAGGGGGAGTGTCGCTATGTCCAACAACGAGACCAAGACCTCCAAGGGCCTCCTCGGCAAGAAGCTCGGCATGACCCAGGTCTGGGACGAGAACAACAAGCTCATCCCCGTGACCGTCATCGAGATCACGCCGAACGTCGTGACCCAGGTCCGCACCCCCGAGGCGGACGGCTACAACGCCGTGCAGATCGCCTACGGCCAGATCGACCCGCGCAAGGTGACCAAGCCGGCCGCCGGCCACTTCGACAAGGCGGGCGTCACCCCGCGTCGTCATCTCACCGAGGTCCGCACCGCGGACGCGGCCGACTACAGCGCCGGCCAGGAGCTCACCGTCGAGGGCACGTTCGAGGCCGGCCAGCTGGTCGACGTCGTCGGCACCTCGAAGGGCAAGGGCTTCGCCGGTGTCATGAAGCGCCACAACTTCCAGGGCGTCTCCGCTTCGCACGGTGCGCACCGCAACCACCGCAAGCCGGGCTCCATCGGCGCCTCCTCGACCCCGAGCCGTGTCTTCAAGGGCATGCGCATGGCCGGTCGCATGGGCGGCGAGCGCGTCACCGTCCTGAACCTCAAGGTGCAGGCCGTCGACGCCGAGAAGGGCCTGCTGCTGGTCAAGGGCGCCGTTCCTGGTGCTCGTGGCCGCATCGTTTTCGTCCGCAACGCAGTGAAGGGGGCCTAAGGTAAATGGCTACCTCGATTGACGTCCTCGACCTCAAGGGCAAGAAGGCCGGCTCCATCGAGCTCCCCGAGGCCCTGTTCGACGTCCAGACCAACATCCCGCTGATCCACCAGGTGGTCACCGCCCAGCTCGCCGCCGCGCGTCAGGGCACCCACAAGGTCAAGGGTCGTGGCGAGGTCTCCGGCGCCGGCCGCAAGCCGTTCAAGCAGAAGGGGACCGGCCGCGCTCGTCAGGGCTCGATCCGCGCCCCTCAGATGACCGGTGGTGGCATCGTCCACGGACCGACCCCGCGCGACTACTCGCAGCGCACCCCGAAGAAGATGATCGCCGCTGCTCTGCTCGGTGCTCTCTCGGACCGCGCCCGCGGCAGCCGCCTCCACGCCGTCCAGGCGCTCACGGCCGGCGAGGCCCCCTCGACCAAGGCCGTCGTCGAGCTGCTCGACGGCATCGCGACCTCGAAGCACGTCCTCGTCGTGCTCGAGCGCGATGACGCCAACGGCTTCAAGAGCGTCCGCAACGTGCGCAACGTGCACGTGCTGACCTACGACCAGCTGAACGCCTACGACGTGCTGGTGAGCGACGACATCGTCTTCACCCAGGCCGCGCTCGAGGGCTTCATCGCCGCGAAGACGGCGCCGAAGAAGGAAGAGGTGAACGCGTAATGGCCGCCCTGAACAAGGACCCGCGCGACGTCATCATCGCCCCGGTCGTCTCTGAGAAGAGCTACGGCCTGATCGACGAGGGCAAGTACACCTTCCTCGTCGACCCGCGTTCGAACAAGACCGAGATCAAGCTCGCCATCGAGTCGATCTTCAAGGTCGAGGTCGCGTCGATCAACACCCTGAACCGCCAGGGCAAGACCCGTCGCACCCGCTTCGGCATCGGCAAGCGCAAGGACACCAAGCGCGCGATCGTCACGCTGAAGTCCGGTTCCATCGACATCTTCACGGCCGTCGGCTGAGCGAAGGACTAGAGGAAGACAGACATGGCTATTCGCAATTACAAGCCCACGACCCCCGGTCGTCGCGGCTCCTCGGTCGCCGACTTCGCCGAGATCACCCGCTCGACCCCGGAGAAGTCGCTTCTCCGTCCGCTGTCGAAGACCGGTGGCCGCAACAACCAGGGCCGCATCACGACCCGTCACATCGGTGGTGGCCACAAGCGCCAGTACCGCGTCATCGACTTCCGTCGCAATGACAAGGACGGCGTGAACGCCAAGGTCGCGCACATCGAGTACGACCCCAACCGCACCGCTCGCATCGCGCTGCTCCACTTCGTGGACGGCACCAAGCGCTACATCCTGGCGCCGCAGGGCCTCAAGCAGGGCGACATCGTCGAGTCGGGCGCCGGCTCGGACATCAAGCCGGGCAACAACATGCCCCTTCGCAACATCCCCACCGGTACGGTCATCCACGCGATCGAGCTCAAGCCGGGCGGCGGCGCGAAGATGGCACGTTCGGCGGGCGCCTCGGTGCGTCTCGTCGCGAAGGACGGCCCCTACGCCCAGCTGCGTCTCCCCTCGGGCGAGGTCCGCAACGTCGATGCGCGCTGCCGCGCGACCATCGGCGAGGTCGGCAACGCCGAGCAGTCGAACATCAACTGGGGCAAGGCCGGCCGCATGCGCTGGAAGGGCGTCCGCCCGACCGTCCGCGGTGTCGCGATGAACCCGATCGACCACCCGCACGGTGGTGGTGAGGGCAAGACCTCCGGTGGTCGCCACCCGGTCAGCCCGTGGGGCCAGAAGGAAGGCCGCACGCGTCACCCCAACAAGGAGAGCGACAAGCTCATCGTTCGCCGCCGCAACGCCGGCAAGAAGCGCAAGTAGGAGTTCGAGAAGATGCCACGCAGTCTCAAGAAGGGCCCCTTCGTCGACGAGCACCTGTTTCGCAAGGTGGTCGCCGCGAACGAGGCCAACAGCAAGAACGTGATCAAGACCTGGTCGCGCCGCTCGATGATCGTCCCGGCCATGCTGGGTCACACCATCGCGGTGCACGACGGTCGCAAGCACATCCCGGTGTTCGTCACCGAGACCATGGTCGGTCACAAGCTCGGCGAGTTTGCGCCGACGCGTACCTTCCGCGGCCACGTGAAGGACGACAAGAAGGGTCGCCGCCGCTAACGCGGAGGCGAAAAGGAGGAGAGAAATGGTGGAGTCGATCGCACGCGTGCGACACATCCGCGTCACCCCCATGAAGGCCCGCCGCGTCGTCAACCTGATCCGCGGCAAGCAGGCTCAGGAGGCCCTGGCCATCCTGAAGTTCGCGCCGCAGAGCGCGAGCGAGCCGGTGTACAAGCTGGTCGCGTCGGCCATCGCCAACGCGCGCGTCAAGGCGGACCAGTCCAACACCTACCTGGACGAGCAGGACCTCTACGTGAGCCGCGCCTTCGTGGACGAGGGCACCACCCTCAAGCGGTTCCAGCCGCGCGCACAGGGTCGGGCCTTCCGCATCAACAAGCGCACCAGCCACATCACGATCGTCCTCGCGACGCCGGATGAGGTCGAGGACGCCAAGCCCGCTACCAAGGCAAACGCCGTGAAGAAGGGGAGCAACTAATGGGCCAGAAAGTAAACCCCTACGGCTTCCGTCTCGGGATCACCACCGACCACGTGTCGCGCTGGTTCTCGGACAGCACGAAGAAGGGTCAGCGCTACAGCGACTACCTCGCCGAGGACGTCAAGATCCGCACGCTGCTCAAGACGTCGCTCGACCGCGCGGGCGTGTCCCGCATCGAGATCGAGCGCACCCGTGACCGCGTCCGCGTGGACATCCACACGGCCCGTCCGGGCATCGTGATCGGTCGTCGTGGCGCCGAGGCCGAGCGCATCCGCGCCGACCTCGAGAAGCTCTCGGGCAAGCAGATCCAGCTGAACATCCTCGAGGTCAAGAACCCCGAGGCCGACGCTCAGCTCGTCGCCCAGGGCATCGCCGAGCAGCTCGCCGCACGTGTGGCGTTCCGCCGCGCGATGCGCAAGGGCCTGCAGGGTGCCCAGCGCGCCGGCGCCAAGGGTGTCCGCATCCAGGTGTCCGGCCGTCTCGGCGGCGCCGAGATGAGCCGCTCGGAGTTCTACCGCGAAGGCCGGGTGCCGCTCCACACGCTCCGCGCCAACATCGACTACGGCTTCTACGAGGCCAAGACCACCTTCGGTCGCATCGGTGTCAAGGTGTGGATCTACAAGGGCGACATCACGAACAAGGAACTGGCTCGCGAGCAGGCGAACGCCAAGCCGTCGCGCGAGCGCAACGACCGCCCGCGTCGCGGTGGCCGGGGCAACGCCCCCGCCGCGGAGACCGCGCCGGCCGCAGCAGGAGTTGAGGCATAACCATGTTGATCCCACGCAGAGTCAAGCACCGCAAGCAGCACCACCCCGGCCGTAGCGGCCAGGCGACCGGCGGCACGAAGGTCTCCTTCGGCGAGTTCGGCATCCAGGCCCTGACGCCCGCTTATGTGACCAACCGTCAGATCGAGTCCGCTCGTATCGCCATGACGCGTCACATCAAGCGTGGCGGCAAGGTGTGGATCAACATCTACCCCGACCGTCCGCTCACGAAGAAGCCGGCCGAGACCCGAATGGGTTCCGGTAAGGGTTCGCCCGAGTGGTGGGTCGCCAACGTCAAGCCGGGTCGCGTCCTCTTCGAGGTCTCGGGCGTCTCCGAGGACCTCGCCCGCGAGGCCATGACCCGTGCAATCCACAAGCTGCCCCTCAAGGCACGCATCATCAAGCGCGAGGAGGGCGACGCGTAATGGCGATCGGTTCCAAGGAGCTCGCCCCGAGCGAGCTCGACACTTTCGAAGACGACCGTCTGGTCGACGAGCTGAAGAAGGCCAAGGAGGAGCTGTTCAACCTGCGCTTCCAGTCGGCCACCGGCCAGCTCGAGAGCCACGGCCGCCTGCGCGCCGTGAAGCGCGACATCGCTCGCATCTACACGGTCATCCGCGAGCGCGAGCTCGGCATCCGCGCCACCCCGGCTCCCGCCGAGGTCGCTGACGCGAAGGCCGCCAAGAAGAGCAGCAAGGCGAAGAAGGAGGCCGCCGTGGCCGCCGAGGTCGCCGAGAACGAGACTGAGGAGGCCAAGTAATGGCTGAGACCACCAAGGCCGCGGCCGCGGAGTCGGCGGCCGACGAGGCCCTCGTCCGCGGGTACCGCAAGGCCCGCCGCGGCTACGTCGTCAGCGACAAGATGGACAAGACCATCGTCGTCGAGGTCGAGGACCGCGTGAAGCACCCCCTGTACGGCAAGGTCATCCGCCGCACCTCCAAGGTGAAGGCGCACGATGAGAACAACACCGCCGGCATCGGCGACCTCGTCCTCATCAACGAGACCCGCCCCCTGAGCGCCAGCAAGCGGTGGCGCCTGGTTGAGATTCTGGAGAAGGCCAAGTGATTCAGCAGGAATCGCGACTCAAGGTCGCCGACAACACCGGTGCGAAGGAGCTCCTGACCATCCGTGTGCTCGGCGGTTCGAGCCGTCGCTACGCCGGCCTCGGCGACGTCATCGTCGCCACGGTCAAGGACGCGATCCCCGGCGGCAACGTCAAGAAGGGCGACGTCGTCAAGGCGGTCGTCGTCCGCGTGCGGAAGAACACCCGCCGCCAGGACGGCTCGTACATCAAGTTCGACGAGAACGCCGCCGTCATCCTGAAGAACGACGGTGACCCCCGTGGCACCCGCATCTTCGGGCCGGTCGGCCGTGAGCTCCGCGACAAGAAGTTCATGAAGATCATCTCGCTCGCTCCGGAGGTGCTGTAAGCCATGGCGAACATCAAGAAGGGCGACCTCGTCGAGGTCATCACGGGCCGCTCGCAGGCCCGTGGTGGTGACCGCGGCAAGCAGGGTCGTGTCATCGAGGTCCTGGTCGAGAAGAACCGCGTGATCGTCGAGGGCGTCAACTTCGTCACCAAGCACGTCCGCGTCGGCCAGACGCAGCGTGGCACGAAGACCGGCGGCATCGAGACCCACGAGGCCTCGATCCACGTCTCCAACGTGGCCCTGGTCGACCCCGAGACCAAGAAGCCGACCCGCGTCGGCTTCCGCACCGAGACCGTTACGAAGGACGGCGTCACCAAGACGGTCCGCGTTCGTTACGCCAAGAAGTCTGGTAAGGACCTGTAATGACTGACACTGCAGTGGAGTCTGGCAAAATCCAGCCCCGCCTCAAGCAGAAGTACAAGACCGAGATCGCCAAGCAGCTCCAGGGCGACTTCGGCTTCACCAACGTGCACCAGGTGCCCGGTCTGGTGAAGATCGTCGTCAACATGGGTGTCGGCGAGGCGGCCCGCGACGGCAAGGTCATCGATGGCGCGGTCGCAGACCTCACGCTCATCACCGGCCAGAAGCCGCAGGTCACCAAGGCCCGCAAGTCCATCGCGCAGTTCAAGCTGCGCGAGGGCCAGCCGATCGGCGCGCACGTCACGCTGCGCGGCGACCGCATGTGGGAGTTCCTCGACCGCCTGCTCTCCCTCGCCCTGCCCCGTATCCGCGACTTCCGCGGTCTGTCGGACAAGCAGTTCGACGGGAACGGCAACTACACGTTCGGTCTCACGGAGCAGTCGATGTTCCACGAGATCAACCAGGACCGGATCGACCGCGTCCGCGGTATGGACATCACGGTCGTGACCACCGCCAGGAACGACGAGGAGGGTCGCGCGCTCCTGAAGCAGCTCGGCTTCCCCTTCCGTTCGGCTGAGACGGCCAACTAAAGCTAGTAGGCTTCTCTCTTTGTGGGCCGGCCGTCCCGGCCGGCCCACTTCCACCACAGGTCGTCAGTCGTGTAACGGCTGAACGAAACCTGGTGTACGAAGGAAAACCGCAATGACAATGACAGATCCGGTCGCAGACATGCTGACCAGACTGCGCAACGCGAACTCGGCGCACCACGACACCGTGTCGATGCCGCACTCGAAGCTCAAGGCCCACATCGCCGAGATCCTCACCACCGAGGGCTACATCTCGGGCTGGGACGTCGCCGACGCCCGCGTCGGCAAGACGCTGACCCTGCAGCTCAAGTTCGGTCCGAACCGCGAGCGTTCCATCGCCGGTATCAAGCGCGTCTCGAAGCCCGGCCTTCGCGTCTACGCGAAGTCCACGGAGCTCCCCAAGGTGCTCGGCGGGCTCGGCGTCGCCATCCTGTCCACCTCCTCCGGCCTTCTGACGGACCGTGAGGCTGAGAAGAAGGGCGTGGGTGGGGAAGTCCTCGCCTACGTGTGGTAACCCGCCATGTCGCGTATTGGAAGACTGCCCATCGACGTCCCCGCGGGCGTTGATGTGAAGATCGACGGCCAGGCCGTCACCGTCAAGGGCCCGAAGGGCGAGCTCAGCCTCACCGTCGCCAGCCCGATCGAGGTCAAGCTCGAGGAGGGCCAGGTCCTGGTCACCCGTCCGGACGACGAGCGCGCTTCGCGTTCGCTCCACGGCCTGACCCGCACCCTGATCAACAACAACATCATCGGCGTCACCGAGGGCTACTCCAAGGGCCTCGAGATCGTCGGCACCGGATACCGCGTCGCGCAGAAGGGTGCGGCCGTCGAGTTCGCGCTCGGCTTCTCGCACCCGGTGACGGTCGAGCCGCCTGCGGGCATCACGTTCACGGTCGAGGGCAACAACAAGCTGACCGTCAGCGGCATCTCCAAGCAGGCCGTCGGCGAGGTCGCCGCCAACATCCGCAAGATCCGCAAGCCCGAGCCGTACAAGGGCAAGGGTGTGCGCTACGCCGGCGAGGTCGTCCGTCGCAAGGCCGGAAAGGCTGGTAAGTAATCATGGCTCTGGGTACCAGAGGAAAGAGCAAGGCGGCCGCCCGCGATCGCCGTCACTCGCGTCTTCGCAAGAAGATCGCGGGTACCGCGTCCCGGCCCCGCCTGGTCGTGACCCGTTCCGCTCGCCACGTCTTCGTCCAGGTCGTCGACGACGCGCAGGGTCACACCCTCGCGTCCGCGTCGACCATGGAGGCGGACCTGCGCGGCTTCGACGGTGACAAGACCGCCAAGGCCCGCAAGGTCGGCGAGCTCGTCGCCGAGCGCGCGAAGAGCGCCGGTGTCGAGGCCGTCGTGTTCGACCGCGGTGGCAGCAAGTACGCCGGTCGCGTCGCGGCTGTCGCCGAGGGAGCTCGAGAGGGTGGATTGAACCTGTGAGCGACGAAAACAACAAGGAGCAGACCGTGGCAGAGCAGGCCGTGGAGACCGCGCAGCCGGTCGAGACCGCAGCCTCGACCAAGAACTCGAACGAGCGTGAGCCTCGTCGAGGTGGCCGGGAGCGCAACCCCAACCGCGACCGCGGCAGCCGGGACGCCGACAAGAGCCAGTTCCTCGAGCGCGTCGTGACCATCAACCGCGTGTCGAAGGTCGTCAAGGGCGGTCGTCGCTTCAGCTTCACCGCGCTCGTCGTCGTCGGCGACGGCAACGGGCTGGTGGGCGTCGGCTACGGCAAGGCCCGCGAGGTCCCCCTCGCGATCTCGAAGGGTGTCGAGGAGGCGAAGAAGAACTTCTTCCGCGTCCCGCGCGTCGGCAGCACCATCCCGCACCCCGTGCAGGGTGAGGCGGCCGCCGGTGTGGTCCTCCTCCGTCCGGCCGCCGCCGGTACCGGTGTCATCGCCGGTGGTCCGGTGCGCGCCGTCCTGGAGTGCGCCGGCATCCACGACGTCCTCAGCAAGTCGCTCGGCTCGTCGAACACGATCAACATCGTCCACGCGACGGTGGAGGCGCTCAAGCAGCTCGAAGAGCCGCGTGCCGTCGCCGCCCGTCGCGGCCTGGACTACGACCGTGTCGCGCCCGAGAAGCTGCTGCAGATCGAGGCCCGTGCGGCTGAGGCCGCCGCTACCGCGAAGGCAGGTGCCTGATGGCTGCGCGTCTGAAGATCACGCAGATCAAGTCGAAAGTGAGCGAGAAGCAGTACCAGCGCGACACGCTGCGCAGTCTGGGACTGAAGCGTATCGGCGACGTGACCGTCCGCGAGGACACCCCGCAGAACCGCGGGTACGTCAAGACCGTCGCTCACCTGGTGAAGGTCGAGGAGATTGACTAATGGCTGACGACAAGCCGAAGAACGAGGCTGCCGAGAAGCCGGCCGCCAAGAAGCCCGCCACCAAGGCGGCAAGCACCAAGGCCGCCGAGAAGCCGGCTGCCGAGAAGAAGGCGAGCACCGCGAAGAAGGCTCCGGCGAAGGCCGCTGCCGACAAGGCCGCCGCCTCGACGAGCGACGACACCGTCGCCGCCAAGCCGGCCGCGAAGAAGGCCGCTCCCAAGAAGGACGTCGCGGAGCCCCGCGAGCAGGTCCTGAAGGTGCACCACCTCCGCCCGGCCGCGGGTGCCAAGAAGGACAAGACCCGCGTCGGACGCGGTGAGGGTTCCAAGGGTAAGACCGCCGGCCGCGGTACCAAGGGTACGAAGGCCCGCTACCAGGTCCGTCCCGGGTTCCAGGGCGGCCAGCTTCCGTTCCACATGCGGACGCCGAAGCTGCGCGGTTTCAAGAACCCGTTCCGCGTCGAGTACCAGGTCGTGAACCTGGAGAAGCTCGCCGAGCTGTACCCGTCGGGTGGTGACGTCACGGTCGCCGACCTCGTCGCCAAGGGTGCGGTGCGCAAGAACGAGAAGGTCAAGGTTCTCGGTAACGGGGACATTGCGGTTAAGCTGAACGTTGCGGTCGACAAGGTCTCCGGCTCTGCTGAGCAGAAGATCGTCGCCGCTGGTGGCTCCATCAAGTAACCACCCGTAAAGCAGCGCAGTCGGGTGGCCGGAGGACCGGCCACCCGACTGACTCTTACAGGAAGCAGGACGCACTTTGTTTAGCGCCGTCGCGCGGATCTTCCGCACCCCGGACCTCCGCCGGAAGATCGCCTTCACCCTGGGCATCATCGCCCTGTTCCGGCTGGGGTCGTTCATCCCCGCGCCGTTCGTCGACTTCGGCAACGTGCAGACCTGTCTGAACGCGAACCAGGACACGTCGGGTCTCTACTCGCTCGTGAACCTGTTCTCCGGCGGTGCACTCCTCCAGCTGTCGATCTTCGCGCTCGGCATCATGCCGTACATCACGGCGTCGATCATCGTGCAGCTCCTGCGCGTGGTCATCCCACGATTCGAGACCCTCTACAAGGAGGGTCAGGCCGGTCAGGCCAAGCTGACGCAGTACACGCGTTACCTCACCATCGCCCTGGGCGTCCTCCAGTCGACGACCCTCATCACCGTCGCCCGCTCCGGCGCGCTGTTCGGCACCACCGCCGTCTCGCAGTGCACGCAGCTCATCACGGACGACTCGTGGTACGCGATCATGCTCATGGTCGTCACCATGACCGCCGGCACCGGCCTCATCATGTGGATGGGCGAGCTCGTGACCGAGCGCGGCATCGGCAACGGCATGTCCCTCCTCATCTTCACCTCGATCGCCGCGCAGTTCCCGAACTCGCTCTGGGCCATCGCCCAGTCGCAGGGCATCGAGATCCTCATCGTCGTCATCGCGATCGGACTCCTGATCGTGGCGGCCGTCGTCTTCGTCGAGCAGTCGCAGCGGCGCATCCCCGTGCAGTACGCGAAGCGGATGGTCGGCAGGCGCACCTACGGCGGCAACAACACCTACATCCCGATCAAGGTGAACATGGCCGGTGTGGTGCCCGTGATCTTCGCCTCGTCGCTGCTGTACCTCCCCGCCCTGATCGCGCAGTTCAACCAGCCGGCCGCCGGCAAGGCTCCGGCGCCGTGGGTGACCTGGATCACCAACTACCTCACCAAGGGCGACCACCCGCTCTACATGCTCCTGTACTTCCTCCTGATCGTCGGTTTCACGTACTTCTACGTGGCCATCACGTTCAATCCGGAGGAGGTCGCGGACAACATGAAGAAGTACGGCGGCTTCATCCCCGGTATCCGCGCCGGGCGCCCGACCGCCGAGTACCTCGACTACGTCCTGACCCGCGTCACGCTGCCCGGCTCGATCTACCTCGGCCTCATCGCCCTGATTCCGCTGGCGGCGTTCGCCCTGATCGGAGCGAGTCAGAACTTCATGTTCGGCGGCACGTCCATCCTGATCATCGTCGGTGTCGGACTCGAGACGGTCAAGCAGATCGACTCGCAGCTCCAGCAGCGACACTACGAAGGGCTTCTGCGTTGACCCGTCTACTGATCGTCGGACCTCCCGGAGCGGGGAAGGGCACTCAGGCCTCCCGCATCACGACCGCTTACGGGATCCCCGACATCTCGACGGGCGACATCTTCCGCGCCAACATCAAGAACGAGACGCCGCTCGGCCTTCAGGTCAAGGCGATCGTCGACGCGGGCGACTATGTTCCGGACAGCCTCACCAACCAGCTGGTCACCGACCGCCTGGGGGAGGACGACGCGGCGAACGGGTTCCTGCTGGACGGCTACCCCCGCACGCTGGCCCAGGTCGACTACCTCGACGAGATGCTGGCGGCACAGGGGCAGAAGCTCGACGCCGTGATCCAGCTCGTCGCCGATCAGGACGAGATCGTCGCACGGCTGACCAAGCGCGCACTCGAGCAGGGCCGGGCCGACGACTCCGAGGACGCGATCCGGCACCGCCAGGAGGTCTACCTGCGCGAGACCTCGCCGCTCGTCGACGTCTACCGCACGCGCGGTCTTCTGGTGGAGGTCGACGGCCTCGGCGAGATCGACGAGGTCGCGGCCCGCGTCCGGTCGGCGCTCGCCGAGCGGGGCATCGAGCCGATCTCCGAGACGGTGGCGTAGCCGCTCCGATGGTCTTCAAGCGGTCGATCTACAAGTCGCCCGCCCAGCTCCGCCTCATGGTGGCGCCGGGCCGGGCGACATCGGCGTCTCTGGATGCGGTCGCCGCGGCGGTGGCCGCGGGAATGACGACGCTCGAGCTCGATGCGATCGCGGAGCACGCGATCGAGGAGGCCGGCGGCCGGCCGAACTTCAAGCTGGAGCAGGGCTACCACCACACCATCTGCGCGTCGGTCAACGACGAGGTCGTGCACGGGATCCCCGGCGCCCGTGTGCTGCAGCCCGGCGACATCGTGTCGGTCGACAGCGGTGCGATCCTCGACGGCTGGAACGGCGACGCCGCGCGCACGTTCGTGCTGCCCGATCCGGCCCGCCCGGAGCTCGTCGCCGAACGGCAGAAGCTGTCGGACGTGACCGAGCAGTCGTTGTGGCACGGAATCGCGCGGCTGGCGAGCGCCCGCCACCTCAACGAGGTCGGCGAGGCGATCGAGGACCACATCCTGTCGCAGGGCGAGTACGGCATCCTGACCGACTACATCGGCCACGGCATCGGGCGCCGCATGCACGAGGATCCGCCGGTGTTCAACTACCGTGTGCGTGCGAAGGGTCCGGAGGTCAAGCCCGGTCTCGTCGTCGCGATCGAGCCGATGGTGGTTCTCGGCGACCAGGACACCTACGTGAAGGACGACGGCTGGACGGTCGCCACGGAGGACGGGCTGGCCGCCGCGCACTGGGAGCACAGTGTGGCCGTCCACGCGGGCGGGATCTGGGTGCTGACGGCCGCCGACGGCGGTGCCGAGGGCCTCGCGCCGTTCGGGATCACGCCGACTCCCCTCGCGTGAGAGACCGCCGCTGCGCCTCCGTCGCCGCGTTCGCTGTGAGCGGGGCGGGATCATAGACCCTCGGTTGGCGAAATGCGCGCTGATCCCATAAGATTGATCCTTGGTGTCTTGGGCACGTTTTCCGCATGCCCGACATCAGTCAACGCACGACCAGCAAACCACTACTATTAGCGACAGTGAGGCTATGGCCAAAAAAGACGGTGTCATCGAGATCGAAGGATCTGTGATCGAGGCGCTCCCCAACGCGATGTTCCGCGTGGAGCTCACCAACGGTCACAAGGTTCTTGCCCACATCTCCGGCAAGATGCGTCAGCACTACATCCGCATCCTCCCCGAGGACCGCGTGATCGTGGAGCTGAGCCCCTACGATCTGACCCGCGGCCGGATCGTCTACCGCTACAAGTAAAGGTCTGCTGTAAGTAACGGCCTCACCACCGGGTAGCCCCTGGTGAGGTACGAGGACAGCGAACAAAGGTAAAGAAACAGTATGAAGGTCAAGCCTTCCGTCAAGAAGATCTGCGACAAGTGCAAGGTCATCCGTCGCAACGGACGGGTCATGGTCATCTGCGAGAACCCGCGTCACAAGCAGCGCCAGGGCTGATGAACGCGAGCTGCTCGCAGCTCTCATAACCGAATATCGAGAACACAGGCGATCCCAGATCCCGCGTCCGTCCGACGGGCGCGGGGGACACCCTCGGAGGAGGCCGGGGCACCGGGATCGCTGCAGACCTCCACTCATCACAGGAGAAGCCAACACATGGCACGTCTAGCAGGCGTCGACATCCCGCGCGAGAAGCGCGTCGAGGTCGCACTCACCTACATCTACGGCGTCGGGCGCACGCGTGCGCTCAAGACGCTCGCCGAGACCGAGATCTCGGGCGACATCCGCGTCAAGGACCTGACCGACGAGCAGCTCGTCGCGCTCCGCGACTACATCGAGGGCAACTTCAAGGTCGAGGGTGACCTCCGCCGCGAGGTCGCGGCCGACATCCGACGCAAGGTCGAGATCGGCAGCTACGAGGGCATCCGCCACCGCAAGGGCCTTCCGGTCCGCGGCCAGCGCACCAAGACCAACGCTCGCACCCGCAAGGGTCCGAAGCGCACCGTGGCCGGCAAGAAGAAGGCGCGCTAAGGCCCGCGGCCCCAGCTCTAGGATTCAGGAGAAGAAATGGCAGCACCCAAGTCGGCCGCTCGCAAGCCGCGCAAGAAGGAAAAGAAGAACATCGCTGTGGGCCAGGCCCACATCAAGAGCACGTTCAACAACACGATCGTCTCGATCACCGACACCACCGGTGCGGTCATCAGCTGGGCCTCGTCCGGCGGCGTCGGGTTCAAGGGCTCCCGCAAGTCGACCCCGTTCGCCGCGCAGCTGGCCGCCGAGTCGGCCGCGCGTCAGGCGCAGGAGCATGGCATGAAGAAGGTCGACGTCTTCGTCAAGGGCCCGGGTTCGGGTCGCGAGACCGCGATCCGCTCGCTCCAGGCCGCCGGCCTCGAGGTGGGCTCGATCAACGACGTCACCCCGCAGGCGCACAACGGCTGCCGCCCGCCGAAGCGTCGCCGCGTCTAGTTCTCTTCACGTCGCCCGTCAGGCGGCGGTCCACCCGGGCCGCCGCCTGTCGGCGTGACGAACATCACCTCACTCAACGCAAGTGTCATATAGCGGACACTTAGCCGAAAGGAATCAACAGTGCTCATTGCACAGCGTCCTACGCTCACCGAAGAGAACATCTCCGAGTTCCGTTCCCGGTTCGTCATCGAGCCGCTGGAGCCCGGCTTCGGCTACACCCTCGGCAACTCGCTCCGTCGCACCCTGCTCTCCTCCATCCCCGGTGCCGCTGTCACCAGCATCCGCATCGACGGCGTGCTGCACGAGTTCAGCACCGTCCCGGGTGTGAAGGAAGACGTCACCGAGATCATCCTGAACATCAAGGGTCTCGTGGTGTCGAGCGAGCACGACGAGCCGATCACGGCCTACCTGCGCAAGACCGGCGCCGGCCAGGTCACCGCGGCCGACATCTCGGCTCCGGCCGGCGTGGAGATCCACAACCCCGAGCTGGTCATCGCGACCCTCAACGACAAGGCGAAGTTCGAGGTCGAACTCACCATCGAGCGCGGCCGCGGCTACGTGTCGGCCCAGCAGAACCGCAACGAGTACAGCGAGGCGGGCCAGATCCCGATCGACTCGATCTACTCGCCGGTGCTCAAGGTCACCTACCGCGTCGAGGCCACCCGTGCCGGTGAGCGCACCGACTTCGACCGTCTGGTCGTCGACGTCGAGACCAAGCCGGCGATCAGCCCACGCGACGCGATCGCGTCCGCCGGTCGCACGCTGGTCGAGCTGTTCGGTCTGGCGCGCGAGCTCAACAGCGCCGCCGAGGGCATCGAGATCGGCCCCGCGCCGGTCGACCAGGTCCTCAGCTCCGAGCTCTCGATGCCGATCGAGGACCTCGACCTGTCGGTCCGCTCGTACAACTGCCTCAAGCGCGAGGGCATCAACACCGTGAGCGAGCTCGTCTCGCTGTCGGAGACGCAGCTCATGAACATCCGCAACTTCGGCCAGAAGTCGGTGGATGAGGTCAAGGACAAGCTGACGGAGATGGGCCTGTCGCTGAAGGACTCGGTCCCCGGGTTCGACGGCGCCCACTTCTACAGCGGGTACGAAGAGGACGAGTCCACCATCTGAGGCCTCGTCTCACCGACAAGCCTTTCGACTTTTTCACAACTGGAGATAACCGATCATGCCTAAGCCCACCAAGGGCCCCCGCCTCGGAGGCGGTCCCGCGCACGAGCGTCTGCTGCTCGCCAACCTGGCTGCCGCGCTGTTCACGCACAAGAGCATCAAGACCACCGAGACCAAGGCCAAGCGCCTGCGTCCCTACGCCGAGCGTCTCATCACGTTCGCGAAGCGCGGCGACCTGCACGCGCGCCGTCGCGTGCTCGCTGTGATCGGCGACAAGTCCGTGGTCCACGAGCTCTTCACGGAGATCGCGCCGCTGGTCGCCGAGCGTGAGGGCGGCTACACCCGCATCACCAAGCTCGGCTACCGCAAGGGTGACAACGCGCCGATGGCGCAGATCGAGCTCGTCCTCGAGCCCGTCACCCCGAAGGCGAAGCCGGCCAAGGCCGCCAAGTCCGCCGCTCCGAAGGCCGCTCCGGTCGAGGAGGCCCCGGCCGAGGACGCCGCCACCGAGGAGACCGCTGTCGCCGAGGCCGAGGTCGTCGAGGAGGCGACCGGCGACGCCGAGGTCAGCGCCGAGGAGACCACCGCCGAGGCGGAGGCCGAGAAGGCGTAAGTCTCTCGCATCCTGTACGGAAGACCCCGCACCCCTCTGGGAGGCGGGGTCTTCCGCTTTGTAGGCTGGCAGGATGCACCAGAACGACGAGATCCTGCTTCCGCTGAGAGAGCGGCTGACCGCTCCGCCCGACTACTCTCCGCGTCATCCACTCGTCGCGCGCTGGCGACCGGCGTCCGTCGACGACATCGACGCGGTGTGGGAGATCGCGAAGGCGACCGACGCCGTGGAACACCCGAACTACATCGCCACGCGCGAGGAAGTGGCGGAGGAGCTCGGGTACAGCTTCGTCGACCTCGAGCGTGACAGCCTGCTCGCCGAGACGGCGGACGGACGCGTGATCGCAGCGGTGCTCGTGGTCGAGCCTCCGCGCAAGGAGACGCTCGTCCGTGAGTTTCTCAGAGGCGGTGTGCATCCCGACTTCGCCGGACGCGGGATCGGCCGGGAGCTGCTCGCCTGGCAGCTCGCGCGGGCGGAGCAGAAGCTGGCCGCGTCGGACGAACAGCTGCCCGGCTGGATCGTGGGCTATGCGGACGAGCGTGCGCCGCGGCGCGAACGGCTTCTGCGCGCGGGCGGACTCGAGCCCGTTCGCTACTTCCTCGCCCTCGAGCGCGACCTCTCGGAGCCGATTCCGGCGGTGATTCCCTCCGGCGAGGTGCGGATCGTCCCCTTCGCTCCCGAGCTCTCGGAGGCCGCCCACCGCGCGCGCGACGAAGCCTTCGGTGACCATTGGGGCAGCCAGCCGATGAGCGACGAGCAATGGAAGGCGTTCATCGGCGGCAGTTTCCGCGCCGATCTGTCGTTCGTGGCGCTCGCTGCGGGCACGGACGGCGACGAGGTGGCCGGCGTCGTGCTGAGCCAGGTCAATGAGGAGGACTGGACCGCGCAGGGCTTCACGGGCGCGTACGTCGCTGCGCTCGGAACGACGAGGGCGCACCGCGGACGCCGGATCGCTCCGGCACTGCTGTCCGCGACGCTCCAGGCGTGCGCCGACCGCGGCTGGGAGAGGGTCACGCTCGACGTGGACGCCGAGAACCCCACGGGCGCTCTCGGCCTCTACACGCGTCTCGGTTTCGCGACCACGACACGCGAGACCGGTCTGGTGCGGGTGTACTGACCCGCGGTCGTCACTGCGGCCGGGGGCCGGCCTTGTCCCACGGGTTCGCCGGGCGGATGGTCGATCGCTCGGCGAGCGTGTGGAGGGCGTCGCCGAGCGCCTGCCCGTAGAGCAGGCCGCCGCGATGTCCCGGGTGGATCTGGTCGTCGGCCAGCAGATCGAGGTGCCCCGTGATCGTGCCCTTCCAGTCCGCGATGACGACCCGTCCCGGATGCGCGGCCGCGAAGGCGTCGAGTGCGGCGTTGACTCCGTCCGTCCACGAGCGGGGCGCCTGCACGTTGACCAGCACGAGCGAGCGCGTGGTTCCGATCGCGTCGAGCACGCCCTCCAGCGTGCCGCCGGAGATCGGGCCGTTCGTCCCGAGCCCGATCACGACGACCTTCCGCAGAGTGCCCGCAGACGCGGCGGCGGCGACCACCTCCGGAGCCTTGCTCATCTGGCGCGAGACCACGGCGTCGACGGCGATACCCGGGTAGGTCTCCTGCAGTGCCGGGGCGGAGGCGAGCATGACCGAGTCCCCGAAGGCGGAGATGTCGGGTCCCTGCGCGATCGGGTGCGGGTCCGGCGGCACCCGGAGGGTCGGGGCGGAGGGAACGGGCGTTGCAGCTCCCGCGCTCGGTGAGCCGTTCAACGACGCGGCGCCGTCCTCGATCATCCGCTGGGCGTCCGTCGCCGCCGGGGCGACGACCATCGCGGCCACCGTTCCGGCGACGAGGAGCCCGGCCACGGCCAGGCCGGCGAACCCCGCCGTCGTCCCCGCGCGGGACGCGCGCATCCGCGCCCGGGCGCGACGGAGCGCGCCCGTCAGGCCATGCCGGCGGATGGGCTGCTCCAGGTACCGGTACGACAGGAGGGCTGCAGCGGCGGAGACGGCGAGGGAGCCGGTGCCGACGAGCAGCGCAGCGACGGGCTCGTGCTCGTCGGGCACGAAGGCGCACGCGAGCACGAAAACGGGCCAGTGCCAGAGGTAGAGACCATACGAACGGGCCCCGACGAATCGCAGCGGGGCGAGGTCGAGTGTGTGACCGAGGGAGGAGCGGGGGACGATCGCCGCCCAGAGCGCGATCGCGCTGAGGAGGCTGACGATGGGCAGCCCTCCGCGGTACGTGAACGCCGCGTCGGAGGTCATCGCGTAGGCGCACACGACCAGACCGAGCACCGAGAGCGCGCCGAGCGGCGGCAGCCAGCGACGGGCGAACGCCTGCAGGGCGGTCTCTCCCGCGTCGAGGTCGACCGGCCGCATCCGCGCGACCAGGAGCGCCAGGGCGGCACCGAGGGCGAGCCCGAAGCTGTGGGTGTCCGAGCCGAAGTAGACGCGGGTCGGGTCGTCTCCGGGCGTATAGAGCACCCCCATCCACACGGCGGACGCGACCGCGGCGGCGAGGATGAGCGAGAGCCGCGCCCACCACGGCCGCAGGAGCGCCAGTGCGAGCAGGACGAGCGGCCACACCAGATAGAACTGCTCCTCGACGGCGAGGGACCAGAGATTGCGGAACAGCTCCGGCGCCCCCTGGGCGAAGTAGCTGGCGTCCGCCGCGATCGACAGCCAGTTGGCGCTGAACGTGAGGGCGCCGAGGATCTGCCGGGGGAGCCCCACCAGCACGTCGCCGCCGATCGCAAGTGCGACGGCGGAGCAGACGACGACCAGAAGGGCGATCGCCGGCAGGAGGCGGCGCGCCCGCCGGATCCAGAACCGCCGCAGGTCGATCCGGCCTGTCGCGCTCCGCTCCCGCATGAGCAGGCTCGTGATGAGGAAGCCGCTGATGACGAAGAACACGTCGACGCCGATGAATCCGCCCGGCAGCACGCCGGGGAAGAGGTGGTACACGAGCACGACGGCGACCGCGAAGGCGCGCAGTCCGTCCAGTCCCGCGTACCGGATCGGTCCGGCGGCGCGCCCGGACGCGGCCGGCGACGGCCGCCGGTCGGTCACGACGGGATGGACGGTCAGGAGGGGCACGGCACTCTCGGGGCGGTCGGCGGGCGGGGCGGATGCTGCCGTGCCGCTGCGGCACGGAAGCGCCCACGATAGCAATCGCCGCTGACAGCCGGCTCACGCCGGAAGGCGTGCCGCCGACTCCGCGCGCTCCCTAGAATCAAGGGATGACCGAACTGGCGACGCGCTTCCGGCTCGACATCGCCTATCAGGGCACGGACTTCAACGGGTGGGGCAGGCAACCGGGGCTCCGCACCGTCCAGGGGGTGCTGGAGGAGGCGCTCGCGACCATCTTCCGGCGTGCGGGGGAGGCCCCCACCCTGACGGTCGCGGGCCGCACGGATGCGGGGGTGCACGCCCTCGGGCAGGTCGCTCACGTCGATCTCGCGCCCGAGCAGGTCGCCGTCCTGCGCAAGCCGCACGGCAAGCGGCCGCCGCTCCCGGCGCACGAGGCACTCGCGCGGAGGATCAACGGCATCCTCGGGCCGGTCCCGGACGTGGTCGTCCGCGCGGCGAGCGAGGCCCCCGCCGGATTCGACGCCCGCTTCTCGGCGGTGTGGCGACGGTACGAGTACCGCGTCGCCGACCGCGCGGCCGTGCGTGACCCGCTGCAGCGGCATCGCATCGCCTGGGTGTCGTCCGAGCTGGACGCGACCCGGATGGACACGGCGGCGCACGGGCTCCTGGGGCTCCACGACTTCGCCAGCTACTGCAAGGCGCGTGAGGGCGCGACGACGATCCGCACGCTCCAGGCGTTCTCCTGGCGCCGCGACGCGGACGGCGTGCTCGTGGGCGAGGTCGTCGCAGACGCGTTCTGTCACAGCATGGTGCGCGCCCTCGTCGGCGCCTGCGTCGAGGTCGGCGAGGGCAAGCTCGAACCCGCAGACCTCGTCGCGCTGCGCGATGAGCACCTGCGCACCAGCGCGTTCAAGGTCATGCCCGCGCGCGGTCTCACCTTGCTGGAGGTCGGCTACCCGAACCCGGCGGAGCTGGCGCTCCGGGCGGAGCAGACACGGGCGCTCCGCTCCCTCTGAGGCGCTGGGGTCGCCGGACGGCGATCTGTCCGGCCGTCCGCGGGGCGCATCGGTTTGACCGCCTCCGGGCGTGTCGCGTAGTATTGACCCTTGGTGTCCGCGCCTCCTGCGGTGCGGCACGCGAACGTGAGCCCTCCACCGGCACGGTTCCCGTCTCGTCGAGACGAGAACCCCCACGGAGTGGGATTCACGAACTCCTCCGTTCGATACAGAAAGCAGCCACTACTGTGACGCGCACTTACTCCCCGAAGGCAGACGAGATCCAGCGCGACTGGGTCGTCATCGACGCGACCGACGTCGTGCTCGGCCGTCTCGCCAGCCACACCGCCGCCCTCCTCCGCGGCAAGCACAAGGCGACGTTCGTCCCTCACCTGGACTCGGGCGACTTCGTCATCATCATCAACGCGGACAAGGTCGCGCTGACCGGCCAGAAGGCCGAGCAGAAGAAGGCTTACCGCCACTCGGGCTACCCGGGCGGCCTCAAGGCCACCACCTACTCCGAGCTCCTGGAGAAGAACCCGATCCGCGCCGTCGAGAAGGCCGTCCGCGGCATGCTCCCGAAGAACTCCATCGGTCGCGCCCAGCTCCGCAAGCTGAAGGTCTACACCGGAAGCGAGCACCCGCACGCCGCCCAGCAGCCGAAGCCGTACACGCTCGGCCAGGTCGCCCAGTAGGCGATCCCAGACCTTCACGACTGACAGAGACAAAGGATTATCACCACCGTGGCGAAGATCGCAGACAGCATCGACTCGGCCCAGGCCGAGAACGTCCAGGCCGAGAACGTCGAGTCCTACTCGACCGAGACCCCGGCCACCGAGGCCCCGGCCGCTCCGCGCGCCGTCCTCTCCGTTTCCGGCGGCGCCGTCGGCCGCCGCAAGGAGGCCATCGCGCGCGCGCGCCTGGTCCCCGGCTCCGGCACCATCACGGTCAACGGCCGTGAGTTCGCCGACTACTTCCCGAACAAGCTGCACCAGCAGCTCATCAACGACCCGTTCAAGGTCCTCGACCTGCTCGGCTCGTACGATGTCGTCGCCCGCATCACCGGCGGCGGCCCCTCGGGCCAGGCCGGCGCGCTGCGTCTGGCCATCGCGCGTGCGCTCAACGAGATCGACCGCGACAACAACCGTCCGACCCTGAAGAAGGCCGGCTTCCTCACCCGTGACGCGCGCGTCACCGAGCGCAAGAAGGCCGGTCTCAAGAAGGCCCGCAAGGCGTCGCAGTTCTCCAAGCGCTAAGCGACACCGAGCGTCTAGGCTGCCGTCATGCCACGTCTCTTCGGAACCGATGGAGTCCGCGGACTCGCCAACGGTAGCCTCACCGCCGACCTCGCGCTCGGCCTCGCTCAGGCAGCTGCTGCTGTCCTGACGCGAGGCCGCAGCGCGGAGGCACGGCGTGCCGCCGGCAAACGGCCGACGGCGATCGTCGCCCGCGACCCTCGCGTCTCGGGCGAATTCCTGTCTGCGGCGGTCGCCGCGGGCCTCGCCAGCTCGGGCATCGACGTGCTGGACGCGGGCGTCATCCCGACCCCCGCCACCGCCTTCCTCATCGCCGACTTCGACGCCGACTTCGGTGTGATGGTGTCCGCCTCGCACAACCCCGCGCCCGACAACGGCATCAAGATCTTCGCCCGGGGCGGCACCAAGCTGCCGGACGTGGTCGAGAACCGGATCGAGGAGCACCTCGATCTCGAGAAGCTCACCCCGACCGGCGCCGACGTCGGCCGTATCCGCCGCTTCGCAGACGCGGAGGACCGCTACGTCCTCCACCTCCTGGCGACCCTCCCGCACCGGCTCGACGGCATCCACGTCGTGCTCGACTGCGCCCACGGCGCGGCCGCGGGCATCTCGCCCGAGGTCTTCACCGACGCGGGCGCCCGCGTCACCGTCATCGGCGACGCGCCGGACGGTATGAACATCAACGACGGTGTCGGCTCCACGCACCTCGACAAGCTCGCGGAAGCGGTCCTCGCCGCCGGTGCCGATGTCGGCATCGCCCACGACGGGGACGCCGACCGCTGCCTCGCCATCGACGCCGACGGCAATGTGGTCGACGGAGACCAGATCATGGCGATCCTCGCGCTCGGCATGAAGGAGCGCGGCAAGCTCACGGACAACACCCTCGTCGCCACCGTCATGAGCAACCTCGGGCTGAAGCTCGCGATGCGCGACGCGGGCATCCGCGTCGTCGAGACCGCGGTCGGCGATCGCTACGTGCTCGAGGAGATGAACAAGAACGGCTACTCCCTCGGCGGCGAGCAGTCGGGCCACGTCATCATGAGCGAGTTCGCGACCACCGGCGACGGCATCCTCACCGGGCTCCACATCCTCAGCGAGATGGCCCGCCAGCGCAAGCCGCTTTCCGAGCTGGCGAAGGCCATGACCGTCTACCCGCAGGTGATGGTGAACGTGAAGGGCGTGGACCACCACGCCGTGCACACCGACGAGAAGCTGAAGGCGGCGGTCGCCTCTGCCGAGCAGTCGCTCGGCGACTCCGGACGCGTGCTCCTGCGCCCCTCGGGCACCGAGCCCCTGGTCCGTGTCATGGTCGAAGCCGCGGACCAGTCCACGGCCGAGCGCCTCGCCAACGAGCTCGCCGACGTCGTCCGCGAGCGGCTGACGGTCTGAGTTAACGACCCTCCTGCTGCCTCCGTGCGGCGATGTAGTCCAGGGCGGAGTACGGGCGGTCCACTTCAGGAAGCATGCCGTCCTCGGCCAGGCCGGTGACCAGGTCGGCGGGATCCATCGACAGTGTGATGGCCAACTGGACGATGGTCGTGAGGGTCGGGTTGCCGCCGCCGCGCTCCAGGCGGCCGTAGTTCGCCAGGTCGACGCCGCTCAGGTGGGCGATGTCGTACTGCGAGCAGCCGAGCTCCAGTCGTCGTGCGCGCAGTCGCGCGCCGAACAGGCGAGAGGCTTCTGAGCGCGTGCGAGGCATGCTCTCAGCCTTCGCGCCCCGGACCTAACGCACCAGAGGATTTGTACTGGAGGCGCAGGGGCCTGAGGTCTACAAGCAATATCGGCCACTCACTCCTGGGCCTTGCGCGCCGCGATGAAGTCGGCGACGGAGAAGGCGCGGTCGCGGTCGGGAAGCATCCCTTCGCCGTAGAGGCCGGCCAGCAGCTCTGCGGGGTCGGTGTCGAGCGCTGTCGCGAGTCGCACGATCGTGTGCAGCTCGGAGTTGGCTTCGCCGCGCTCGACCCGCCCGTAGTTCGTGACGTGCATCTCGGCGAGGTCGGCGATCTCCTCCTGGCTCATCCCGAGGGCGAGACGCACGGCGCGGACGCGCTCGCCGAACAGGCGTGCGGCGTGTGATCGAGGAGTTGGCATACTCCAGGCCTACGCGTCCCGCGCCTCCGAGACCAGAGTCCCCGCACGCGCGTCCTCTGCGCCTCAGGCCCTCACACCTCAGAGTTTGCGGAGCAGGACGGAGCTGACGGTGTGGTCGGCGTCCTTGCGGAGCACGAGCTTGGCGCGCGAGCGCGTCGGCCGGATGTTCTGCAGGAGGTTCGGCTCGTTGATCCGCGACCAGATGGACGCCGCCCGTGCGCGCGCCTCCTCCTCGGTGAGGTCCGCGAAGCGGTGGAAGTACGACTGGGGGTTCGCGAACGCGCCGCGCTGCAGCTTGAGGAAGCGCTCTTGGTACCAGCGCGCGATGTCCCGCGTGCGGGCGTCGACATAGACGCTGAAGTCGAAGAGGTCGCTGACGGCGAGACGGTTGCCGCCGCCGGCCGGCTGGAGCACGTTGAGCCCCTCGACGATCAGCACGTCCGGGCGCCGGACGACGATCTCGGCATCCGGGACGATGTCGTAGCTGAGATGCGAGTAGAACGGAGCGCGCACCTCGGGCGCACCGCTCTTGATCGCGGTCACGAACCGCAGCAGCGAGCGGCGGTCGTACGACTCGGGGAAGCCCTTGCGCTCCATGAGCCCGCGGCGCTCCAGCTCGGCGTTCGGGAGGAGGAAGCCGTCGGTGGTGACGAGCTCGACGCGCGGGGTGTCCTCCCATCGGGAAAGGAGCTCGCGCAGAAGGCGCGCGATGGTGGACTTGCCGACCGCGACGGAGCCGGCCACGCCGATGACGAACGGCGTGCGCTGGGAGCGCTCTCCGAGGAAGTCGCTGGTGACCCGGTGCAGCTGCCGGGCGCCGCCCGCGTAGAGGTTGAGGAGGCGGCTCAGCGGGAGGTAGACCTCCTCGACCTCGCGCATGTCGAGGGGGTCGCCGAGGCCGCGGAGCTGGACGATCTCCGTCTCCTTGAGGGGCAGCTGCGTGCTCTGTGCGAGCTCCGACCAATCGGCCCTGTCCAGCTCCACGAACGGGGTGCTGGCGTCGCCGCCTGTGGGTTCGCCGCGACCGGCGCCGTTGTCACGCATAGGCGACAAGTCTAGGCGGTGCCCCAGGTTAGAATCGGGTCCATGTGCGGAATCGTGGGGTACGTCGGTACCGACAAGAGCCTCGAGGTCCTCCTCGGCGGTCTGAAGCGCCTGGAGTACCGCGGCTACGACTCGGCCGGCATCGCCGTCATCGGCCCCGACGGCCGCCTCGGCACGGCGAAGAAGGCCGGGAAGCTCGCCGTCCTGGCCGGCGACCTCGACGCGCACCCCATCCCCGACGGCGCCACCGGCATCGGCCACACCCGGTGGGCGACCCACGGTGGACCGACCGACCGCAACGCCCACCCGCACCTGGGTGACGACGGCAAGCTCGCCGTCATCCACAACGGGATCATCGAGAACTTCGCGACGCTCAAGGACGAGCTGCTCGCCGACGGCTTCACCTTCGAGTCCGAGACCGACACCGAGGTCGCCGCCGTGCTCCTCGGCCGCGAGTACCGCACAACCGGTGACCTGGGCGAGGCGTTCCAGCGCGTCGTCTCGCGCCTCGAGGGCGCATTCACCCTCCTCGCCCTGCACCAGGATCAGCCGCACGTCGTCGTCGGCGCCCGTCGCAACTCGCCGCTGGTGATCGGGCTGGGCGAGGGCGAGAACTTCCTCGGCTCTGATGTCGCCGCGTTCGTCGAGCACACCCGCCGCGCGATGGCCATCGGCCAGGACCAGATCGTCACCATCACGCCGGACGCCGTGACCGTGACCGACTTCTCCGGCGCCCCCGTCGAGGTCGAGCCCTTCGAGGTCGCCTGGGACGCCTCCGCAGCGGAGAAGGGCGGCTGGTCGTCGTTCATGGCGAAGGAGATCGCCGAGGAGCCCGACGCCGTGGCCAACACCCTGCGCGGCCGGGTCGTCAACGGCGAGGTGCACATCCCCGAGCTCGAGGCGCTCGGCGACGCGTTCTTCACGGGGGTCGACCGCATCACGATCGTCGCCTGCGGCACGGCGGCGTACGCGGGCCTCGTCGGCAGCTATGCGATCGAGAAGTGGGCGCGCGTCCCCGTGACCGTCGAGCTCAGCCACGAGTTCCGCTACCGCGAACCCGTCATCACCGACGGCACCCTCGTGATCTCGATCAGCCAGTCCGGCGAGACGATGGACACCCTCATGGCCGTCAAGTACGCCCGCGAGGCCGGGGCGAAGGCCATCTCGGTCTGCAACACGCAGGGCGCCACCATCCCGCGCGAGTCCGACGCGGCCCTCTACACGCACGCCGGACCCGAGGTGGCCGTCGCGTCGACCAAGGCGTTCGTGGCCCAGATCGCCGCCCTCTACCTCTTCGGCCTGCACCTCGCCCGCGTGCGCGGCACGCTGCGCAGCGCGATGCAGCGCGACGCGGTGCAGGAGCTCTCCGAGGTCCCCGAGAAGATCGCCGCCGTGCTCGAGTCGCACGAGACCATCGCGCAGCTCGCGCGCTGGATGTCCGACACCCGCTCGGTGCTCTTCCTCGGCCGGCACGTCGGCTACCCGATCGCGCTGGAGGGCGCGCTCAAGCTCAAGGAGCTCGCGTACATCCACGCCGAGGGATTCGCGGCGGGCGAGCTCAAGCACGGGCCGATCGCCCTGATCGAACCGGGGCAGCCCGTCTTCGTCGTCGTGCCGAGCCCGCGCTGGTCGGACGAACTGCACAAGAAGGTCGTCTCGAACATCCAAGAGATCCGCGCCCGCGGCGCCCGAGTCATCGCGATCGCCGAGGCCGGCGATGCCGCGGTGCTCCCGTTCGCCGACGAGGTCATCCGTATCCCGCTGGCGGCACCGCTCTTCGAGCCGCTGCTGGCCGTGGTCCCCCTGCAGATCTTCGCGATGGAGCTGTCGGCGGCGAAGGGGCTCGACGTCGACCAGCCGCGTAACCTCGCCAAGTCCGTCACCGTCGAGTAGCGGGAGGCGGTCGGAACGTGATCGCCGGCATCGGCATCGACGTGGTGGACCTGGCGCGCTTCGCCCGGTCGCTGGAGCGGACGCCGAAGCTGCGCGAACGGCTGTTCACCGAAGCGGAGCGTGCGCTGCCGGTGCACTCCCTGGCCGCCCGCTTCGCCGCCAAGGAGGCGCTGATCAAAGCGCTGGGCGGCTCCGAAGGCGTGCGCTGGCACGACATGGAGATCGTCCCCGACGAGGAGAGGAACCCGGGTTTCGTGTTGCACAACGTGGTCGAGCGACAGGTGCGGGAGCGCGGGATCGCGCACATCCACGTGTCGATGTCGCATGACGCGGGCATCGCGACCGCCTTCGTGATCGCGGAGACCGCGCAGTGAGCGCCTTCCGCGAGCTCGAGGTCGACCTGGACGCCATCGCCTCCAATGTGCGGCGGATGCGTGCGCACGTGGGGACGCCGCACGTCATGGCCGTCGTCAAGGCGAACGCCTACGGACACGGCGCCGTCTCCGCCGCTCGCGCCGCTCTCGACGGCGGCGCGGACTGGCTGGGCGTCGCAGACCTGGACGAGGCGCTGCAGCTGCGGGAGGCGGGCATCGAGGCACCCGTGCTCGCCTGGCTCCACTCGCCCGACGAGGACTTCCGGCGGGCTGCGGCGGCCGGGGTGGATGTCGGCATCTCGTCGATCGCGCAGCTCGAGGCCGCGGCGCAGGCGGCGCGCCCCGGTGCGCCGATCGCGGTCCATGTCAAGGTGGAGACCGGGCTGAGCCGCAACGGGGTCGCCGAGGAGGAGTGGGCGGCGCTGTTCGGCCGGGCGCGCGTGCTCGAGGACGCCGGTGCGATCACGGTGCGCGGCATCTTCAGCCACCTCTCCAACGCGTCCGACGACGACGACCGCGCGGCGATCGCCGTGTTCGAGCGGGGGCTGGCGGTCGCCGCGGCGGAGGGGGTCGTCCCCGAGCTGCGTCACATCGCGGCCAGTGCCGCGGCGATCGCGCTCCCGGAATCGCGTTACGACCTGGTGCGTCTCGGGCTCTCGGTCTACGGCCTCTCGCCCTACGGCGCCGCCTCCGCGCGCGAGCTCGGCCTGCGCCCGGCGATGACCGTGCGCGGGCGGGTCGCGGCGGTTCGCCGTGTGCCCGCGGGCAAGGGCGTCTCGTACGACTACACGTACCGCACCGGGCAGGAGACGACCCTGGCGCTCGTGCCGCTCGGCTACGCGGAGGGGATCCCGCGCAGCGCGTCCAATGCGGCACCGGTCTCGATCGGCGGCCGCACGTTCCGGATCGCGGGGCGCGTGGCGATGGACCAGTTCGTCGTCGACGTGGGCGACCATCCCGTCGCCGTCGGAGACGACGTCGTGCTGTTCGGCGATGCCGCGGCGGGGGTGCCGTCGGCCTACGACTGGGCGGAGGCATGCGGGACGATCAGCTGGGAGATCGTGACCCGGCTCGACGGGCGAGTGGAGCGGACGTTCCGGGGCGGGCGATGAGCGAAGACAGGGGATTCCATCCGCCGGTGGAGCGGATCGTCGAGACCAGCGAGGGGATGCACACGCTCGGGATCGAGCTGGCGGGCATGCTCCGGCCCGGGGACCTCCTCGTGCTCTCCGGCCCGCTCGGCGCGGGCAAGACCACGCTGACCCGCGGCATCGGCGACGGTCTGGGGGTCCGCGGTCCCGTGACCAGCCCGACGTTCGTCCTGGCGCGCACCCACCCGAGTCTCGTCGGCGGCCCGCCGCTGGTGCACGTGGACGCCTACCGGCTGTCGAGTGCACTCGAACTCGACGACCTCGACATCGACTACGCGCGCTCGGTCGTCGTCGTCGAGTGGGGGAGGGGCATGCTCGAGGGAGTCGCCGAGTCTTGGCTGGAGGTCGCGATCGAGCGGCCGACGGGCGCGGGCGACTCGAGCGCACACGACGACGAACGGGAGCTGGACGCCGACGAACCCCGTACGGTCGCGATCACGGGTTTCGGGCCGCGCTGGAGCGAGCTCGCAGCCGACGGCTAGGCTGTGCACATGGGGGAATTCGCTGTGGAGGTCGGAGTGCTGCGCACCGCCGCGAGATCGGTGGACGATATCGCGGACGCGGCGACGGCGTCCGGAGACGTCGCGCATCCGTCGACGGTGGGGGACGACGGCCTGTCCAACGCCATCGCGTCCTTCGCCGCGAAGACGCAGCGCAGCTGGGCCGAGCGCCTGGCTGCGACCACGGCCCTCGCCGATGGCCTGCGTGCGTCGGCCGTCGAGTACGAGTCCGCTGACGGCGACGGCCGGGACGACGTCCGGTCGGCGGCGCGGGCGTACTGATGGCCGAGCTCGGACAGACGTCGGACCCGACGGCACTCGTGCCCGGATCGCTCGACAGCATCGACTCCGCGATCGCGCAATGGAAGAAGCGGGCCGCGACGGCCGACCAGGCCTCGACATCGTTGAACGCCCTCCCGGCTCCCGTCGGCTGGAGCGGCGCGGGCGCCGACGGGTTCGCGAGGCATCGGAAGAACGCCGCCGCACGCTGGGAGAGACTCTCGCACGCGTTCACGTCGGCGGCATCCGCGCTCGACGAGTACCGCACGGCGCTGCGCGCCGCGCAGAAGCGAGCCGGCCGGGCGATCGACCTGTGGGAGGAGGCCCGGCAGGAGACGGCGGCCGCGCTCGCCCCGGGTTCGGGCATGGTCGCACCGATCGTCACGGCGGACCCCGGCGCGGCCCTCCGCACGCAGGCGAAGCAGGTGCTGGCGGACGCCCGTTCCTCGGTCTCCCGCACGGCGTCGTCCGCCGCAGCGGCGATCCGCGCTGCGGCGGACGAGCCCGATCTCAGCGCGAAAGCGTGGGACGTGCTCTCCGATGCGAGCCTGACACCGAGGGAGGCGCTCGATGCGCTCGCCGGCGTCTCGGGCGACGAGCTCGCGAGGCTCCTGAAGGCGCGCCCCGACCTCGCCGGGCTGCTTCAGCAGGCCGACCCGCACGACGTGGCCCCCTGGTGGAAGATCCTCGACGCCCCGCAACGGGACGCCCTCATCCACGCCGCGCCCGCGGTGATCGGGAACCTCGAGGGCGTGGCGTACGGGGATCGCGACACGGCCAACCGTATCGACCTCGCGAACCAGCTCGCCGCTGCCGAGGCGGCTCTGACGAAGGCGCAGGAGCCGCTGCCGTGGTGGGCGCTGTTCGGCGGCGCGGGTGTCGTCGACGCGCACAGCCAGGACGTGGCGGACGCCCAGGCGCAGGTGGATGCCCTGAAGAACATCCTGGGTGCGGCGAAGACGCCGAAGGGCGGCGAAGGGCATTACCTCATCTCGTTGACGGACGACCGCCCTCCGCTCGCCGCGGTCGCGGTCGGCGACCTCGACACCGCGGACAGCGTCACATATGCCGTACCGGGAATGGGGACAACGACGGCGGGCATGCGGGGGTGGACGGAGGCCGCCGCCGCCATCCAGGCACAGCAGAGTGCCGTGGATCCCGGGCACTCCCACGCCGTCGTCGCCTGGATCGGCTACGAGACCCCGCCGATCCCTGGGCAGGGCGGCCTCGATGTGCTCGACACGAAGAAGGCCGAGGCCGGGGCCGTCAAACTCGAATCCGCCCTGGGCGGTTTCACCGCCTCGCGGGGGTCGAGTCCCGCGTCGCTCAACGTCGTGGCCCATTCCTACGGGACGACCACAGCCTCGATCGCCCTGACGGCCGCGGGAACGCACGTCGACTCGTTCGTCAGCGTCGGATCGGCCGGTCTGCCGTCCTCGATCGACAGCGCATCCGACATCCACGCGGACGCGGTCTACGCGGGCCAGGCGCGCAACGTGATCCCGGGCCTCGAGGACGGACAGGGCGATCAGTGGGCCTGGACCGGCCGCGACTTCGGCAATCACCCGGTGAATCCCGTGGATCCGTCGTTCGGTGCGCACACGTTCGGCACCGACTCCGGAACCGGGGGGACGGCTGTGACCGATCACGGGACCCATACCGATGGCGGCTCGGGCTATCTCGATCCCGGAACCGAGTCGCTCAACAACGTCGCCCTCGCCACGACCGGGCAGGGCGACCATGTCTCGGCCTACGTGCCGAAGGGACTGACACCTCTCCAGCAGGGCCTGGTGGATGGAGCGACGAGTGGTCCGTATTACTGAGCGGCGGGCCGGCGTCGTGATCGCCGCGGCGATCCTGGCAGCGCTGACCGGCTGCACCCCGACGAGCAAGGAGGCGACCATGACACCGCATGAGGCGCGCGACACCCTGGTGAAGACCATCACGGACACCGCGGCACGGCTGCCGGTCAGCGGGTGGACCGACAGCGGAGCCCCCAGCGTGACGGACTGCGATGCGAACGGCGCGGCGGGTGCCAAGTACGGGTACTTCTACCGTGCGTCGCCGGGCACGGACTTCGCCGGCGACGCCAAGACCGTCGCGGACTACTGGACGTCGCTCGGGATCAGCGTCCGCACGGTCACCGCGCCGGACACCGCGGTGTACGGCACCGGCGGTCCCGTCCAGACCATCAGCTTCCAGACGGCCCCGGGGGACTACGCGATCTCGGGCACCTCGCTCTGCGTGCCCGGCGATGTGGACACGCTCATCGACGAGCAGGCCGGCGACTGATGTCCATCGCGTTCCATCCCGAGCGGCACGAATCGATGCTGGCCGCGCTGGGGCGGGCGGCGGACCAGATCCAGGCCGAACTGGACACGCTCGACCGCGAGGCCGCCGTCCTTCGAGCGAGCTGGTCGGGGGAGGCGCAGCGGGCGTACGACACGGCGCACCGGGAGTGGACGGCCGCGCTGGCCGAACTGCACCGGGCCCTGACGGACGCCGCCCGAGCGGCCGACGCCGCCGGTGCCCGGCTCGCCCGGGCCGAGGCGACGGTGACCGCGCGCTGGAGCTGAGGCAGCGCGGCACGCGCGGACCCGCCTAGGCTGGAGGCATGCTCCTCGCCATCGACACCTCCTCCGGGACGAGCGTCGCCGTGGTCGACCGCGACGCCGGAGTGCTCTCCGAGGTCGTCGAGGCCGACACGATGCGCCATGCCGAGGTGGTCGGGACCCTCATCCGCGAAGCGCTGGACATCGCCGGGGTCCCCGTGTCCGCCCTCTCGGGCGTGGTCGCCGGGATGGGGCCCGGGCCGTTCACCGGCCTGCGGGTCGGGATCGCCGCGGCCAAGGCCTTCGCGGTCGGGGCGGGCCGCCCCCTCGTTCCCGTGGTCAGCCACGACGCCATCGCCGCCGAGCACTTCGGCTCCGGCGGTTCCGGACCGCTGCTCGTGGTGACGGACGCGCGGCGCCGCGAACGGTACTGGACCGCGTACAGCGGCCCCGACGAGCTGGGGCTCCCTGTGCGTCTGGACGGCCCCGGGCTGGCCAAGCCGGACCAGCTGCCGCACGCCGAGTTCGTCCGTGTCGACGCGGACGTCGTGAGCGCCGGCCGTCTCGGGATGATCGCCGAGGTCCGCTTCGCGAACAAGCGCCCCTTCGACCCCGACGAGCCGCTGTACCTGCGCTCGCCGGACGTGACCCCGTCCGCCGGTCCCAAGCGGGTGAGCGCGTGACGGCCTGGGAGCTGCGCCGCGCGACGGCGGCCGACGTGCCGGCGATCATGGAGCTGGAGCGCTCGACGTTCGTCACCGACGCGTGGTCCGAGCGGACCATGCGGTCGGAGGTGGCGGGCGAGCACGGCTACTACCTGGTGGCTTTCGAGCCCGGGGAGGAGAGCCGCATCGATGCGTACGCGGGTCTGCTCGCGCCGCGCGGCGCCGGCGAGGGCGACATCCAGACCATCGCCGTGGCTCCGCACGCACGACGACGCGGACTCGCCCGCGCACTCATGAACGACCTGATCGGGGAGGCCCGGTCGCGCGGCGCGCAGGAGATCTTCCTCGAGGTGCGGGACGACAATCCGGGCGCGCAAGCGCTGTACGTCTCGCTGGGTTTCGAGGAGATCGGCGTACGCCCGCAGTACTACCAGCCGGACGGTGTGGACGCGATCGTGATGCGTCTCGCCGTCCCGACCCCGGAGACGACGATCGCATGAACCGCGACGAACCCCTGGTCCTCGGCATCGAGACCTCGTGCGACGAGACGGGTGTCGGGATCGTGCGGGGAACGACGCTGCTCGCGAACACGATCGCCTCGTCCATGGAGGAGCACGCGCGCTACGGCGGCGTCGTGCCCGAGGTCGCAGCGCGGGCGCACCTCGAGGCCCTCACGCCGACCCTCCGAACCGCCGTGGCCGATGCCGGCATCGACCTGGCCGATGTGGACGCCATCGCCGTCACGAGCGGGCCCGGCCTCTCCGGCGCGCTCATGGTCGGCGTCGGCGCAGCGAAGGCGCTCGCCGTCGCGCTCGACAAGCCCCTCTACGCGGTCAACCACCTCGTCGGTCACGTCGGGGCGGACCTGCTCGACGCAGCGGGTGGCCCCGGTCACCCGGTCGAGCTGCCGACGATCGCGTTGCTGGTCTCCGGCGGTCACACGTCCCTCCTGGTAGTCAGGGATCTGGTCTCCGACGTCGAGCTCCTCGGCGAGACCATCGACGACGCGGCGGGGGAGGCCTTCGACAAGGTGGCGCGCGTGCTGGGCCTGCCGTATCCCGGAGGTCCGCAGATCGACCGCGTCGCGGCCGACGGCGACCCGCGCGCCATCCGGTTCCCGCGCGGGCTGACCAAGCCGAAAGACCTCGAGCGCCATCGGTACGACTTCTCGTTCTCCGGGCTGAAGACGGCAGTCGCCCGCTGGGTCGAGCAGCGCCAGGACGCGGGCGAGGAGGTGCCGGTCGCCGATGTCGCCGCCTCCTTCCGCGAGGCCGTCGTCGACGTGCTGCTCAGCAAGGCGGTCGCGGCCTGCCGCGACCACGACGTGCCCCGGCTCCTGCTGGGCGGCGGGGTCGTCGCGAACGCGCGGGTGCGTCAGCTCGCTGCGGAACGTACGCGCGAAGCGGGCATCGCGCTCCGCATCCCCGCGCTCTCGCTCTGCACCGACAACGGCGCGATGATCGCGGCTCTCGGCGCCCAACTCGTGATGGCGGGACACGCACCGAGCGAGCCGACGTTCGCCGCCGACTCGACGCTTCCCGTCACCGAGATCCAGGTGGCACGCTGAGTCGTTGACACGTTCCGACAGCGCTGGGACGATGGAATCGATACAGGGAGTTCCCAGAAACTCCCGTCTGAAGGAGATGCGGAACATGACCGATCCGAACGCGCCCGCCGGCCCCACGGACCCCGACGCCCAGAACGGAGTGGTCCCGCCCGCGGAGCCCGTCGCCCCGGCCGCCCCTGAGCCCACGCCCGCCGCCGCAGAGCCCACCCCGGCCGCACCCGCCGCTCCGGTTCCGCCCGCGGCACCCGCGTACACGCCTCCGCAGCCCTACGCTCAGCCGCAGGCTCCGCAGCAGCCGTACGGCCAGCAGCCGCAGGCGCCGTACGGCCAGCAGCCGCAGGCACCGCAGCAGCCCTACGGCCAGCAGCCGCAGCAGCCCTATGGACAGCAGCCGCAGCAGCCGTACGGGCAGCAGCAGGCGCCGTACGGCCAGCAGCAGCCGGCTCCGGGCTACGGAGCGCCGGCCTACGGACAGCCGGCCCCCGGCTACGCCCAGCCCTACGCCGCGCCGTCCAAGTCGCCGATCCTGAGCATCCTGTCCCTCGTCGGCGGCATCGTCGGCATCGTGCTCAACATCGCATGGGGCGTCGGCGTGCTCTTCGGAGTCGCGGCGGTCGTCCTCGGCTTCCTCGGTCGCAGCAAGGAGCCGCAGGCGAAGGGGTTCTGGCTCACCGGCCTCATCCTCGGCTTCGTCAGCATCGCGATCGCCATCATCGTGTGGATCGGGCTGGCGGTCCTCTTCGCCAGCTTCAGCGCCACCTACAACACCTACTGAGCGGACACGGCTCGCGCTGGCCGGGCGGCGTCAGAGCCGCTCGGCCAGCAGGGCGGTGTGCCGCCCGGCGATCCGAGTCAGGATCAGGGTCGCCGAGCGGTCGCCTGCGAGCGCCAGACGTCTGCGGAGCGCGGCGGGATCGACATCCACGCCGCGCTTCTTGATCTCCAGGGAGCCGACGCCGCGCTCGCGCAGGGCCCGCCTCAGATCCCGCTCCCCGTACGGCAGCGTCTCGAGCACCCGGAATCCGGCGGCGAACGGCGTCGGCATCGCGTGGTCCGTCGTGATGTAGGCGATGCCGTCGGCGACCATCCGGCCGTCCAGCTGCCGGGCGAGGTCGCCGATCAAGCGAGCGCGGATGACGGAGCCGTCCGGCTCGTAGACGTATTCGCCGAGTTCGCCGGTCTCGGCGTCTTCGCTGTCGCTCTCCGCCGTGAGCTCATAGGCCTCGTCGCCGCGCAGCACCAGCGCGGCGCGGCGGATGTGCGACCGCGCGAGCGCACCGAACCAGAGGCCGAGCTCGACGACCTGCCCGTCGGACGAGATCCACTGCGCCTCGGCGTTCGACGGGATGAGGTCGCGATCGAATCCGGGGCCCAGCTTGAGCCCGACCGACCGGCCGGTCGCGAGTTCGTAGGCGAAGCCGAGCGAGGGTGTGTAATCGTCGGGGTCGGTGAGCCGCTCGGTCTGCGTGTGGCCGGCGGTGCGACGCGCGGGGTCGAGGAAGACGGCGTCGACGCCGCGCAGATCGGCGTCCTCGGCGCGGCCGTGCACCACCGTCGCGTTCGGGAACGGAGCCAGGTTGTACGCCGCGATCGCGGCCGTGACCTCGTCGGCCTCGACGGCCGTCACGTCCAGCTCGATCGCCGCGACGGCGAGGGCGTCGCCGCCGATCCCGCAGCCGAGGTCGGCGACGCGGGTGAGGCCGGCCGAGCGGAAGCGGCCCGCATGCCGGGCGGCCACCGCGAGACGCGTCGCCTGTTCGAGGCCGGCCTCCGTGAAGAGCATCCGGGAGGCGAAGTCGCCGAATTTCGCGACGGCCTTCCGCCGCAGCTTCGACTGCGTCAGCACAGCGGCCACGAGGCCGGGGGCGTGGCCCTGCTTGCGCAGATCCGAGACGAGCCGGACCACGTCCTTCTCCGTCTGGTACGGCGGAAGGGAGTCGAGCAGCCGGAGCCCCTCCGGGCTCAGCAGTTCGAGGAATTCGGACCGGTCCATGACCCTCACGCTACCTCCTGGCACTCACGTTGCGTGACTGCTAACGCACCCTCTAGACTCCTGTTAGCACTCGCAGTGCGAGGCTGCTAATCACGTCTTCTGTCAAGACACCGTTCGTCATAGGAAAGGGGTCAACGTGTCGGTCTCCATCAAGCCGCTCGAAGATCGCATCGTCATCAAGCAGGTCGAGGCTGAGCAGACCACTGCGTCCGGTCTGGTCATCCCCGACACCGCCAAGGAGAAGCCGCAGGAGGGCGAGGTCGTCGCCGTGGGCCCCGGCCGCATCGACGACAACGGCAACCGCATCCCCCTCGACGTCGCCGTCGGCGACAAGGTCATCTACTCCAAGTACGGTGGCACCGAGGTCAAGTTCGGCGGCGAGGACTTCCTCGTGCTCTCGGCCCGCGACGTGCTCGCGGTCGTCGTCCGCTGACGCACCCCGCTCCACGATCGGCCCGGATGCCTCTGGCATCCGGGCCGTCGTCGTTCGTCGGCCGCTGTGGCTAGAGTCGGTCGGGTGGCACCACCTTCTCCCCGCGCGGCCGACCACCGCACCTCCGGACTGATCTTCGCCCTCTCCGCACATGTGCTGTGGGGTGTGCTGACCCTCTACTTCATCGCCCTGGCTCCGGCCACCGCGTGGGAGATCGTCGCCTGGCGGGTCGTGTTCTCGCTGGTCTTCTGCGCACTTCTGCTGACCGTCACGCGGGCGTGGCGTCCGTTCATCGGGCTGCTGCGCACCCCGCGCATCCTGTTCACGATGGCGCTCGCCGGAGCCCTCATCTACGTCAACTGGCAGACGTACGTGCTCGCCACCGTGACCGGCCACGTCGTCGAGGCGGCTCTCGGATACTTCATCAACCCGATCGTCACCATCCTGCTCGGGGTGCTTGTGCAGCGGGAGGGGCTGCGCCCGGCTCAGTGGGTGGCGGTCGGGCTGAGCGCCGTCGCGGTGGTCGTGCTGGCGGTCGGCTACGGGGCGTTCCCGTGGATCGCGCTGGTGCTCGCCTTGTCGTTCGGGCTCTACGGGCTCATCAAGAAGCGCGTCGGCCCCGCCGTCGACGCGGTCTCCGGCCTCACTCTCGAGACGATGTGGCTCACGCCTGTCGCGGTGGTGCAGCTCGTCGTCGTGGGCATGACCATGGGCATCACTCTCGGGGCGTACGGCGTCTGGCACGCGGTCGCACTCGCCGGCGCGGGCGTGGTCACGGCGGTGCCTTTGCTGTTCTTCGCGGCGGCGTCGCGTCGCCTCCCCCTGGTGTACATGGGCTTCGTGCAGTACATCACCCCGCTCATCCAGTTCCTCGTCGGCGTGTTCGTGCTCCACGAGGCGATGCCGCCCGAGCGGTGGCTCGGATTCGGGATCGTCTGGCTCGCACTCGTCGTCCTCAGCGCCGACATGATCCTCTCCGCTCGCGCCACGCGCCGGGATGCGCGGCTAGCGTAGGGCCGTGGCCATCTCGACCGACTTCGACGAACTCGACTCCCGTATCGCGGCGGCGCTGCAGGCGAACGGCCGTGCCAGCTGGGGGCTCATCGCGACCGTGCTCGACGCCCCCGTGCGCACGGTCGCGCGCCGCGGGCAGCGACTGCTCGACGTGGGGGCCGTGCGCGTCTCCACCTACCTCGACACGACGATGGTCGGCGACGCGCGTCCGCTCGTCATCCAGATCGGAACTCGACCCGGGCACGCCGTCGCCGTCGCGCGTGCCCTCGCCACCCGCACCGACGCCTCGAGCGTGTCGGTGCTGGAGAGCGGAGCCGACGTGATCTGCCAGCTGATGCCGCGTACCCCCGAGGACAGTGCGCGCCTGGTCGTGGAGGACCTCCCCGAACTCGATCACCTGGTCTCCGTGCGCGTCGGGACAGTGCTCAAGTACTTCCGGTCCGGGTTCGACTGGACCGCCATCCCTCTTCCGCCGGCCGTGCTCGCGCACCTGCGCAACGGCGTCAGCGACACGCCGCGTGCCGGGGGACGGATGGTCCTCTCCGCCGACGACGACCGACTCGTGGCCGTGCTCGCAGAGGATGGCCGCGCGACGGCGAGCGATGTCGCCGACCGCATCGGCGTCACGCCGCCGACCGTGAAGCGGCGACTCGACGCACTGCTGGCGGCGGGAGTCCTCCATGTGCGCACCGAGATCAGTCCGGCTCTGCACGGGCTGCGTGTCGAGGCGCTCACCTGGCTCCAGGTGTCTCCGGATCGGGTCGAGGAGGTCGGCGCCGCGCTCGGCCGGCACCCGTCCGTCCGCTTCTGCGCGGCGTGCACCGGGGCGACGCAGGTGCTGGTGGACTGCGTGGTGGAGGACGAGCACGCGCTCTACCGGTTCCTCACCGAGGATGTCGCGGCGCTCGGCGTGACGCAGGCGCAGACCTCGGTGGTGCTGCAGCCCGTCCGTCGCGGCCCGATGCTCGTCTCCGATTCAGTGGATATGGCTGATTTGTAAACATCTTGTTGCAGAAGTGGCCGAAAGCGTAGTTTTTGATTGCGATAGTGGCCGTTAACGCATAACCTCACTTCAACTACTGGAGAGAGGGCGGCAATGCGCGACACCTGGCAGGATGAGGCGGAGAACCTGGAGTGGGACACTGCGCCGCTCATCGGCGGCCGCCGGCTCCTCTCCGACGCCGCCGCCGGGTTCGACCTCGTCAGCCCGCGCGACGGAGCGGTGCTCGCGACCGTCGCCGACGGCGTCGCCTCGGACGTGGATGCCGCGGTGCGTTCCGCGCGCGCCGCGTTCGACGGTGGCGCATGGTCCCGCTGCGCTGCCGTCGAACGCGGACGCACGCTTGTCCGGTTCGGCGACCTCGTCGAAGCCAACGCCCGAGAGCTCGCCCTGCGCATCTCGCTCGAGATGGGGAAGCCCGTCCAGGATGCCCTCGGAGTCGAGCTGCGGGCGGTGGCACAGTGCCTGCGGTGGTACGGACAGCTCGCCGACAAGCTGTCGGACGAGGCCCCCCAGGCGACCCCCGATGCCCTCGCCCTGGTGACGCGCGAGCCGGCCGGGGTGGTCGGAGCCGTCGTGCCGTGGAACTTCCCACTGACGATGACCGCCTGGAAGCTCGGCCCCGCGCTCGTCGCGGGCAACAGTGTCGTACTGAAGCCGGCCGAGCAGACCAGCGTCTCCGCCCTGCGTCTGGCCGAGCTGGCGCTCGAGGCGGGACTGCCCGCGGGCGTGCTCAACGTGGTACCGGGCCGCGGGGACACGGTCGGCGAGGCTCTCGGTCGTCATCCCGGCGTCGACGTCCTGACGTTCACCGGCTCCGTCGGGGTCGGACGCCGCTTCCTCCTCTACTCGGCGGAGTCGAACGGCAAGCGGGTGTGGCCCGAGCTCGGCGGCAAGTCGGCCTCGGTCGTCCTGAGCGACGCCGACGTGGAGGCGGCCGGCCGCACCAGCGCCTGGGGTGCGTTCTACAACCAGGGTCAGATGTGCAGCGCGTCGTCGCGCATGGTGGTCCTGCGGGACGTGCACGACGCGGCCGTGGAGGCGGCCATCGCCCAGGCGGTCGCGATGGCGCCGGCCGACCCGCTGGCGGGGGACGCCCCGAGCGGGGCCGTCGTCAGCGAACGGCAGCTCGAGCGCATCCTGGGCTTCGTCGACCGGGCGCTCGCCGACGGCGCCGTTCTCGCGGCCGGGAGCGCCTCCCGCTACGACATCGGCACGGGGAAGGGCAGCTACGTCGCCCCGATCGTGCTCACCGGCGTACGGCCCGAGATGGAGATCGCCCAGGCGGAGGTGTTCGGACCGGTGCTCTCCGTCCTCGCGGTCGACAGCGTCGACGAGGCGGTCGCTGTCGCCAACGGCACGCCCTTCGGCCTCGGCGCCGGTCTCTGGACCCGCGACCTCTCCGCGGCCCACCGTGTGTCCCGTCGTCTCCGCGCGGGGACCGTCTGGGTCAACTGCTACGAGGAGGGCGACATGTCGATGCCCTTCGGCGGCGTGGGGGACAGCGGATTCGGCCGGGACAAGGGCGCCCACGCCGTCGACAAGTACACGGATGTGAAGAGCACCTGGATCGAGCTGGGCGCATGACCGGGCCGATCATCGCCGTCACGGTCTGGCGCCGGGCCTTGCCGACCGTCCTCGGCGCCCGGACGGACCTGTACACGCTGGGCGGCGAGTACGCCGACAGCGTCCAGGCCGCCGGCGGCATCCCCGTGCTCGTTCCCGATGTCGTCGAGCCGGACGCCGTCGCGCTCCTCCAGCGCGTCGACGGCCTGCTGCTGTCCGGAGGCCAGGACGTCGCGTCCGGCTCGCGGGATGCCACCGAGTCGGCGCTCCTCAGGGAGGCCCAGCGGCTCGGGATGCCCGTCTTCGGCATCTGTCGCGGCCTCCAGGTCCTCAACGTCCACCGCGGCGGCACGCTCGTCGACGACCTCCCGCACACCCCGGACCACCCCGCTGTCGGGCGCGGGGAGGAGCGGCTCAGCCGGCACCGGATCGTGGACGCTGCCGGCTGGGTCGCGGATTCCCTCCCCGACGACGGCATCGTGAACTCGATCCATCACCAGGCGATCGATCGTCTGGGCGCCGGTCTGTCCATCGCCGCCCGTGCCGACGACGGGACCGTCGAGGCGGTCGCCGGCACGGACGTCTCACGTTTCCTCCGCGCGGTGCAGTGGCACCCGGAGAAGATGCCGGGCCCGGATGGGCGCGCGCACGCGACGCGCCTGCTCGCGCCCTTCATCGCGGCGGCCGATTCCTATCGCCGACGCCCCGCTGCCATCCAACAGAGAAAGGAGTTCGTGTGAGCACGACCCCCAAGCGCATCTTCCTCGAGTTCGAGGGGGGACCGCGCGCGGAAGCGACATTGCTGCTCGACGCGGCGCCCCGGACCGCCGAGGCGATCTGGAGCGCACTGGAGTCGCCCGTGAGTGACGATGTCATGCACGCGATGTACGCCGGACCCGAGATCATGTTCGGGCTGCCGCAGAGCGCGCAGACGTTCGACCCGACCGCCCTCCCGGCGGAGAACCAGCAGGTCATCCCCGCGGCGGGCGACCTGGTCTGGTTCTTCCAGCCGAAGGAGCTCATGGCCGGGCTGGACTTCGAGCTGTGGGAGGTCGGCATCTTCTACGGCAAGGGCGGCCGGATCTTCGGCCCGCTCGGCTGGACACCCTGCACCATCTGGGCGTCGATCACCAGCGGACTCGAGGAGTTCGCCGCGGCGTGCCAGGAGACCCGCACCATCGGACTGAAGAAACTCACCATCGGGAGAATCGAATGACGATCACACGTTCACGGCTCCGCGGCCCCCTCGCCGCGGGCATCGGCATCGCGGCTGCAGCAGCCGCGCTGCTCACCGGCTGCAGCAGCGGCACGGCATCCTCGTCGGGCACCCCCTCCGCCGGCTCCTCGGCCGCGACGGTGAAGCTGCCCGACGCATTCGCCGGCAAAGACCTGGTGGCGCCGGCCGTCACCGGGTACCCGCCCTACGCCTACCTCGACGGCGGCAAGATCGTCGGCATCAGCACCGACCTCGCCACCGCCGTCGGCGGCCCCTGGGGCACGAAGGTGACCCTCAAGCAGGATTCGTTCGAGAACGCGCTCCTCGGCGTCAACAGCGGCACGTACTTCGGTGCGTTCGGCGCCGACGTCACAGCGGAGCGCGAGAAGACCTTCGACCAGGTCTCCTTCCTCGAGGACCATTACCAGTTCATGGGCCTGAAGGGCGCCGACCTGGGGTCGAGCCTGGACGACCTGTGCGGCCTGAAGATCTCCGTCGTCGCGGCGGACAGCGCCATCCCGGTGCTCCAGGAGCAGTCGACGAAGTGCACCGCGGCCGGCAAGCAGGCGATCAGCGTCCAGACCTTCGCCGACCAGGGGGCGGCGACCCTCGCCGTCAGCAGCAAGCAGGTCGATGCCACGACGGCGACGCTGACGAACCTCGGGTACATTTCGAAGCAGTCGTCGGGTCAGTTCACCATCGGCGGCCCGAAGTACCAGTTCGTCCTCATCGGTATCGCCACTAAGAAGGGCAACGGGATGGCGCAGGCGCTCGCCGACTCCATCAACGAGCTCATCGCGAACGGCGAGTACACGAAGATCCTCAAGAAGTACGGGGTCGAGGGCGACGCCATCGACAAGGCAGAAGTCAACCCGAACCCCAACGTCGGAGAGTAGCAGCACCCCCATGCCCGAACACGAACAGGGATCGGCGGCCCTCGCGCCGCACATCCCCAACCGCCATCTCGCGCGCTGGGTGGTCGCCGCCCTGCTCGTGCTCCTCCTGCTCGGCTGGCTCCAGGGTCTGGCGTTCAACCAGGCCCTGGACTGGCCGACGATCGGGCAGTACTTCCTGAACTACGACGTGCTGGCCGGTCTCGGCCGCACGCTGCTCATCACCGCGGTCTCCATCGTCGTCGCCGTCGTCCTGGGAGCGCTGCTCGCCACGATGCGGCTCTCCGACAACCCGGTGCTGCGCGGGCTCGCCTGGCTCTACGTCTGGTTCTTCCGGTCGATCCCGCTGCTGGTGCTGCTGGTGCTGACTTTCAACCTGTCGCTGCTCTGGCCGACGATCGACCTCGGGATCCCCTACGGGCCGGTGTTCGTCTCGATCAACACGCAGGAGCTCATCAACCCGATGGTCGCCGCGATCGTGACGTTCTCACTCCAGCAGGCGGCCTACACGTCGGAGGTCCTGCGCGCATCCATCCAATCCGTGCCGACCGGCCAGCGGGAGGCGGCCGTCGCCTTGGGGATGACGCGCACGCGCACCATGATGAAGATCGTCTTCCCGCAGGCGTTCCGGGTCGCGCTCCCGCCGATCGCCAACGACACCATCAACCTGTTGAAGTCGACCTCGCTCGTCGCCTTCATCGCCGTGCCCGACCTCATGTACTCGGTGCAGCAGATCTACTCGTCCAATTTCCGGATCGTCCCGCTCCTGATCGTCGCGACCCTGTGGTACATGATCGTCGTCTCGATCCTGTCGATCGGGCAGTTCTTCATCGAGCGCGCTCTGCGCTCGTCGCCGTCGCGCGTCGGACGGCGGACGATCGACGCCGACCCGATCCTCCCGGACTCCGCCACCCCGGACGACACCGTCGCCGAGAACGCGGCGGCCTCCGACACCGCGCCGAAGGAGAACCGCGCATGAGCCCCTTCCTGCAGGTGACCGACGTCACGAAGCGCTACGACGACGTGACCGTCATCGACGACGTGAGCCTCGACGTCGAGCGGGGCGAGACCGTCGTCCTCCTCGGCCCCTCCGGCGCGGGGAAGAGCACCCTCCTGCGGTGCATGAACATGCTCGAGCGCATCGATCGCGGACGCATCGTCCTGGACGGCGAGGAGCTCGGCTGGAAGCCCCGCAAAGGCGTCATGCGCGAGCTCTCCGGCCGGGCCGAGGCGCGGCAGCGCCAGGACATCGGGATGGTGTTCCAGAGTTTCAACCTGTTCGCACATCTGACGGTGCTGCAGAACGTGATCGAGGCGCCCGTCGGCGTGCTGAAGCGGCCGAAGGCGGAGGCGATCGCCGAGGCGCACGACCTCCTGCGCCAGGTGGGCCTCGACCACAAGGCCGACGCCTACCCGGCGCAGCTCTCCGGCGGCCAGCAGCAGCGCGTCGCCATCGCGCGTGCCCTGGCCATGCACCCGAAACTCATGCTCTTCGACGAGCCGACGAGCGCGCTCGACCCCGAACTGGTGAGCGAAGTCCTGGACGTGATCAAGGGACTCGCGACGACCGGCATGACGCTGGTGATCGTCACGCACGAGATCGGATTCGCCCGGGAGGTGTGCGACCGTTTCGTGTTCATGGAGAACGGGCGCATCGTCGAGGCGGGCCCCTCCGACCGCCTCACGGTCGACGGCGCCGCCAACGCGCGCACGCGCGACTTCCTCTCCCGTGTGCTCTGACGGCCGACGCCCAGCCGATTCGGAATAGAGCACAGGCCGGAGCCGTTACCATGGGACATCCACATACGCGCATCTTGATAGGGGTGAAATGGACCAGGCGGATCCGTTCGGATTCATCGGTTTGACCTACGACGACGTCATGCTGCTCCCCGGGCACACCGACGTCATCCCGAGCGAGGCTGACACCTCGACGCGCCTGACCAAGCGCATCACCATGGCGACCCCGCTGCTCTCGAGCGCGATGGACACCGTCACCGAGTCCCGCATGGCCGTCGCGATGGCGCGCCACGGCGGCATCGGCATCCTGCACCGCAACCTCTCCATCGAGGACCAGGCGGCGCACGTCGACAAGGTGAAGCGCTCCGAGTCCGGCATGATCACCAACCCGGTGACCACGACCCCCGAGGCGACGGTCGAGGAGGTCGACGCGCTCTGCGGTCAGTTCCGCGTCAGCGGTCTCCCCGTGGTCGAGGGAGACGGCCGGCTCGTCGGCATCATCACCAACCGCGACATGCGTTTCGTGTCCCCGTTCGAGCGGTCGACGACGCTGGTGCGCGACGTCATGACCCGCCAGCCGCTCATCACCGCTCCGGTCGGGATCGACCCCGACGCCGCGGTCGCGATCTTCGCGGAGCACAAGATCGAGAAGCTCCCCCTGGTGGACGCCGACGGCACGCTCCGCGGTCTCATCACCGTGAAGGACTTCGACAAGAGCGAGAAGTATCCGGACGCCACCAAGGACGACGAGGGCCGTCTGCGCGTCGGCGCCGCGATCGGCTTCTTCGGCGACGCGTGGGAGCGTGCGATGACCCTGGTCGACGCGGGCGTGGACGTCATCGTGGTCGACACCGCGAACGGCGACAGCCGCGGCGTGCTCGACATCGTCAGCCGCCTCAAGCACGAGCCGCGGGCCTCGCACGTCGACGTGATCGGCGGCAACGTCGCGACCCGCACCGGCGCCCAGGCGCTCGTGGACGCGGGCGCTGACGCGATCAAGGTCGGTGTCGGACCGGGTTCCATCTGCACGACGCGTGTCGTCGCGGGTGTCGGCGTGCCCCAGGTCACGGCGGTCTATGAGGCCTCGCTCGCCGCTCATCCCGCCGGTGTGCCGCTGATTGCGGACGGCGGTCTGCAGTACTCGGGCGACATCGCCAAGGCGCTCGTCGCCGGCGCGGACAGCGTCATGCTCGGGTCGCTGCTCGCGGGCACGGCCGAGTCGCCCGGCGACCTCGTCTTCGTCAACGGCAAGCAGTTCAAGAACTACCGCGGCATGGGCTCGCTCGGCGCGCTGCAGACCCGTGGCAAGAAGACCTCGTACTCCCGCGACCGCTACTTCCAGGCGGACGTGCCGAGTGACGAGCAGCTCATCGCCGAAGGCATCGAGGGGCAGGTCCCCTATCGCGGACCTCTCGCCGCCGTCGCCTACCAGCTCGTCGGCGGCCTGCGCCAGTCGATGTTCTACGTCGGCGCGCGCACGATCACCGAGCTGAAGGAGCGCGGCAAGTTCGTCCGCATCACCGCGGCCGGGTTGAAGGAGTCGCACCCGCACGACATCCAGATGGTCGTCGAGGCTCCGAACTACCGCCGCTAGACCGTCTCACGAAGTCGCCGCCCGCATTCGACGCGGGCGGCGACTTCGTTTATCCTGGAAGGCTTTGCCCACCGGCGAGGCATCTCACCACCGTCCTCCAGGAGTTCCACCGTGGGCCATATCGACGTCTCCGGCGTCTCGTACACCCTCGCCGATGGGCGACCGCTGCTCGACGACGTCTCCTTCCGTGTCGGCGACGGCACGGTCTCCGCACTGATCGGCGCGAACGGAGCCGGCAAGTCCACTCTGCTGCGCATCATCCGCGGGGAGGTCCGGCCCGAATCGGGCGGCGTCGTCATCGACGGCGGCCTCGGCGTCATGGACCAGTTCGTCGGCCACGTGCGTGACGACCGCACGGTGCGCGATCTGCTCGTCGGCGTCGCTCCCTCGGCCGTCCGCCGGGCGGCCGAGGCCCTCGCGGCGGCCGAGGAGGCGATCATCGAGCGTGACGAGACCGACACGCAGCTGCGCTACGCGAACGCCCTCGCCGAGTACGCCGACGCCGGAGGGTACGACCAGGAGGTCGTGTGGGACAACTGCACCGTCTCCGCGCTCGGCGTCCCGTTCGAGCGGGCGCAGTACCGCCTGGTTCGGACCCTCTCCGGTGGAGAGCAGAAACGCCTGGTGCTGGAGGCGCTGCTGCGCGGACCCGAGCAGGTGCTGCTCCTCGACGAGCCGGACAACTACCTCGACGTGCCGGCGAAGCGCTGGCTGGAGGAGCAGTTGCGGGCGACGCCCAAGACCGTCCTGCTGGTCTCGCACGACCGCGAACTGCTCGCGAACGCGGCCGACCGCATCGTGACGCTGGAACTCGGCGCGGCAGGCAACAGCACGTGGACGCACGGGGGCGGCTTCGGCGGGTACCACCAGGCCCGCGACGAGCGGATGGCCCGGCTCGAGGAGCTGCGCCGGCGCTGGGACGAGGAGCACGCCAAGCTCAAGGCCCTCGTGCTGCGGTTCAAGGAGAAGGCCAAGTACAACTCCGACCTGGCGAACGCGTACCAGGCCGCGCAGACGCGCCTCGCGAAGTTCGAGGCGGCCGGTCCTCCCCAGGAGCGGCCGCGCGAGCAGAGCGTGCGGATGCGGCTGACCGGGTCCCGTACGGGCCGCCGCGTCACCGAGCTGCAGCGACTCGAGTTGACCGGGCTGATGCGTCCCTTCGACGGGGAGATCTGGTTCGGTGAGCGCGTCGCGGTGCTCGGGTCGAACGGCTCGGGCAAGTCGCACTTCCTGCGCCTGCTCGCGGCGGGCGGCACGGATCCCGACCCCGGCGCCGGCCATCTCGCCGCGGCGGAGCACGCGGGCCCGCCGGTGCCGCACACCGGCGTCGCGAAGCTCGGGGCCCGCGTGGCTCCCGGCCTGTTCGCACAAGCGCACGAGCACCCCGAGCTGGTCGGTCGCACGCTGCTCGACATCCTCCACCGCGGCGACGACCGGCGTGCAGGCATGCCCCGTGAGGCCGCCAGCCGCGTGCTGGACCGCTACGGCCTGGCCGCGTCGGCGGAGCAGACCTTCGACTCGCTCTCCGGCGGCCAGCAGGCCCGCCTGCAGATCCTGCTCCTGGAGCTGTCGGGCGCGACGCTGCTGCTGCTCGACGAGCCCACCGACAACCTCGACCTCGTCTCGGCGGAAGCGCTGGAGGACGGACTCGCCGACTACGAGGGAACCGTGATCGCGGTGACGCACGACAGGTGGTTCGCGCGCGGCTTCGACCGGTTCCTGGTCTTCGGGGCGGACGGCGAGGTCTACGAGACGGACGAGCCCGTGTGGGACGAGAGACGGGTGACGCGGGCGCGTTAGCCGCGCATCCGCCCGATCCGTGTCACCGCTCTGCGAAGTAGCGGTAGAGCTGCTTCTCCCGTGCGCTCAGCGTCGCGACAAAGGCGCCGCCGACGGCTCCGACGGCGGCCGCGAGGGGGATACCGGAGACGGCGTCGAAGACGGCGCCCTGATCCTCCCCCGGGACGAATGACGCGGTGACGCCGGCGAGCGCGAGACCGATGACCGCGGCGGACGAAGCCCAGGCAAGTGCTTGGAGCAGCTGGGTCGAGATAAGGTCGACTCGCCGTACCCCCGCGTGGAGTGCCGATGCCAGCTGCAGGCGCCGCAGCCGAACGCTGACGAACCCGAGTCCGACTCCGACCATCGCTGCCACCGGCACGGCGGCGCGTGTCAGTCGTCCCAAGAATCCGGCCTCGCCGGCGACGGACAGGCCGTGGGACGTGTTCAGCTGCGAGATCTGCGGCTTCGAGGCGGGGTCTGACCCGGGAGTCATGGTGCCGAAGAGAAGTGCTCGAAGATTCGTCAGCTGCGGCCACGCCGTGACCCAGCATTCGTCGAATCCGCTCGGGTCGGCCGTGATGGAGAGGACGGCGTATCCCAAACCCGGTCGCCGTCCGTCCGAGGGATAAGCGAACGTCGATGCGACGGTCATCGAGCCTCGGTCCGTCGCGATCGATTCTCCGACCTGCGCTCCGACGTCCAAGGCCAGATCACGCGAGATCAGTGTGCCCGATCGGTTGCCGGACCGCGCCGACAGGACGTCGGCGAACCCCGGTGAAACCTCGAAAGACGGCACCGGGGCATTCGGGAGGACGCTGACTCTCACCTTGTCGGCGTCCGATCGAAGCGCACCGGACGCGACCACGTCGGGGAGGTCGCCGAGCCTCTCGCATTGCGCCGGATCGATGCGTCCTTCGGCGGTCAGGATCTGCGTGGACCCACCCGCTTCGCGGAAGTCCTCGGCCTCCGCGATCTGTCGCGCGATCGCGATCCCGTCGGCGGAGATCAGTCCGGAGATCGCGATCGCCAGTAGGATGCTGAACCCTGCGAAGCGGGTCGTTCCGGTCGCGATGTCCCGGGCCGCTTCGCGGAGGATCGCACCGAGCCTTATCGCGCCCTTCCGCCGGGGAGGGGCCGGAGGTCGAGCCGGACACTGCACCTCGCCGTGGTGCGCGGATCATGGGTCGCCACGATCACGATCACGTCGCTCTCCGCCGTCGCCGCGATGGCCGCGTCCACTCGTTCCGCGTTGTACGCATCCAGCTGCGCCGTCGGCTCATCGATCAGGAGCAGGTCCGGCTGCGAGGCCAGGCCCCGAGCGAGCATCAACCGCTGCGCCTCGCCGCCCGACAGCTCTCCGAACGGTCGCTGGGCGACCTCCGCGAGTTCGAACCGTGCAAGCAGGTCGTGGGCCTGACGCTCGGCGGACCGCATCGACGCGCCGCGAGTGAGCAGTGGAAGCGTGACGTGGTCGAGGGCGGTGCGACGTGCGGACCCGAACGGATTCTGGAAGACCCAGTTCACCCGGTGCACACCGTCGAATCGGATGCGTCCCTCGCACGGCCGAGCGAGTCGCGCCAACAGCGAAAGGAGTGTGCTCTTGCCTGAGCCGGAGGGCCCGGTGAGGGCATATGTCTCGCCCGGATGAAACTGGAAGTCCAGGCCCCGGAACAACCACCCGGCCTCGCCGAAACGGTGGCCGACGCCCTCCAAGGTCACGAGCACGCGGAGTCGCCCGTCGGTGAGAGGTCGGCTGAGGTCGGGCGTGCTTCCCCCGCGAACCGCACGAACGTCTGACCGAGCTGGGAGCCGACGATCGTCACCGGATATCCCGTCCCGCGCGAGGAGAGGCATCCGCTGTTTCCTCGCACCGAATGGACAGCGGTCGGCGGGACCGTGGCGATTTCTACAGGAGCCTCCAGCGCGAGCTGACCGGAGATCGCCTCGCCGGCGGACCCCGTCTCGCGCGAAGAGGTCGTGGCGGACGCGTATGACGGAGTGCCGGCCAGTGCCGACAAGGCTTCGGTGGCCGTGACGTCTCCCGCGCGGTCGACCGGGACGGTCACCTCATCGACCGTGAGAGTCCGTGCGCCGTCGACGAGGTCTCGAGGCAACGGGACGATGGAGACCGAGGCGAGTCCGCCGACCGCCGTCGCGAGCGTTCCGCCTACTCCCAACGACTCACCGACGTGGGCGTCGCAGGCCAGGATCGTCGTCGCGGGGGTCGGAAGCCAGACGAATCGGGCGGTGGAGATCGTCGTCGCCGGGAGGGCATCGTCACCCGCTCGGGCGAAGAGTTTCGCGACCGCCGCGAGGGTCTGCGTCCCGACCGCGCCGTCGTTCGTCACAGGAAAACCGAGCCTGGTGAGTTCGGCTTGAAGCGAGCGCACGTCGTCGCCTCTGTCGCCTGCCGCGAGGTCCCTCCACAACGGCGCGCTGGTCGCCAGAGCGATCAGGGGCTCGCCGTTCATCGACGCGAAAGGGAGACCGGACTCGACGGTCGTTCCGGGGGAGCATGACGACGCCGTGAGCCGTCCCGACGCTTCCGACACCAGCGGGGTCTCGGGGTGAGAAGTGAAAGCGAGCGAAACCGTGCGGGGATCCGTGAAATCGCGGTAGGCGATGGGAGCTTCGGCTGCCGCCGACGGTCCGGCGAGAGAAGCGGGAACGGCCGGGGAGAACCAGAGCCACGCCGCGCACGCTCCCCCCGCGAAGAGCACGATCCCGATCACGGACAGCAGAGTGATCCTCGAGAGCAGACGTCGGCTCATTCGTCTCCCGTGCCGAGGATTCCGAGCGGATCTGCGCTGCACTCGTCCAGCGCGTGATCACCCGCCGAATCGCTGATGAACGGATAGGTCATGTCAGGCGAGTCGCGGTCGTAGTCCGCGGCCGAGTATCCGGCGGGCACGGCCTTCTTCTCGACCAGGCACGCTGCCATGAGTCGCGCTTCGTCGAGGTTCTGCGGATTCCGTTGCATCGCGAAGTACAGGTAGCCGATCGTGTTCAGGCCGGAGCTCGCAGAGCAGTCATCTGCGATCGTGTTGGCCTTCTCTGAGGACACGCCCGCGCCGGGCCGGAACTCGTAGCCGCCTCCGGGCTTGAAGCCGCCGAACGTCACGTTGCGTTCGGTGAGACACGTCGTGAAGCGATTCTCCATCTCGGCGAACTCGGCGTCGGAGATTCGGCCGTCCGCCAGGGCCGTGCGCTCGAACTCGGTCGTCGCTCGACGGAAGACGGAGCCGAACTCGTCCGCCCATGGTCCCGCGAACTCCGGACCGGTCGATCCGCCCTGCACGGAGGCGGGTGGTGCAGATGAGGGAGGCTGCGAACAGCCGGACAGACTGAGCGCGACGGTGAGGAAGGCGGCCCAGAAGAGCGATGCGGAACGTGTCGTGGAGGTCATGTGTTCACCGGTGGTCGAGTGTGCAGCAGCAGTCGGCTTCTCGAGCGGCGCGAGGGGTGGCGGATCCGCGACGACCCACCACCCCGTGCCCGCTCAGTAGTTGTCGTAGTACCAAGTGTTTCCGGTCACGGTCCACGCGACGGTGGCCCGTGACCACGAGCCGCGCCCCGCGTCTGCAGACCGCAAACAGGTGTAGGAGTTGCACGCCGTCGAACGGTGAACCTTGCTCGGGTGGTGGTAATGCGACCACGTCGAACCCGAGTTGCCGTAGTCCCAGGTGCCTCCCTCCGGGTAGCTGACGTACGCATTGGCGGGAGCCGCCGAGAGCAGGGTGCCCCCGGTCAAGACTCCAGCGGCCAACGCGGTCGCGATGAGTGATTTCTTCAGTCGCATGTCGTTCTCGCTTTCGGGGTCCAGACGGCTCTGTCTGGTGAGGAGGGACGATGAGTGCCCCTGTGACACGCTACCTATAGAACTCCATTTAAACAATGCTGATATTTCGACTTCGGTATCGCGGTATCGCGGGTGTCAGTGTCGCATCCGCCCGATCCGTGTCACCGCCTCGGTCAGCACCTCCGGCGAGCAGGCCAGGTTGACGCGCGCGTAGCCGCGGCCTTCGCGGCCGAACGCCGGCCCGTTGCCCAGCGCGACCTTCGTCTCGGCGAGGATGCGCTGGGCCGGGTCGTCGCCCCAGCCGAGTGCGCGCAGGTCGATCCAGGCCAGATAGCTGGCGTGCGGCTGCCGGTAGAGCGCCTCGGGGACGTGCGCGGCGAGGAGGTCGGCGAGCAGCACGCGGTTGGCCTCGACAGCATCGAGCGCACCCTCGAGCCACGGCATCCCCTCGCGGTAGGCGGCTTCGGCCGCGATGCGGCCGAACAGGCTCGTGCGCTCCTCGATCTCGACGGGCAGGCCGCGGACGAGCGCGGCCTGCTCCTCACCCGCGGTCACGAAGAAAGCGCACTTGAGGCCGGCCAGGTTCCAGGCCTTGCTCGCGGCGTGGGCGGCGATGCCGACGCGGCGTGCGGCGTCGGAGACGCGGAGGAACGGGGTGAATTCCGCATCGCGATGCGTGAGCGACGCGTGCACCTCGTCGCTGACGACGCTCGCGCCGTAGCGCTCCGCCAGTTCCGCCACCACGCGCAACTGCTCGGGCGGGTGCACCAGTCCGAGCGGGTTGTGCGGGTTGCACAGCAGCAGGGCGCGTGCGCCGCTCGCGAAGGCGCGCTCGATGCCGGCCAGGTCGAGCGACCAGGTGCTGCCGTCGTCGACGAGCGGGACCTCCTCCACCACGCCGCCGGCCTCCGGGACGTACGAGAAGAACGGCGGATACACCGGCGGCGTGATGATCACCGGATCGCCGGGCGCTATCAGCCGGCGGAGCGCCTCCACGACGACGACGCCGATGTCGGTGGAGGTGCGCACCTGCGCCTGATCGACGGCCCAGCCCCAGCGCTCGCGCGCGTGCTCGGCGAAGGCCGTCTCCATGCCGCGCTGCGGTCCGACGTACCCGGTGTCGGAGCGGTCGACCGCGGCGTGCAGGGCGGCGGCGATCGGTTCGGCGAGCGGGTAGTCCATCTCGGCCACGAACAGCGGAAGCACGTCGTCGGGATAGGCGCGCCACTTCTCGCTGGTGCGCTGGCGGAGGCGGTCCAGGGGCTCGGCGTCGACCTTCATCCCTCCACTCTGCCAGTCCCGGCGGGGAGGCGGCAGGCCGCCCGCGGGAGGGTGGGCCATAGACTGGGGAGGTGAGCATGGAGATTGAGATCGGGCGTGCCAAGCGCGCCCGCCGCGTGTACGCCTTCGACGACATCGCGGTGGTGCCCAGCCGGCGCACCCGCGACCCGGAGGATGTGTCGGTGTCCTGGGGCATCGACGCGTACCAGTTCTCCATCCCGTTCCTCGCGGCCCCGATGGACTCGGTGGTGTCGCCCACCACGGCGATCATGATGGGCCAGCTCGGCGGCCTCGGCGTGCTCGACCTCGAGGGTCTCTGGACGCGCTACGAGGATCCGGAGCCGCTGCTCGCCGAGATCCGCGAGCTGCCCCCCGCGAAGGCCACTTCGCGCATGCAGGAGATCTACGCGGAGCCGATCAAGCCCGAGCTGGTGACCCAGCGTCTGGCGGAGATCCGCGAGGCCGGTGTCACTGTCGCCGGCGCTCTCTCACCGCAGCGCACGCAGGACCTCTACGAGACCGTCGTCGCCGCCGGCGTCGACCTCTTCGTCATCCGCGGCACGACCGTCTCGGCCGAGCACGTCTCGAGGAGCGTCGAGCCGCTCAATCTCAAGAAGTTCATCTACGAGCTGGACGTCCCGGTGATCGTCGGCGGCGCGGCCACCTACACGGCGGCCCTGCACCTCATGCGCACCGGCGCTGCGGGCGTCCTGGTCGGCTTCGGCGGCGGCGCGGCCTCCACCACGCGCTCCACCCTCGGCATCCACGCCCCGATGGCGACCGCGGTCGCCGACGTCGCCGGCGCGCGCCGCGACTACATGGACGAGTCGGGCGGCCGCTACGTCCACGTCATCGCCGACGGCGGCCTCGGCAGCTCCGGAGACATCGTCAAGGCCATCGCCTGCGGCGCGGACGCGGTCATGCTCGGCTCCACTCTGGCGCGAGCGACCGACGCCCCCGGCGGCGGCTGGCACTGGGGCGCCGAGGCGCACCACCCCCACCTCCCGCGCGGCAACCGCGTGCAGGTCGGCCAGGTCGCCCCGCTCGAGGAGATCCTGTACGGACCGGCGCCCGTCGCCGAGGGGACTGCGAATCTGGTGGGAGCCTTGCGCCGGAGCATGGCGACGACGGGATACTCGGACCTGAAGGAGTTCCAGCGCGTCGAGGTGGTCGTCGCACCGTACCAAGCGCACTAGACCCGCGGCCGATGGCGGCCGGGAGAGGGAGGCAACGATGGTTGAATCACGATCCACGTCCGACCCTGCTGTGGCGTATCCGTCACGGCTCGGCCCGGCCGAGCGCGCCGCGGCGATCGCGGCGCTGAAGGAGACCGAGCTCGACATCCTCGTGGTCGGCGGCGGCATCGTCGGCACCGGCAGCGCCGTCGACGCCGTCACCCGCGGTCTCTCGGTCGGTCTGGTGGAGGCGCGCGATTTCGCCGCCGGCACGTCGAGCCGGTCGTCCAAGCTGGTGCACGGCGGCATCCGCTACCTCGAACAGCTCGACTTCCGTCTGGTCCGGGAGGCCCTGATCGAGCGCGGCCTGCTGCTGCAGCGCATCGCGCCCCACCTCGTGAAGCCCGTACGTTTCCTCTACCCGCTGCACAAGCGCGTGTTCGAGCGCCTCTACATCGGCGCCGGCATGATGCTGTACGACATCTTCTCGTACACGGGTCTGCGCCCGCCGGGCGTGCCGCACCACCGTCACCTCAGCCGCCGTCAGGTGCTGAAGGCGATCCCGAGCATGGCCCCCGACGCACTCGTGGGCGGCATCACCTACTACGACGCGCAAGTCGACGACGCCCGCTACGTCGCCAATCTCGCGCGCACCGCCGCCCACTACGGCGCTCACATCGCGCCCCGCGTGCGGGTCGAGGGGTTCCTCAAAGTGGGGGAGCGCGTGGTCGGCGTGCAGGCGCGCGACCTCGAGACGGACGAGCGGTTCGAGATCCGCGCCAAGCAGGTCGTCAACGCGACGGGCGTCTGGACCGATGACACGCAGTCGATGGTCGGGGAGCGCGGTCAGTTCAAGGTGCGCGCGTCCAAAGGCATCCACCTCGTCGTGCCGCGCGACCGCTTCCAGTCGAAGATGGGGCTGCTGCTGCGCACGGAGAAGAGCGTGCTCTTCGTCATCCCGTGGGGTCGCCACTGGCTCATCGGCACGACCGACACCGACTGGCACCTCGACAAGGCGCATCCCGCGGCGACCGCGGCCGACATCGACTACCTGCTCGCCCACGTCAACGAGGTGCTGAACGTCCCGCTGACCCGCGAGGATGTCGAGGGTGTCTACGCCGGCCTCCGGCCGCTGCTCGCGGGCGAGTCCGAGCAGACGTCGAAGCTGTCGCGCGAGCACCTCGTGGCGCACTCGGTGCCGGGGCTCGTCGTCATCGCGGGCGGCAAATGGACGACCTACCGCATCATGGCGAAGGACGCGATCGACGCCGCCGTCGACGCGCTCGACGGCAAGATCCCGCAGAGCACCACCGACGAGATCGCGCTCGTGGGTGCCGAGGGCTACCAGGCGGCCTGGAACCGCCGCGGCCGGATCGCCGCGGAGAACGACCTCCACCCTGCGCGGATCGAGCACTTCCTCAACCGGTACGGGACACTGACGGAGGACATCCTCGCGCTCATCCGCTCGGACCGCTCCCTCGCCGAGCCGCTCCCCGGTGCGGACGACTACGTGGGAGCGGAGGTCGTCTACGCGGCAACGCACGAGGGCGCCCTCCACCTGGAGGACGTGCTCGCCCGCCGCACCCGCATCTCGATCGAGGCCTGGGACCGCGGTGTCTCCGCCGCTCCGGTCGCTGCGTCGCTGATGGCGAAGGTGCTCGGCTGGGACGCCGCCCGCGAGGAGCGCGAGGTGCAGACCTACCTCAAGCGCGTCATCGCCGAGCGCGAGAGCCAGCTCCAGCCCGACGACGCGTCGGCGGACCGGGTGCGTCTCGAGGCTCCGGACATCGTGGATGTCGACAAGGCAGCGGCCGCGGCGGTGGCGGCCGCGCCGTCGGCCAAGCCGTCCCGCACCCGGGCGCCGAAGCCCGGTGCGGCGAGAGGCGGCACCGCGAAAGCCTGAGGCGATGCGCCGCCCCCTCGTGCCGAGGGGGCGGCGCGCGTCTCCGCGTTCGCTCTCCGCGACTCCGGCCGTGCGCCGGGAACGCCTCCGGTAGGCTGGAGGTATCGCCTCAGACGGATCGGAGACGGACGATGGTTGACGTTCGACGGGTCAAACTACCCGGGGTCGGGGTGCTCCACACCTTCGTGACCGACGATGGCGGCAAGGTCGGCGTCATCGCGCACCGCTCGGGGCACAGCGACCTCATCACGTTCTCGGACCACGAGGACGGCGCCGACGTCACCAAGGTGTCGCTCCGTCTCAACGAGGACGAGGCGCACACGCTGGCGGAACTGCTCGGCGGCACCCAGATCACCGAGTCGCTCACCGCGCTCGACCAGATCCCCGGCCTCAGCATCGACTGGTTCACGGTCGACTACGAGGACCACATCGCCGGTCAGCAGCTCGGCGCCCCCGGTGACCGCGGCTTCGTCGGCCTCACGGTCGTCGCCGTCGTGCGCGGGGACTCCGCGAACCCGGCTCCCGCGCCCGACTTCAAGGTCTTCCCCGGCGACACCCTCGTCGTCGCGGGCACCCCGGAGAAGGTGGCGAAGGCGTTCGCCTTCTTCCGCACCGGCGAGATGCCCGCCCGCGTGACCGCCGACGCTCCGCCGGGAGGCTGATCCGATGCATCTCGGAGAAGATCTCATCATTCTCGGCCTCCTGCTGCTCGTCGCGTACGTGCTCGGGCGCCTCGGCAAGCTGGTGGGTCTCCCCGCGATTCCCATCTACATGATCGTCGGGCTGCTGGCCAGCCCGCACACCGGATGGTTCCCGCTCGACTTCGAGAGCCACTACATCGAGCTGATCGCCGTCTTCGGACTGATCCTGCTGCTGTTCAATCTGGGCCTCGAATTCGACCAGGACGAGTTCTTCGGCAACTTCGGCAAGCTGATCATCTCCGGCGGCTCCTACATCCTCATCAACATGGGCGTCGGGCTCGCGTTCGGCTTCTGGGTCGGCTGGGGAACCCGCGAGGCCCTGATCATCGCGGGGATCACGGCGACGTCGTCGTCGGCCATCGTGACGAAACTGCTCATCGAGCTGCGACGACTGCCCAACACCGAGACGCCGATGATCCTCGGCGTGACCGTCGTCGAGGACATCTTCATCGCGATCTACCTCGCCATCGTCTCCGTCGTGCTGAGCGGCGAGACCGACTTCTGGCCCGTGGTCCTCAAACTCGTCATCGCCTTCACGTTCCTCGTCGTGATGTTCACGCTCGCGCGATGGGGCGGCAGATTCGTCTCCCGGCTGTTCCGGACGAAGGACGACGAGCTCTTCACGATCCTCTTCTTCGGTCTCGCGGTGCTCTTCGCCGGCGTCGGGGAGATCCTCGGCGTCACCGACGCGATCGGCGCCTTCCTGATCGGGCTCGTCCTCGGCGCGACCAAGTACCGCAACAGGATCGAGCACATCGCCATCCCGCTGCGCGACGTGTTCGCGGCCTTCTTCTTCCTGAACTTCGGTCTCGAGCTCGACCCGGCCAAGTTCCCCTCGGTGCTGGGGCCGGTGCTGATCGCCGTCGCCATGACGATCGTGCTCAACATCCTCGCCGGGCAGTTCGTGGCTCGCCTCAACGGGATGGGGGCCCAGGCGGGCATCAACACGACCGTGATCCTGCAGAACCGGGGGGAGTTCGCGCTCATCCTCGCGACGCTGTCGCTCAGCGCGGGCCTCGACGAGCGCATCCAGCCGTTCGCCGGTCTCTACGTGCTCATCATGGCGATCCTCGGGCCGATCCTCGCAGCGAACTCCGAGCGGATCGGTGCGATGATCCTACGGACCGGGAAGAAGTCGAAGCGACGCGACCGGAAGAAGAAGCGCGATCCCATGCTCGACGAGGAGATCGCCCTCGTGGAGGCCGCCACCGCCGACCTCGACTCCGATGCGCGCCGCGACGACACGAGCGCCGACCACACGCGCGCGGCTGTCGACCGGATCGTCGAGCAGGCCATGCAGCAGCAGGCCGCAGGACAAGAAGACACGAGCGGCGACCGAAAGCGGGACTGACCCATCGACACGACCCCCTCTCGCCCCGCGATGACGGGCGAGACCACGCTGTTCCGGATGATGCTCCGCCCCCGGTGGATCGGAGCACTCGTCTTCGCGCTCGCCCTGGCAGCCGGTTTCGCCGCCCTCGGCCAGTGGCAGCTTGAGCGCGCGCTCGAGTCGGGCAAAGCGGTCGAGGCGCCGAGCGAGACGGTGCTCCCGCTCGCCGAGGTGGCGAAACCGGACGGTCCGATCACGGACAAGGCGGTGGGCCAGCTCGTCGAGTTCACGGGCAGCTTCGTCCCGGGCGACTACCAGCTCCTGGACGGCCGGCTCAATGAGGGCAAGTCGGGCTGGTGGGTCGTCGGCCACCTCAACCTCCGGCAGGCCGACGGCACCGAGGCCGCGCTCGCGGTCGCGCGCGGCTGGGCGCCCGACGAGGCGTCGGCGAAGTCGGCCCTGGCACGCCTCGCGGCCGAACCCGAGAACACCGTCACCGTCGTCGGGCGCATCCTGCCCGACGAGCAGCCCGAGGTGCCGCAGGACAAGAGCAACCCGACGCAGATGCGGACCGTCGGCATCGGCGCGCTCTACAACCTGTGGACCGGCGTCGACGGGATGGACGTGTACTCGGCGTACGTCGTGCAGCGCGGCGGATCGGACGGGCTGGACGCCATCTACTCCCCGCCGCCCATCGCGCAGACGGAGCTCAACTGGCTCAACATCTTCTACGCGGCGGAGTGGATCATCTTCGCCGGCTTCGCGATCTTCCTCTGGTACCGACTGGTGAAGGACGCCAAGCAGCGGGAGGACGAGCTGCGTGAGGAGCAGCTGCGGGAGCAGGAGCTCGCCGGGCTGGGCGCCTCCGCGGGCAAAGTAGAATAGCCCCATGCCCCTCGCTCCCAAGCTCGAAGACTTCCCGAAGATCCGCGGGGCCCTCCGGTTCTACCAGGTGTTCGCGTACGTCACGGGCATCATGCTCCTGCTGCTCTGTGCGGAGATGATCGTCAAGTACGGCTTCGGCTACGAGCTGTTCGCGTTCAGCAACTACGGCGCACTGACGTTCGTGGCGGTGGATGCGCCGGTGCCGCCCACGGGTGTCGACCTGAGCACGGGCATCCTGATCGCGCACGGCTGGCTCTACGTCGTGTACCTCTTCTCCGACTTCCGCCTGTGGAGTCTGATGCGCTGGCCGTTCACGAAGTTCGTCATGGTCGCCCTCGGCGGCGTCGTGCCGTTCCTCTCGTTCTTCGTGGAGATCCGCATCAGCAAGCAGGTCAAGACCTATCTGGCCGGCCGAGAGGCCGAGGCCGCGAACCTCGTGGAGGCGACAAATTAGCACCGACCCCGTTTTCAGCGACATCCTCGGAGGGGCCGACTCGGCCGATCCCGCCGGTCCCGTCCTCGTCGTCGACTTCGGCGCGCAGTATGCGCAGCTGATCGCGCGGCGGGTGCGCGAGGCGAACGTGTACTCCGAGATCGTGCCCCACACGGTCACGGCCGCCGAGGTCGCCGCGAAGCGCCCGGCCGGCATCGTGCTCTCGGGCGGACCGTCCAGCGTGTACGAGGAGGGGGCGCCCCGCCTCGACGAGGAGATCCTCGGGCTCGGCATCCCCGTTCTCGGCATCTGCTACGGCTTCCAGGTGATGGCCACCGCGCTCGGCGGCGAAGTCGCCAAGACCGGCCGCCGCGAGTACGGCTCGACGGCGGTCCGCGTCGTCGACGGCGCCGCGGAGCAGGAGAACGGCCTGCTCTCCGGCCAGCCCGACGAGCAGACCGCGTGGATGAGCCACGGCGACTCGGTCGCACGCGCCCCCGAGGGTTTCGAGGTGCTCGCGTCGACCGATGACACCCCCGTCGCCGCGTTCGCCAACGAGGAGCGCAAGCTCTACGGCGTGCAATGGCATCCGGAGGTCAAGCACTCCCAGTACGGCCAGGCCGTGCTCGAGAACTTCCTGCACCGTGCCGCGGGCATCCCGGCCGACTGGAACAGCGGCAACGTGATCGCCGACCAGGTCGCCGCGATCCGCGCACAGGTCGGCAGCGGCCGTGTGCTCTGCGCGCTCTCCGGCGGTGTCGACTCGGCGGTCGCCGCAGCCCTCGTCCACAAGGCCGTCGGCGACCAGCTCGTCTGCGTGTTCGTCGACCACGGCCTCCTGCGCAAGGACGAGGCCAAGCAGGTCGAGGTCGACTACGTCGCCTCCACGGGCGTCCGCCTCGTGACCGTGAACGCGCAGAAGCAGTTCCTCGACGCGCTGGCGGGCGTCAGCGACCCGGAGACGAAGCGAAAGATTATCGGTCGCGAGTTCATCCGCGTGTTCGAGCAGGCACAGGCCGACCTCATCGCCGAGGCTGCCGACGAGGGCGACCCCATCCGCTTCCTGGTCCAGGGCACGCTCTACCCGGACGTGGTCGAGTCGGGCGGCGGCACCGGCACCGCGAACATCAAGAGTCACCACAATGTGGGCGGCCTCCCCGAGGACCTCCAGTTCGAGCTCGTCGAGCCGCTGCGCACCCTGTTCAAGGACGAGGTGCGGGCGATCGGCCGTGAGCTCGGCCTGCCGGAGGTCATCGTCGGCCGCCAGCCGTTCCCCGGTCCCGGCCTCGGCATCCGCATCGTCGGAGAGGTCACGCAGGAGCGTCTCGACCTGCTGCGCGACGCCGATGCCATCGTGCGCTCCGAGCTGACCGCCGCCGGCCTCGACGCGGAGATCTGGCAGTGCCCCGTGGTGCTGCTCGCCGATGTCCGCTCGGTGGGCGTGCAGGGCGACGGGCGCACCTACGGTCATCCGATCGTGCTCCGCCCGGTCTCCAGTGAGGACGCCATGACGGCCGACTGGACCCGTCTGCCGTACGACCTGCTCTCCAAGATCTCCAACCGCATCACCAATGAGGTGGACGGCGTGAACCGCGTCGTGCTCGACGTCACGTCGAAGCCGCCGGGGACGATCGAGTGGGAGTGACCTCCCGCCGCCGTGATGGCGGGCGAACCGCGAAGGGCCCGGATGCCGCGAGGCATCCGGGCCCTTCGTCGTGCGGGGCGGGTGGCGTTAGTCGCGCGCGATCGCGAGGAGGCGCAGGATCTCGAGGTACAGCCAGATGACGGTGACCATGATGCCGAACGCGCCGGACCAGCCGTAGATGCGCGGGGCGCGGTTGGCGACGCCCTGCTTGATCGCGTCGAAGTCGAGCACCAGGGAGTACGCGCCGAGGAGCACGACGACGATGCCGATGACGACGCCGAGGGGGATGCCGAAGATGCGGACGTCGCTGCTGAGACCGAACGTGCCGCCGGTCACTCCGGTCCACATCAGGATCACGTTGACGAGGGAGTAGGCCAGGTAGCCGAACATCGCGATGAGGAAGATCTTGGTGGCCTTCTTGGAGGCGCGGATCTTGCCGGACGCGAAGAGTGCGAGCGTCACGCCCACGACCGCCAGCGTGCCGATGACCGCCTGGATGACGATCGACTGCCACTGCGCCTCGAAGACGAAGGAGATACCGCCGACGAACACGCCCTGCACCGCCGAGTAGGCGAGGATGAGGGGTGCGCTGGGCTTCTTCTTGAAGATGTTGACGAGCGCGAGGACGAATCCGACGAGAGCCGCGGGGAGGGCCAGCGCGGGGACGATCCAGCCGACGACGGCGCCCGCGAGCAGGAAGGCGAAGCAGATCGCGGTCTTGACGACGGTGTCTTCGACCGTCATCCGGTCCGTCTGGACGGAGGTCGCCGAGGGCGCCTCATACATCTGCTGGAGGTTCTCGGCGCTCAGAGTCGCGGCCGTCTGGGCCTGTCCGTTCTCCTTGAACGCCGGATTGGTCGAGAAGGCCGGGTTGGTGAGTGCCATGGGGTTCCTCGTTCTGTGGGGAATGGTCTCGTCAGACCAATCTAGTCGGTGGAGTTTCTGAGAGTTCTGACAGATCGCCTTGAATCCCATCGGACCGCGATGCCCCGGGCGACCCACGAGGCCGCCACGATCACGACCGTGCTGGTGACGATCGTGATCCAGCCCTGCTCGTAGGTCGTGACGAAGAGGGGGAGCACGAGACTCGATGCCAGCGGGAGCAGGAGGACGGCGAAGCTGACGAGCGGGCGGAGCCGGACCAGCAGCCAGGCCGCGAGGGTCACCGCGTAGCACCAGGCGAAGCTGGACCCGCCGAGCATGAGCCAGGTGAAACCGAGCACGGGGAGTGCGACCGCCACCCGGCGGCCGATCGTCGACGGGACGACGGCCCATGCGGCCGGCTGCAGGAGCGATCCGACGAGCAAGAGAGGAAGGCTGTACGCGGTGGTCGCGAGCACGCAGGCGCTGCCGACGACGAGCATCGCCAGCGCGACCGCCAGGCGGGGGCGGTACGACCCCCAGCGCAGGGGGAGGAGCGACGCGGGCTCCCGCCAGCGGTCGGTCGGGGGAGCGCTCTCGGCGACGGGCACCCGTCGATTCTGTCATCCGGAGCGGGGTCGTCGTCAGCCCCCGACCGCGGGCTAGGATCGCTCCATGCGCGCTCGGCCGGCTCCTCTCGTCATCGGTCATCGGGGTGCGCCCGGTTACCGCCCCGAGCACACCGGCGCGGCCTATGCACTCGCGTTCGCGCTCGGAGCCGACGCCGTGGAGCCGGACCTGGTCGCGTCGAAGGACGGTGTGCTGGTCCTGCGCCACGAGAACGAGATCTCGGGCACGACGGATGTCGCCGACCGCCCCGAGTTCGCCGACCGGCGCACGACCCGCGAGGTCGACGGCGAGGCGCTCACCGGCTGGTTCACCGAGGACTTCACCTGGGCGGAGCTCGCGACCCTTCGTGCCCGTGAGCGCCTTCCTCTCGTGCGGCAGGCGAGCGCGACGTTCGACGACCGCTATCCGATCCTGCGCTTCCGCGACCTGCTCGACCTGGTCGACGCCGCGTCGGACGACGCGGGCCGCCCGCTCGGGGTCGTCGCCGAGATCAAGCACGCCACCCATTTCGCGGCGGCCGGTCTGCCACTGGACGAGCTCCTCATCGCCGAGCTCGCGGACGCGGGTTGGACGGACAACCGCGGTCTCGTGGTCGAGAGCTTCGAGCCGACGGTCCTGCGGCAGCTGCACGAGCGCGGGTTCCCCGGCAAGCGGGTCTATCTGCTCGAGGACGCCGGCGCCCCCGCCGACCGGGTCGCCGCGCACGGCTCGGCCGCGGCCTCCTACGCCACCGATCTCACCCTGCGCGGGCTCTATGCGCTCGGCTCCGGTGCGGCCGACCCGTCCGCGCGTGTCGACGGCATCAGCGTGGAGACGGCACTCGTCCTCGCCTCCGGCTCGGTCTCCGTCTCCCTCTTCGAGGACGACGATGGCAGCATCGACATCGGGGCGGTCACGTCCGACCTCGTCGATCTCGCGCACTCGGCGGCCCTCTCGGTCTACACCTGGACGCTGCGGCCCGAGAACGCGATGCTGCCCGCGGAGTTCCGAACCGCCGGTCGTGAGGACGAGTGGGGGGACTGGCGCAGGCTGTTCTCGATCCTGCTGCACTCCGGCGTCGACGGCGTCTTCGCCGACCATCCGGATCTGGCGGTCGCCGTGCGCGACGGCCGGTGAGCGCGGGCTCCCGCCGCGGATGACGGTGGAGCCGGGTAAAATCGGAGGCGACATGACGAGCCTCCCCGACGCCCCCTCCGGCACCACCTCCTCCGTGCCGATCATCCTCGACGGCTGGGAGGGCGACGACCGCTCCGGCGGAGGCCGCGACGACCACGCGGGTGCTCGCGGTGGCGCCTCCGCCGCGAACGACCGTCTGTTCGCCGGCCTCAATCCGCAGCAGCGCATCGCCGCCGAGTACCGCGGCCCCGCGCTCCTGATCCTCGCCGGGGCCGGATCCGGCAAGACGAGTGTGCTCACGCGGCGCATCGCCGGGCTCATCGAGACGCGGGAGGCGTGGCCGAGTCAGATCCTCGCCATCACGTTCACGAACAAGGCGGCGAACGAGATGCGGGAGCGGGTCGAGGGACTGCTCGGCGGCAAGGCGCAGGGGATGTGGATCTCGACCTTCCATTCGGCGTGCGTGCGCATCCTCCGCCGCGAGGCCGAGACCATCGGCAAGACGCAGAGCTTCACCATCTACGACTCCGGTGACTCCCGTGCCCTCCTGAAACGGATCATCAAGGAACTCTCGGCCGACACTCTGGGCTTCACGGTCGCCGGTGCCGCGAACCGCATCTCGAAGCTCAAGAACGAGCTCACGGACATCGAGGCCTTCGCGCGGTCGGCGAACCTGAGCGACCCGCAGGAGGTGATGTTCCTCGAGATCTTCCGCCAGTACACCCGCGCACTGCGCACCGCCAACGCCTTCGACTTCGACGACCTCATCGCCGAGACGGTGTTCCTGTTCCGTGCGTTCCCGAAGGTGGCCGCCCTCTACCAGCGCCGGTTCCGGCACATCCTGGTCGACGAGTACCAGGACACGAACCACGCGCAGTACGCGCTGATCCGTGAGCTGACGATGCCGATCGCACCGGACATCGCCGACGACCTGGAGGCGCAGGGGCACCACATCGAGCGCATGCGCGACGCCGCCGGTGTCGTCCCCGGCGCCTCGCTGACGGTGGTCGGCGACTCCGACCAGTCGATCTACGCGTTCCGCGGCGCCGACATCCGCAACATCGTCGAGTTCGAGCGCGACTTCCCGGGGGCCAAGGTCGTGCTGCTCGAGCAGAACTACCGGTCGACGCAGAACATCCTGAGCGCGGCCAACGCCGTCATCGCGAACAACTTCGACCGTAAAGACAAGAACCTGTGGACCGCGGTGGGCGACGGCGAGAAGATCGTCGGCTACACGGGCTACTCCGGGCACGACGAGGCGCAGTTCGTCGCGGACGAGATCGAGAAGCTGCACGGCGCGGGCATGGCGTACAAAGACATCGCCGTGTTCTACCGGACGAACGCCCAGACCCGTGCGCTGGAGGAGATCTTCATCCGCTCCGCCCTCCCTTACAAGGTGATGGGCGGCACGAAGTTCTACGAGCGGGCCGAGATCAAGGACGCGATGGCGTATCTGATCACCGTCGCCAACCCGCAGGACACGCTCGCGCTGCGCCGCATCCTGAACACTCCCAAGCGCGGCATCGGCCCCGCGACGGAGACCCAGCTCGCGAGCTACGCCGAGGACAACGGCATGACGTTCCGCGAGGCCATGCGCGACGCGGGTTCGCTCGGTCTCGGCCCCAAGGTCACCGCGGCGATCCTGCAGCTCTCGGCGCTGCTCGACGAGGCGTCGGCGAAGACGGACCCTGCGAACCCGGCGGGTGTCTCGCCGGTGGCGGACGTGCTCCTCTTCCTGCTCGACGGCAGCGGCCTGCTCGAGGTGCTGCGCAACAGCCGTGACCCGCAGGACGAAGCGCGTGCGGAGAACGTGGAGGAGCTCGTCGCGGTGACGCGCGAGTTCGCGCGCAACAATCCCGACGGCACCCTGGTCGACTTCCTCACGGAGGTGTCGCTCGTCGCGGCGGCGGACGAGATCGACGACTCGAGCGGCTCCGTCTCGCTGATGACGTTGCACACGGCGAAGGGTCTCGAGTACGACGCCGTGTTCCTCACCGGGGTGGAGGAGGACCTCCTGCCCCACCGGATGTCGGCGAACGAGCCGGGCGGCCCCGCCGAGGAGCGGCGGCTCTTCTACGTGGGCATCACGCGCGCCAAGAAGCGCCTGTTCCTGTCGCTCGCGATGACCCGCGCGCAGTTCGGTGAGACCGCCGTCGCCATGCCGAGCCGCTACCTGCAAGAGATCCCCGCCGATCTGGTGGAGTGGCGGCAGTCTCCCGGCTCGGCGAACGGCCGCGGCGGCACGCAATCGCGGGCTCTCAATGCGCGCAAGCCCGGTCTCGGCTCCGGTTCGGGGTCCCGCTGGAGCGAAAGCTTCGGGTCGGGAGGTTTCTCGGCGCCGGAGCGGCCCAAGGCCGAGTGGCCGAATCGCGTGACGGGCAAGGTGCGCGACAACGGCGACCTCGAGCTCGCCCCCGGCGATCGCATCTCGCACACCGATTTCGGTGAGGGCCGCGTCACCGCCGTCACGGGGGAGGGCGCCAAGCGCGTCGCGCACGTCCAGTTCGAGAAGGTGGGCGCGAAGAAGCTCCTCATCAAGATCGCCCCTATCGACAAGCTGTGAAGGCTTCCGGGCTCGCCTCGACGAGCATCGAAGTCGGATTCCGTGCCGCGACGGCCGTCGCCGTTCCGCTGCTGGTCCTGTGGGCCGTCGGGCGACTGGACCTCGCCGCGTACGCGACGTTCGGCGCCTTCACCGCGCTGTACGGGCGGAACGAGCCGTACCGGCTGCGCCTGCGGAGCGTGTCCGCCGCCGGGGTCGTGCTCGTCGCCAGCATCGCACTCGGGGTCCTGATCGCCGTCCTCGGCGAGCCTCTGCCCCTTCTCGCGGCGGCGTTGGTGCTGGTCGTCGGCGGGGGGACCCTGTTCGTCACCGCGCTCCAGCTGCTGCCCTCGCAGCCGCTGTTCTTCGTCTTCGCCCTGCTCGTCTGCGCCAACATCCCGACCACTGCGGCCGATGCCTGGCCGCGGATCGGTCTCGCCGCGATCGTGGCCGTGTTCTCGTGGCTCCTGACGATGTCCGGATGGCTGGTCCGGCGCCTGGCGGGCGGCCGCCGCTGGACCCTGCTGAAGGAGCTGAACCGGCATCCGCGCGCGGACGCCACTGTGCTCCGGGACCCGCGCGTGTGGTTGACCGTCGCCCAGAATGTCGTCGGCGTGCTCATCGCCGGGGGGATCGCTCTGGCCTTCGGTCTCGGGCATGCGTACTGGGCCGTCGTCAGCCTGGTGGCGGTGATCCCGCCCGCCCGCGCGGCCCATTCGATCTCGCGCTCGCTGCACCGCATCGTCGGGACCGTCGCCGGCGTCGTGGTGGCGGCCGCGCTCCTGTTCTGGTCGCCGCCGGCTCTCGTCGTGATCCTGGCGATCGTCGTGTGCCAGTTCTTCGCCGAGATCCTCGTCGGCCGCCACTACGGCTCCGCGCTGGTCTTCATCACACCGATGGCGCTCGCCGTGTCGCATCTCGCGAGCCCCGCTCCGCTCGCCGCTCTGGTCGGCGACCGGGTGCTCGAGACGGTGCTCGGCGCCGGCATCGGCATCGTGCTCGTGCTCCTCGCCCGCGGTATCGAGCGCGCTCGCGGCCTCGCGGCCTAGGCCGGGGACGTCCCCGATCGTCGGGCGCGCTCCGCCCGGTCCTCCTTCACCAGGCGGCGGACCCGCCGCAGATAGTCGTCGCGTGGCGCAGTACGGAGGAAACGGGGGACGCGTGGGTACCAGCGTGCCAGCCGGTGCATCCAGCGCTCGTACCGGTGCGCACGGTCCGCGTCCCACGGCAGCCGGTACTGCTCGCGGACCTCGGCCGGCAGCAGTCCCGCGGTCACGAGCCGGATGTCGGGCAGAAGCACACGCATCCAAGACGGGACGTTCCGCGGGTACAAGATCTGCCGCGCGAGCTCTCGCGTGCCATCGCTCACAGCGAGGCGTTCGATCATCGCCTGCCAGTAGTCGTCGAAGGCGGCGCGTGTCGGTGGCCAACTGGACGGCGGGACCTGGAGGTTGGCGCCGAGCCGGGTGTACTCCTGGTAGACCCTCTCCCGCTCGTCGTCCGCGAGCCTTCCGAAGACGCGCTCGTAGAGCTGCGTCATGGTCTCGTAAAGCGTGGCCGCCACCCACAGCTGGAGCTGCGGGTCGTAGGCGTTGTAAGCCGGCGCCCCCTCGGCGGCCTCGGCGCGCACCGGGGCGTGGGCCTTGTTCACCCGGCGTCGCACGACGGCGAACTCCTCCGGCGTCGCGAACGTGGCCGCGTACATGAAGGTCATCGTGGCGTGAAGGCGGTCCATCGCCCTCTCCGCGAAGTCGCTGTGCTCCAGCACGCCGCGGCCGACCGCCGGATGCGCCACCTGCAGCAGGAGCGCCCGGCCGCCGCCGACGAGCGGCAGCGCCTCGGCGCCGATCGTCCGCAGATCGACCGGTGGTCGCGTGGTCGGCCCGCGGTGGAAGTCGTTCCTCACGCGGCCATCCTGCCGTGCCCGGCTGCGAGAGAGCGCAACGGCCGATCATGCTCCCCGCACCCGTCCGAGCTCGCGGTGGCGAGAGCTGCTGCGCCTGGACCGTGCGCCCGTCGCGAGCGCGACCACACCCGCGGCGGTCGCAGCGATTCCCGCGAGACCCCCGCCGAGGACGACACCCGGTGCGGCGCCGGTGTCGGCGAGCTCCGCCGCGGTCGGAGCAGCAGCCGGTGCGGCGTGGGACGGCACGGCCGGCGCCTCCGCCCGCGTGATCTCGCTCGCCACCCCGAACGGCGAGCTCCACGGCAGCACACGGGCTCCGCCGAGTGCGGGCTCCGTGCGCTCCGGATCGATCCTCTCCACCCAGACGTAGTACCCGGGAGCGGGAAGGACGCACGCGGGTGTCTGGTAGGTTCCCGTACCGTCGACGGCGGTCTCGACGGTGCAGACGACGGGGGCGTCCGCGGGGGAGCGCTCCGCACGGACGATCGGTTCGGAGAAGGGGCCGAGCAGGCTGCTGACGATCGTCACCTCGATCGGGATGAAGCCGTCGTCCGATGCGCGGACGCCCCACGCCGGAAGCAGGCCGTCGCCGCTGTCGACCGACACGTTCATGACGTCGGTGATGGAGTCTCCGACCGTCGCGACGGCCGCGCTCGTCGTGGTCTCGACGCGGGGCTGGAACGGCAGCGGCGACGGCCCGGCGGTGTTGGCTCCGGCGCTCGCCGACGTCGCCGCCGGGACGGCCATGAGGAGGGACTGCACCTCGCCGTTCGGCGATACGGCGACGCGCAACCCGGTGCCGTACGGCAGGCCGTCCAGCGATGCCGTCGCCGTCACGGACACGCTCGCCTCCTGCCCGTCCGGGACGATCGGCACATCACGGCCGGTCTCGACGGTCGCCGTCGTGGCGCCGTCGGCGAAGCGCGCGCCGTCGAGCTGCACGACAGCGGAATGGGCGGCGGCGGGGAGGAGCTCGGCGCCGGACAGCCGCTCGGCGGTGACGTCGACCCGAACCCGTCCTGGTCCGGTCTCCGCGAGCTCGACCACGGCCTCGGCGCGGACGGAGGTCGTCGCCTCACGCGCGGATTCCTCGACCATCGCGTGGGCCAGTGCCAGCACCGAGCCGGCGTCGGCTCCGGCTCGCGCGGCGTAGGCCTCGGGCGTGCGCCCGCCGAGGCCGGCGACCATCCAGGTCGCGATCTGCCCGGCGGCGGCGGTGAGGCGGTCGTCCGTGCCTGCCCAGGTGCGGGAGATGTAGGCCAAGCGCGCAGACTCTTCTGTGCCGAACCAGCCCAGCGCCGCACCGTCGGCGTACTGCAGCGGGTGACCGGTCGGGCTCAGGCGACCGGCGTGGAGGCAGAAGCCCTGGGCGCCGTCGTCGAGCCGGTAGGTGCCGAGCCACCAGCCGTCTGAGGAGAGGTAACCCGGCCCGTGCCCCGCACCGCTGAGCGCCTGTGCGGCGGAGGAGGGTGCGAGGGCCTGCAGGACGCCGAGGAAGACGGCGAGCCCCGCCAGCGCCGTCGCGGTCATGAGTCGTGTGATCCGGTGAGTCATGGCCTCCACCCTCGCCGGGCGGGACGGGCGCGAGGACGCCTCCGTGCGATCCGTGGAGAACACGATCGAGCACCCGTGCTGGGGAGAACGCGATGCCTCCCGTTTACGGGACGCACAGCCGGACGCGCTAAGGTTCTCACTGGCGAATTTATCTCGGCGTCGAGCTATTCTCTCGCGCCGACCGCCCAGCAGATGACAACCGGGAACGCCACAGCGAGCCCGGCCCAGCAGCGGATTGGATAACGGTGGATCTATACGAGTACCAGGCCAGAGACCTGTTTGAGAAGTACGGTGTCCCGGTCCTGCCGGGCATCGTCGCAGACACCCCGGAGGACGTGCGAGCGGCCGCCGAGAAGCTCGGCGGCGTCACCGTGGTGAAGGCGCAGGTCAAGGTCGGCGGTCGCGGCAAGGCGGGCGGCGTCAAGGTCGCGAAGACGCCGGACGAGGCCGAGGAGGCCGCCAAGGCCATCCTGGGTCTGGACATCAAGGGGCACGTGGTCCGCCGCGTGATGGTCGCCGGTGGCGCTCGCATCGCCCGCGAGTTCTACTTCTCGGTGCTCCTCGACCGGGCCAACCGCTCCTACCTGTCGCTGACCAGCGTCGAGGGCGGCATGGAGATCGAGCAGCTCGCCGTCGAGAAGCCGGAGGCGCTCGCGCGCATCGAGGTCGACCCCGGCGCCGGCCTCGACACCGCCAAGGCCACCGAGATCGCGAAGGCCGCCGGCTTCCCGGACGAGCTCGTCGCGAAGGTCGCCGACGTGTTCGTGAAGCTCTACGCCGTCTACACCGGCGAGGACGCGACCCTGGTCGAGGTGAACCCGCTGGTCCTGACCGAGGAGGGCGACATCATCGCCCTCGACGGCAAGGTCACCCTCGACGAGAACGCGTCGTTCCGCCACCCCGAGCACGAGGCGCTCGAGGACAAGGACGCCGCCGACCCGCTCGAGGCCAAGGCCAAGGCGTCCGACCTCAACTACGTCAAGCTCGACGGCGAGGTCGGCATCATCGGAAACGGCGCAGGCCTCGTCATGTCGACGCTCGACGTCGTCGCCTACGCCGGTGAGAATCACAAGGGCGTCAAGCCCGCCAACTTCCTCGACATCGGCGGCGGGGCGTCGGCCGAGGTCATGGCGGCCGGCCTGGACGTCATCCTGGGGGACCCGCAGGTCAAGAGCGTGTTCGTGAACGTCTTCGGCGGCATCACCGCCTGCGACGCCGTCGCGAACGGCATCGTCAAGGCACTCGAGATCCTCGGAACCGAGGCGAACAAGCCGCTGGTCGTCCGCCTCGACGGCAACAACGTCGACGAGGGCCGCCGCATCCTCACCGAGGCGAACCACCCGCTGGTGACCCTCGCACTCACCATGGACGAAGGCGCCGACAAGGCCGCCGAGCTGGCTGCGAAGTAAGGGCGCGATACAGAATGTCTATCTTCCTCAACAAGGACTCGAAGGTCATCGTCCAGGGCATCACCGGCGGTGAGGGCACCAAGCACACCGCGCTGATGCTGAAGGCGGGCACGAACGTCGTCGGTGGCGTGAACGCCCGCAAGGCCGGCACCACCGTCACGCACGGGGATGTCGAGCTGCCGGTCTTCGGCACCGTCGTCGAGGCGATCGAGAAGACCGGCGCGGACGTGTCGATCATCTTCGTCCCCCCGGCGTTCGCCAAGGACGCGATGGTCGAGGCCATCGACGCCGAGATCCCGCTCCTGGTCGTCATCACCGAGGGCATCCCGGTGCAGGACTCCGCCGAGGCGTGGGCGTACGCCAAGGAGAAGGGCAACAAGACCCGGATCATCGGTCCCAACTGCCCCGGCATCATCACTCCGGGCGAGTCGCTGGTCGGCATCACCCCGGCGACGATCACGGGCAAGGGCCCGATCGGGCTCGTGTCGAAGTCGGGCACGCTCACGTACCAGATGATGTACGAGCTGCGCGACCTCGGCTTCTCGACGGCGATCGGCATCGGCGGCGACCCGATCATCGGGACGACCCACATCGACGCGCTCGCCGCGTTCGAAGCCGACCCGGAGACCAAGGCGATCGTCATGATCGGCGAGATCGGCGGCGACGCGGAGGAGCGCGCGGCCGACTTCATCAAGGCGAACGTCACCAAGCCGGTCGTCGGCTACGTGGCGGGCTTCACCGCCCCCGAGGGCAAGACGATGGGCCACGCAGGCGCCATCGTCTCCGGCTCGGCCGGCACCGCCCAGGCCAAGAAGGAGGCCCTGGAGGCCGCGGGCGTGAAGGTCGGCAAGACGCCGTCCGAGACCGCCGCGCTGCTGCGCGAGGTCTACGCCGCTCTCTGAGCGCGGCACCCGTACGGCACGAGGCCGGACCCCGAGGGGTCCGGCCTCGTTGTGTGCGGGCGGCCTCGGAGAATCCCTCTGACGCGGCGAGCCCGCGCGGCGCTACAGTGAGGCACGATCTGCCGGATCCGCCGCGGTGACCGGCGGGGACAGGGACATGAGAGGGCCGTCATGCCACGACCGACCAATGCCGAGCTGCTCGGGCGCATCGCCGCCCTCGAGGCGGAGAACGCCTCCCTGCGGGACGAGCTCGGCGACGCCGCGACGGTTCCCGTGCGCGATGCCGCTCCCGTGGCCCCGTCCACGCACACTCGCAGCTGGGCGTGGACGCTCCTCGCCACGGCCCTCATCGTCATCGGTGCCCTGCTCGCCCCGGTGTCCGTCGTCGCCTCCTGGGCGAAAGCGCAGCTGACGGACACGCAGAGCTTCGTCGACACCTACGCACCGCTGGCCAAGGACCCGTCCGTTCAGGCGTACGTCACCGACGAGGCCGTGAAGGTGATCCAGCAGAACGTCGACATCCCGCAGGTGACGTCGCAGGTCGTCGACGGCATCACCGAGCTCGGGACCGGCCCGGTGGCGACGAAGGCGCTCGAGGCGTTGAAGGGACCGCTCGCCCAGGGAATCGTCTCGCTCATCCACACGACGGTGGGCAATTTCGTCTCGTCCGACGCGTTCGCGCAGGTCTGGCAGGAGGCGCTCCGCGCGACGCACACGCAGCTCGTCGCGACGATGCAGAACGATCCCAAAGCCGCGATCGCGGTGGGCGCGGACGGCTCGATCGGCATCCAGCTGGCCCCCATCATCGAGCGCGTGAAGCAGCTGCTGGTGGACCAGGGGCTGTCGTTCGCCTCGCAGATCCCGACGATCGACCAGACCATCACGATCGCGCAGAACTCGTCGATCCCGACCATCCAGCTGTTCTACGGAGTCGCCGTCGCGGCCGGGGCGCGGCTCACGTGGATCGCCCTCGCCTTCCTGGTGCTGGGGGTGGTCGTCGCCCGGCGCCGTGCACTCGCGCTCGTCTGGGCGTCGGTCGCCCTCGCGCTCGCGATGGTCGTGGTGGTGGCGGGGATCGGGATCGGCCGGCTGGTCTTCGTCGGCTCGGTGTCGCCGTCGCTGCTCCCGGCCGGTGTCGCGAACACCGTCTACCAGACCGTCACGACGCGGATGCAGGACACCGGCATCGCGGTGCTCGTGCTCGCGATCGTGGTAGCCGTGGTGGGCTGGTACTCGGGTCCGTTCACCGTGCCCCGCAAGCTGCGCGGCTTCTTCGGATCGGGCGTGACATGGGTGCGGGAGGCCGCGGAGCGTCACGGGATCAGCACGGGCCGCACGGGGGAGTGGATCTACGCCCAGCGGGTGCTGCTGCGCGTCCTGGTCGCGTTGATCGCCGCGGCGATCGTCCTCTTCGTGCGGCCGCTCTCCCCGGCGCTGATCATCTGGACACTGGTGCTCTCGGCCCTCGTCGTCGCCGTCCTCGAACTCGTCCAGCGCCCGGTGATCACCGTGCCGGAGAACGCCGGCGACGACACCCCCGTAATGACCGTCTCCTGACCGCCGAAGTGTCGCGGACGGCCCGCGACCCGTGGCCGGTAGGCTCCATCCGGTCATGAATCGCACAACCGTCGCCCTGCTCGCCGCACTGGAGGCGGTCATCGTGGCCGCGATCGGGATCGGGATCGCCCTCGTGCCGCTCACGATCCTGTGGGCGGCGCAGTACCAGCTCGGCGCGGATTGGCTGGTGGTGTGGCGGTCCGCGGCCGACATCTGGCTCGTCGGACACGGCGCCAACCTGACGGTGACGCTCGACGCGCAGACGGTGGCGACCCTGGGCCTGCCCGGAGCAGCGAAGCCGTTCCAGGTGACCATCGCCCTGCTCGGTTTCGCCGTGCTCACCGCCGGGCTGGGTGTGCGGACCGGTGCCCGCGCGGCCGAGACGACGTTCCGGCTCACCGGTGCACTCAGCGCCATCGCCGCTTTCGCGGCCGTCGCCGTCATCGTGACGCTCACGGCGGGGAGCGCGCTGGTCGTTCCCTCCCTGTGGCAGGGGATCGTCCTGCCGCCCTTCGTCTACGCCCTCGGCATCGCGGCGGGATTCGGATTCGCCGCGTCGCGCACGTCGAGGGCCGAACGTGCGGCGGGAGCGGCGGACGGGACCGAGCCCGCCCTGAACTCCGTCGTCATCGCTCTGCGGGAGCGTCTCGGCGGCATCCCCGAGGTCGTGCGGATGGGAGCGGCCGCCGCGATGCGCGCCGGCTCGGCCGCGACGGCTGCCGTCATCGGCGTCGCCGCGCTGATCCTCGCGCTGCTGATCTTCGGCAACTACGGCACGATCATCACCATGTACGAGCAGCTCCAGGCGGGGGCGCTCGGTGGGATCGCCCTCACCCTCGGACAGCTCGCGTTCCTGCCCAACGTGGTGATCTGGCTGGCCTCCTGGCTCGTCGGGCCCGGCTTCGCGATCGGGACAGGCTCATCGGTGAGCCCGCTCGGGACAGAGCTCGGGCCGCTCCCGGGCCTTCCGCTCTTCGGCGTGATCCCCTCCGGTGGGTACTCCTTCGGCCTGGTCGGGGTGGTGGTGCCCCTTCTCGCGGGCTTCCTCGCGGCCGTGCTGCTGCGCTCCCGTCCGTGGGTGCGTCTGCCGGGCGGAGCGCTGCCGCTCTTCCTGACCGCTCTCGGGATCGGTATCGTTGCGGGCATCGAGCTCGGACTGCTGGCCTGGTGGTCCTCCGGTGCTCTCGGCCCCGGCCGCCTGCACGACGTGGGACCGAACCCGTGGCTGGTCGGTGGGATCGCGGCGGCGGAGGTCGCTGTCGCGGCGGTCATCGGGCTCATGGCGGGAGGACGGGCGCGCAGATGAGCTCGTGGCTGACGCGACTGCAGCTGCCGAAGCTGAGGCTCCGCAGACGGTCGGTGGACGCGCGGCAGATCGTCGAGACCCCGTCCGCGCAGCTCCAGGAGTTCCTGGTCCTGCTGGGCAGTGCGCTGCTCGCGGTCGGCACGGCGTCGACGGACATCCAGCACACCCTCGGCCGGGTGGCGGTGGCCCTCGGCTCGCCGAAGGCCAGTCTCATCGTCTTCCCGACGCTGATCTTCGTGGGGATGCCGGGCGAGACGCAGACACGATTCGAGGTCGCGATGCCGACGGGCGGCGAGGTGCGTTTCGACCGCGCCGCGCGCATCTACGGGATCGTCGACCGCGCGCTGGAGGGCACCATCACCGCGGCCGACGGCATCGCCGAGGTGAAGGCCGTCATCGCCGCGAAGCCGCGGTTCAACCGGCTCGTGCGGGTGGCCGGGCACGGCGTCGCCTCGGCCGGCGTGGCACTCGTCCTGCTCGGCGCCGAGACGACGAGCATGCTCTACGCCCTCGTGCTCGGGATGCTGGTCGGCGCGGCCAAGCTGATCGTGCGCCCGGGCACCTACGCCGCGATCCTGCTCCCGGTCGCGACCGCGTTCCTCCTCGCCCTGCTGGTCTTCGCGCTGGGAAACACCGTCGTCGTCGGCGAACCGCTGCAGGTGCTCATACCGCCGCTGGTCACCCTGCTGCCGGGTGCCCTGCTGACGACGGGCATCCAGGAGCTGGCCGCAGGGGACATGGTGGCCGGCTCCAGCCGTCTCGTCTCGGGGATCGCCCAGCTCGGCTTCCTGGCCATCGGGATACTGGCCGCGCTCACCATCACCGGTGTGCCGGCCTCCGCCGCGCTGCTGAGCACGCAGCCTCCGCTCGGGGCGTTCCAGCCGTGGGCCGGGGTGCTGCTGTTCTCGGTCGGGATCTTCCTCTACTACTGCGGACCCCGGCGCTCGGTGTACTTCCTGACCCTGGTGCTGCTCGTGGCCTACGGCGCGCAGCTGGCGGGCGCGCTGCTCATGGGCTCCGTGTTCAGCGGCTTCTTCGGCGCGTTCGCACTGACCGTGGTCGCCTACCTGGTGCAGTCGGTGCCCGGCGCGCCCCCGGCCGTCGTCTGCTTCCTTCCCGCGTTCTGGTTGCTCGTGCCGGGCGCGACGGGACTCATCCGGCTCACGCAGAGCGCGAGCGGCGTCGATTTCGACGCCAGCAGCGTGCCGAACCTCCTCGGTTCGATCGTCTCGATCGCGTTGGGGGTGCTGGTGGGGACCGCGCTGTTCCGCCAGATCTACACGATCGCGCCGGCCCGCTGGAAGCTGCGGCTGGTCTGACGCCGTCCGCGGCCCTGGGCGAGAGAACTGGTCGGTCTGCTCATCCGCGCGCCGGTAGGCTGGTCGCGTGCTCTCGATTGTCGTGCTGATCTCCGGCGGAGGCTCGAACCTCCGCGCGCTGCTCGAGGCGTCGCAGGACGCGGAGTTCCCCGCCCGGGTCGTCGCCGTCGGCGCCGACCGTGACGCGGACGGACTCGCCCACGCGGAGGAGTTCGGCATCCCGTCGTTCACCGTCCCGTTCTCGTCGTTCGACAGCCGTGAGGAGTGGGGGGACGAGCTCGCCGAGCAGATCCGGCAGTGGGAACCCGACCTCGTGATCCTCTCGGGCTTCATGCGTCTGGTGCCCCCGCGCGTGGTCGAGGCCTTCTCGCCGTACCTGATCAACACGCACCCGGCCTATCTGCCGGAGTTCCCCGGGGCGCACGGCGTGCGGGACGCCCTGGCCGCCGGCGCGACGCAGACCGGCGCCAGCCTCATCGTCGTCGACGACGGCGTGGACGCGGGCCCGATCATCAGCCAGGAGCGCGTCCCCATCCTGCCCGGCGACACCGAGGCCGCCCTGCACGAGCGCATCAAACCCGTGGAGCGACGGCTGCTCATCGACGCCGTCCTCGACATCGCCAACGGACACATCGACCTCAAGGAGCTTTCCCGAGCATGAGCGGACCCCGCCACGACGCCAGCCTCTACCGCGAACGGGACGTCGTCCCGATCCGCCGCGCGCTGATCTCGGTCAGTGACAAGACCGGACTCCTCGACCTCGCGAGGACGCTCGCGGAGGCCGGCGTCGAGATCGTCTCGACCGGGTCGACCGCGCAGACCATCCGTGGCGCGGGGCACCCCGTGACGGACGTCGCCAGCGTGACCGGCTTCCCGGAATCGCTCGACGGCCGCGTGAAGACCCTGCACCCGGCGATCCACTCCGGCCTCCTGGCCGACCTGCGTCTCGCCTCCCACGAGGATCAGCTGAAGGACCTCGGCATCGAGCCGTTCGAGCTGGTCGTCGTCAACCTCTATCCGTTCGTCGAGACCGTCGCCTCGGGCGCGGTCGGCGACGACGTCGTCGAGCAGATCGACATCGGCGGCCCGGCCATGGTCCGCGCGTCGGCGAAGAACCACGCCAACGTCGCGATCGTGGTCTCCCCGTCCGACTACCCGGGGATCGCCGAGGCGGTCGCCGCGGGCGGGACCACCTTCGAGCAGCGCCGGGCACTGGCCGCGCAGGCCTTCGCGCACACGGCCTCCTACGACGGCGCGGTCGCCGCCTGGTTCGCCGGTGAGGCGCCGAGCACGGACGACTTCCCCGAACGCTTCGAGGTGCGCGCCGAGCTGTCCCGAACGCTCCGCTACGGTGAGAACGCACACCAGGCCGCGGCGCTCTACACCGACCCCGCCGGCCGTGGCATCGCGCAGGCGACGCAGCTCGGCGGCAAGGAGATGTCGTACAACAACTTCGTGGACGCCGACGCGGCGCTCCGCAGCGCCTACGATTTCGCCGAGCCTGCCGTCGCGATCATCAAGCATGCGAACCCGTGCGGCATCGCGGTCGCCGACGACATCGCGGATGCCCACCGCAAGGCGCACGAGTGCGACCCGGTGTCGGCGTACGGCGGCGTGATCGCGGCCAACCGCACCGTCAGCCTCGCGATGGCAGAGACCGTCAAGGGCATCTTCACCGAGGTGCTCATCGCCCCCGGGTACGAGCCGGAGGCGCTGGAGCTGCTGCAGACGAAGAAGAACCTCCGCATCCTCCAGCTCCCCGAGGGCTATGCGCGGGCGACCACGGAGTTCCGGCAGATCTCGGGCGGCGTGCTCGTGCAGGACGCCGACCGCTTCGACGCGTTCGACTCCTCCTCGTGGACGCTCGTGTCGGGTCAGGAGGCGGACGCGGCGACCCGTGCCGATCTCGAGTTCGCCTGGAAGGCCTGCCGCGCGGTGAAGTCCAACGCCATCCTGCTCGCGAACGACGGCGCGTCCGTCGGCGTGGGCATGGGCCAGGTCAATCGCGTGGACTCCTGCAACCTCGCCGTCAGCCGCGCCGGGGAGCGTGCGTCGGGCTCGGTGGCCGCGTCCGACGCATTCTTCCCCTTCGCCGACGGGCCCGAGATCCTCATCGCCGCCGGCGTGCGAGCGATCGTGCAGCCCGGCGGCTCCATCCGCGACGAGGACGTGATCGCGGCGGCGAAGGCGGCCGGGGTCACGATGTACTTCACCGGAGAGCGCCACTTCTTCCACTGACGTTGCGCCCCTCGTGGGGTCGCGGGAGAATGGACGGCGGTCCACAAGACCGCACCATCACCACCGCGATCCCACGAGGAGACACCGATGTCCGTCCTGCCCGCCGACCTGGTCGAAACCACCGGAACCGACCTGCCGCACGAAACACTGCATGTGGTCACGGGGAGGAGGAGCGGTCTCACCATCAGCATCGCGGTCCACTCGACCGTGCTGGGCCCCGCCCTCGGCGGTTGCCGGGTGTGGACGTACGACTCGTGGCTCGAGGCCGTCGCCGATTCACTGCGCCTCGCCGAGGGCATGACGATGAAGAACGCCGCCGCCGGGCTGAACCGCGGCGGAGGCAAGACCGTCGTCTACGTGCCGCGCGATGTCGAGCTGACACCGACGCTCCGCTACGAGGCGATGCTCGACCTCGGTGACGCGATCGAGAGCCTCGGCGGCAGCTACATGACCGCGGAGGACGTCGGCACGAGCGCGGAGGACATGGCGGTCGTCGCCACCCGCACCGCGCACGTCTGCGGACTTCCGTCGGCCGACGGCGGCGTGGGCGAGCCCAGCGACGCCACGGCCGCCGGGGTCTATGCCGGACTCCTGGCCACGCTCGAGCACGCCGTCGGGAGCCGTTCCGTCGCCGGTCGCCGTGTGACGGTGCTCGGCCTGGGGCACGTAGGCTCCATCCTGGCCATGCGACTGGCCAGCGAGGGCGCGCAGCTCACCGTCACCGATGTGAACCCGGCGAAGCGCGCGCTCGCCGACGCGATCGGCGCCACCTGGGTGGAGCCGTCGGAGGCGCACCGCGTCGAGGGAGATCTCTTCGTGCCCGCCGGAGTGGGCGGAGTGCTCACCGACACGGTCATCGACGAGTTGCGGGTGAAGGCCGTGGTCGGCCCCGCGAACAACCAGCTCGCCACGCGTGCAGGAGCCGCGCGCCTCGCCGCGCGCGGCATCCTCTGGGCGCCCGACTTCGTTGTCAACGCCGGAGGTGTCATCTTCCTGGCGATGATGAGCGGGGAGCAGCCGTCGGCCGAGGCCACCGCCGCGCGCGTGGAGCGGATCGGGGACATCGTGTCGGAGGTGTTCGCGGTCGCCGATCAGCGCGGGATCACCACGCTGGAGGCCGCCGACGAGCTCGCCCTCGCCCGCCTCCGCGAACCAGCGAACGCATAGAAACGCTCCGATAGGGTTGGTTCCCATGACGACTTCGTGGGGCCGCCGGCTCATCGCATCCCTTGTCGCCGCCTTCGTGGTGGCTCTCACCGTGCACGCAGCGATGATCGCCGCGTTCTACGTGGGGAGCCTCGCCGGGTCGTCGGCCCCGTCGGGGGCGTTGATCGTCGCCGTCAGCAACTACTTCTCGCTGACGAGCGTCTTCGGGTTCGTGCTGCTCTTCATCGCGGGCGTGGTGGGCGCGTTCGACCGCTGGTGGACGGCGCTGATCGCCGGCCTGGTGGCCGGGTTCCTGTCGCCCGCCCTCGGAACGCTCCTCACCGCGACGTCGGGCGGATCGCCGTTCAGCGGCGAGCTCATCGTCGCGGTGCTCGGCACCCTGCTCGGCATCAACCTCCTCTACGGCGTCGCCGTCACCGCGCTCACCCCGACCTTCGGCCGCTGGCTGTTCCGCGTGGTGGAGGGTGTGCGGAGCCGGTTCGAGACCGAGCGCAAGGTCGCGCTGGTGCGCATCCCGGCCAAGAACCTGCAGGACGGACTGGTCACCCACCTCGAGCGCACCGAGATCGACGCCGAGCTCGCGGACACCCAGTGGGACGGCTACGTGAACGCTCTCTCGCAGGCCGGGTGGCAGACGGTCGAGGTCGCGTCGGCCGACGACCTGGCCGACTCGGTCTTCGTCGAGGACACCGCCGTCGTGTTCGGCGACACCGCCGTCATCACGCGCCCGGGCGCGGACTCCCGCAAGCCCGAGACGGCCGGCACCGAGGCCGCGCTGCGCGCCCAGGGCCTGCACCTCGAGCGCATCGAGGAGCCCGGCACCCTGGAGGGCGGCGATGTCCTCAAGATCGGCTCGACCGTGTATGTCGGCCGCGGCGGTCGCACCAACGGTGAAGGCATCCGGCAGCTGCGCGCTCTCGTCGCGCCGCTGGGCTACACGGTCGTCGGCGTGCCCGTGACGAAGGCCCTGCACCTGAAGACGGCCGTCACCGCCCTGCCCGACGGCACGGTCATCGGCTACGAGCCGCTCGTCGACGAGCCGCGGATCTTCGAGCGTTTCCTGCCCGTCCCCGAAGCGCACGGCACCGCCGTCGTCGTGCTCGACGACGAGACGCTGCTCATCTCCTCCGCAGCACCGCAGACCGCCGCCCTGCTGAACGATCTCGGATACACGACCATCCCGGTCGACATCTCGGAGTTCGAGAAGCTCGAGGGCTGCGTCACCTGTCTGTCCATCCGGATCCGCTGACCGACCGCATCGCGTGCCGAGGGGCACGTCGTCGCCGCCATTCCCCGTGGATGAGCACGACGACGTGCCCCTCGGTGCATCACCGGCGTGTTTTCATGCGCTCGAATCGATGCTTGCGTGTTCGCAGAGCCTGGCAATAAGCTGTAGGGCTGCCTTGTCGCGGCAACTACGTGAACGCATCGAGGCCGGGAGGACGCAATGGAAAAGACTGGATACGCACGGATCGTGACGGTGTTCGGGCTTGTCGCGCACGCGTCCTCGGAGCCGGCCCCCGCCTGGTAGGTCCCAGGACGAGCTGCGTCTCCGGCTGACTGTCGCCGGCCATCCCCTCGGGCAGCGTCCCCGACGTCGAATGCGCTTTCGTGCGCCTTCGGCGACCCCAGACGGCGACCTCTCAGCACTGTTCACCGGGTCTTCGGTGACCCGTCGACGAAGTCGGAAAATCACAAGAAAACGGAACTCTCATGTCTGTCGCTGAAACGCATCAGCATCCCCCTCAAAGAGAAACGAAGAAGAAGCGCTCCGGCACGGTCCGCACCCTGCTGCGCATCCTGCCGTTCGCCAAGTCGGCCGCTCCGCGCATCGTGCTCGGCATGGTGGCGGCGCTGCTGGCGAGCCTTGTCGCGCTCAGCATCCCGCAGGTGCTGCGCTGGCTGGTCGACGGCCCGCTGTCGACCGGCGATCCGACCGCGGTGTGGCCGGCGGCACTGATCGTCGTCGGGTTGGGCGCGGCGGAGGCCGTGTTCATCTCGCTGCGCCGCTGGTTCGTGCTGACGCCGGGCACGCACGTCGAGGCGCGCATGCGCAACGGGCTCTACGCCCAGCTGCAGGACCTGCCCGTGGCGTTCCACGACCGCTGGCCGAGCGGGCAGCTGCTGTCGCGCGCGGTGAGCGACCTCGGCCTGATCCGACGCTGGCTGTCGTTCGGCATCGTGCTGCTTGTCGTCAACGTGGTCACCATCGTGGTCGGTTTCGCCATCCTCATCGGATGGAACTGGATCCTGGGGCTGATCTTCCTGGTCTGCTCCATCCCGCTGTGGATCTACGGGTTCGTGTTCGAGGCGAAGTACTCGGTCATCGCCCGCCGCAGCCAAGACCAGGCGGGCGACCTCGCGACCGCCGTCGAGGAGTCGGTGCACGGCATCCGCGTGCTCAAAGCGTTCGGCCGGGGCAAGCACGCCCTCAAGAACTTCGAGTCGCAGGCCGAGCAGCTGCGCGGCACCGAGATCGAGAAGGCGAAGGCCATCGCCGGCATCTGGCTGTGGCTCCTGCTCATCCCTGACGTCGCGTTCGGCATCAGCCTGGTGGTCGGCGTCTGGCTGGCCGCACAGGGCGAGCTGTCCGTCGGCGAGCTGGTCGCGTTCTTCGCGACGGCGACCGTGCTGCGCTTCCCGATCGAGTCGATCGGCTTCCTGCTCTCGATGACGTTCGACACGCGCACCGCGGCCGACCGCTTCTTCGAGGTCATGGACGAGGTCAACACGATCACCGACCCGGCCGAGCCGAAGCGGATCGCGGACCCGAAGGGCGAGCTCGTCTTCGACGACGTGCACTTCCGGTATCAGGACTCGCCGGAGCGCTTCCCCGACCTGCTCGACGGCGTGCGCCTGACGGTGGAGCCGGGGGAGACGATGGCGCTCGTCGGCCTGACCGGCAGCGGCAAGTCCACGCTGACGGCGCTCACCACGCGGCTCTACGACGTGACGGGCGGGGCCGTGCGCATCGACGGCGTCGACGTGCGCGATCTCACCCGCTACGACCTGCGGAAGGCGATCGCGATGGCGTTCGAGGACGCGACGCTGTTCTCGGCCTCCGTGCGCGACAACGTCCTGCTCGGCCGCGACGACCTCGACCCTGCCTCTCCCGAGGCCGAGCGCGTCCTCACCGAGGCGCTCGAGATCGCGCAGGCGGGATTCGTCTACGAGCTTCCCGAGGGGCTCGAGACGAAGGTCGGCGAAGAGGGGCTCAGCCTCTCCGGCGGACAGCGGCAGCGGCTCGCGCTCGCGCGTGCGGTCGCCGCGGCCCCCAGCGTGCTGGTGCTCGACGACCCGCTCTCGGCGCTCGACGTCGACACGGAGGCGCTCGTCGAGGCCGCGCTGCGGCGGGTGCTCGCCTCCACGACGGCCCTGATCGTCGCGCATCGCCCCTCCACCGTGATGCTCGCCGACCGGGTGGCGCTCCTCGAGGAGGGCCGCATCACCGCCGTCGGCACGCACCACGACCTGCTCGCCTCGAGCGAGCACTACCGGTTCGTCATCTCCAGTCTGGAGGACGGCGAGAACGAGGAGATCCTGCAGGAGGTGAACTTGTGAGCAGCACGACCGTACTGGGTGTCGAAGGCGAAGAGCGACACGACCTCAGCAAGGAGGAGAGCAGGCAGGTGCGCAGGCGCTCGCTGCGCCTGCTGGGCTCGCTCCTGCAGCCTCTGCGCGTCCGGTTGATCCTGACGGCGGTCGTCGTCGTGATCAGCACGGCCGGGCAGGTGGCAGGACCGGCGATCATCGCGTTCGGCATCGACAACGGCATCACGGCGCTGCAGTCGCAGAACTGGCTGCCCGTCGCGGCCGCCGGCGTCGCGTACCTGCTGACCGGGATCGTCGGAGCGGTCCTGATCGCCTGGTACACCATCTTGAGCGCTCGGATCAGCCAGGCCATCCTGATCGACCTGCGCAAGCGGGTGTTCCTGCACACGCAGAAGCTCTCGCTCGAGTTCCACGAGTCGTACACGTCTGGACGCATCATCTCGCGCCAGACGAGCGACCTGGACTCGATCCGCGAACTGCTCGACTCCGGCATCAACCAGCTGGTGCAGGGCTTCCTGTACATGCTGTTCATCGCGATCGCGCTGTTCGCCCTGGACTGGGTGAGCGGCGTGGTGCTGCTGTGCTCGCTCGTGCCGCTCTACCTGCTCACGCGCTGGTTCCAGAAGCGCTCGCAGGTGCTGTTCCGCATCTCGCGGGTGGCCTCGGCGAAGCTGATCGTGCAGTTCGTCGAGACCATGACGGGGATCCGCGCAGTCAAGGCGTTCCGCAAGGAGAAGCGCAACGAGAAGGAGTTCGGCGACCTCGTCGAGGACTACCGCGACGTGAACGCCCGCGTCATCCAGCTGTTCGGGATCTTCGACCCCGGGCTCGTGATGATCGGCAACGTGACCGTCGGCGTCGTCCTGCTCGTGGGCGGCTTCCGCGTCGCCGATGGCCAGCTCGCCATCGGCGTGCTGCTGGCGGCCCTGCTCTACACCCGGCGCTTCTTCGACCCGATGGAGGAGATGGCGATGTTCTACAACTCCTACCAGTCGGCCGCGGCCGCGCTCGAGAAGATCTCCGGCGTGCTGGAGGAGGAGCCGAGCGTCCCCGATCCGGTGAAGCCGGTCGACCTCTGGACGGCGGAAGGGCACGTGCGGTTCGACGACGTCGCCTTCGCCTACAAGGAGGACCGCGTCATCCTGCCGGATTTCAGTCTGGACATCCCGGCCGGGCAGACGATCGCCCTGGTCGGCTCGACCGGTGCGGGCAAGTCCACGCTGGCGAAGCTGATCTCGCGGTTCTACGACCCGAGCCGCGGTGAGGTGTCGCTGGATGGTGTGGATCTGCGCGACCTGCACCCGAAGGACCTCCGGCGCGCCATCGTCATGGTCACGCAGGAGGCGTACCTCTTCAGCGGGTCCGTCGCCGACAACATCGCACTGGGCAAGCCCGACGCGACGCGGGACGAGGTCGTGGAGGCGGCGAAGGCGGTCGGCGCCCACGAGTTCATCGAGGGACTGCCGAACGGCTACGACACCGACGTGAACAAGCGCGGCGGACGGGTGTCCGCGGGTCAGCGTCAGCTGATCTCGTTCGCCCGCGCCTTCCTGGCCGATCCGGCGGTGCTCATCCTGGACGAGGCGACCAGCTCGCTGGACATCCCGAGCGAGCGTCTGGTGCAGGAGGCGCTGCAGACGCTGCTCGCCGACCGCACCGCCGTGATCATCGCGCACCGTCTGTCGACGGTCGCGATCGCGGACCGCGTGCTGGTCATGGAGCACGGCCGCGTGGTCGAGGACGGCACTCCGGGCGACCTGATCGCCGGCACCGGCCGCTTCGCCCAGCTGCACGCGGCGTGGCGGGACTCGCTGGTGTGACGGGAGGGACCGGGCCGGGAGGCCGTGGTTCCGGAGGGGCGGCGCGTAGCGGTACGCGTCGCCCCTCCGCCGTGATCCCCGCGGTAGGGGTTGTCAGCCCGCGGGTGACCAGGTCGCGCGTGCCCGGCGCGGACGGAGGACGCGATGCCCACGTTCGGTGTCGGCACGGAAGAAGGAGAGGCGCTCGCGGAGGCCCGAGCGCAGGGCGCCCGTGAGAACCCGCACGTCGGCGCCCGCGTCGATGCACTCGCTCGCGTACGCCGGATCCGCCTCCCGCGCGCTCGCGCCGTCGACGACGCTCAGGCAGCCGGCCGTCACGGCGCGGGAGGCGGAGGCGATGATCGACACGTGCGAGGTGGCGGGGGCGACGATCGCGCGGACGGCACGGGCGAGCTCGGACTGCTCGGCCGGACGGGTCGCCGCGCGACCGGGGAACCCGTCGCCGAGGTCGAGGAACTCGAACCGGAGCCCCACCGCGGCGCGCACATCCGCGGCCACGGCGGCGGCGTGGGCGATCTCGGCGACGTAGCCGGACGGGGACGAGTGCGCCGGGGGCTGGAGGGAGAGCCCACCGACGCACACATCCCGGTCGGAGGCCGCGCGGACGGCGCGGACGATCTGATCGGGCGCGAACCCGCGCGACGCACGATGCGCGGAGCGCGGATCGGCCAGAGGGCGAAGGCGGAGCAGCACGCGGACGTCGTCCGGTGCGCCGGCGAACGCGTCCAGGTCGTTCTGCGCGTCCACGACGAAGCGGCGGACGCCCGCGGCGTAGGCCGCGTCCACTTCCGCGCGATGCGCGAGGAGGCCGGTGTGGAGGAACCGCGGGCGGCCGTCGCGGGCGATGACGGCGTTCACGGAGGCGGGGGTCGCGACCTCGAAGGCCCCGCTCGCGGCCGCGATCGCGTCGAGGAGGGCGGGGTGCGAGAGTGCGCTCACGTCGTAGTGCACATCCACCCACGGGAAGGCGGCACGCAGCTCGAGGTAGCGGCCGGCCGCGCGCTCCACGTCGATGACGACGAGCGGTGGCTCGCGGAGGTCGCCCGCCGTCACCGCCGCCGGCGCCGCAGGGGCGCCGATCGGGTCGGCGGTTCGGGTGACGGCGGGCATCGGGTGTTCTCCTCGGGATTAGGTGAGCTTGTCTCAGATGATCCTCGCGCCGCCGCGCGTCCCGCATCCGGGGGGTCACCTGAACCGATTGCGTGCATCCACGGATGAAGTGGACGCGCCGCCGGGCGAGGATGGGTGCATGTATCTGCGTGTAGTGATCGTCGACGACCACGCACGCTTCCGTGCGCAGGCGGCGGAACTGCTGCAGATCGAGCGGTTCGCGGTCGTGGGCGACGCCGACACCGGCGCCGGCGGCGTCGAGCTGAGCCGACGGCTGGCACCCGACCTCGTCCTGCTCGATGTCGGGCTGCCCGACGCGAGCGGGTTCGATCTCGTGGCCGACATGCACGCCACCGGTGCGGCGGTCGTTCTGACCTCCAGCCGGTCGTTCCGCGACTACGGCCGCCGCGTGGCCGACAGCGGCGCAGAGGGATTCATCACCAAAGGCGACCTGACCGGCCCGGCGATCCGCAGTCTGCTACGTTAGGCGCGTGGTAGCGGGAGAGAATTCGGTTCCCCGCGCGCTTCGGGTCGCGGTCGCCGACGACGCGGTTCTGCTCCGCGAAGGCATCGGTCAGATCCTGCGCGCGGGCGGTGTGGAGGTCGTCGCCTCCGTCGACACGGCGGAGGAAGTGCTCGCCGTCGTCGCTGCGGACGACGCGATCGATGCCGTGGTGCTCGACATCAAGATGCCGCCGTCCCACACGGACGAAGGCCTGAGGGCTCTCGAGACGCTCCGGGCCGGCGGCTCCACCGTCGGCGTCCTGCTGCTGTCGATGTACACGACGGCGTCGTACGCGATCCGCGCGATGAGCGCGGGCAGCGGAACGGGCTATCTGCTGAAAGACCGCGTCGCGGATGGGGAGTCCCTCGTCAACGCCGTGCGCACCGTCGCCGCAGGTGGGTCGGTCGTCGACCCCGAGGTCGTGCAGCTGCTCGTGACGGCCCGCTCGTCGGAGCGCACGGTGGAGGCGCTCTCCGCTCGGGAACGCGACGTGCTCAGCCGCATGGCGGAGGGCAAGTCCAACGTCGGTATCGCGGCGGAGCTGCACCTCAGCCTCCGCACCGTGGAGTCGCACATCGGGCACATCATGGCCAAGCTCGGTATCGAGGACTCCGCCGAGGGACACCGGCGGGTCCTCGCCGTGCTGCGCTTCCTCGGCAAGGACGGCTGACGGCGGTGAACGTCGCGCGCAGCTGGCTCCGCGCGCTCGCCGTGACCGTCACGATCGCGTCGAACGTGCTGGCCCAGGTGGCGAGCGCGGTGACGGGGAACTACGGCCCGCGACCGCAGGGTCTCGGCTGGGCGATCGTCTTCGTCGCGGTGGCGCTCGTCTACGTCGTGTGCGCGATCATCGCCTGGAAGGCCGTGCGCAGTCCCGTCCCGGGCTGGCTGATGATCGGTGCTGCGCTGCTCTGGTCGGCGGGCGCCTGGTATCCGCTCGCGCGCGGGATCGGCTGGCTCTGGCCCCCGGTTGCCGGCGTCACCGACCTGTGGGCGATCTTCGTCGGCGCCCTGGTGCTCTGCTATCCGACCGGTCGCTTCTCGCGCACGGACCGCATCCTCCTGCTGGCCGGGAGCGGGGCGATCCTGGTGCGCTTCATCGGGACACTGCTCTTCAGCTCGCCGTCGGGCTCCGACTGCGGCTGTGTCCAGAACGTCTACGCGCTGCTGCCCAACGACGACGCGGACTTCTGGCTGGGGGTGGCCTGGCGTGCCGTGGGGCTGACGCTGATGATCACGATCGCCGTCCGGCTCGCAGTGCGCTGGTTCACCAGCTCCCTGCCCGCGCGTCGCGTCTCGTTCGTCATGCCGCTGGCCATCGTGCTCTGGTGCTACGGCACGGTCCAGGACTCGCTGAGCTTCACCCTCGGCTGGGACGGCGGGTGGCTGCAGTTCATCCCGCCGTTCGCCATCGCGCTCATCCCGCCTGCGTTCGTGGGCGGGGTCTTCTACGCGCGTGGACTGCGCTCGCGCGTCGCCGACCTCGTCATCGTCGCGCGCGACAAGGTCGACCGAGCGCTGTGGGAGTCGAGCCTGGCACGCACGCTGCACGACCCCTCGCTCCGGGTGTACTGGTGGGACGAGCAGCAGCGGGCGTTCCTCACGAGTGACGGCGAGCACGTCCCGGACGACGGCGACCGCGATCGACGCGGTCGCTCCACCCTGGCGATCGACTCGGACCAGGGCCCGATCGCGCTGATCGAGCACGACATCGCGCTCAGCCAGGACGACCGGCTGCTCGACGCCGTCTCCTCGGCGCTGCTTCTCTCGGTCGACAACGACCGGCTGCGCGGGAGGCTCGAGCGGACCATCCAGGAGCTCCGGGAGTCCCGCCTCCGCATCGTGGAGGAAGGATACCTCGCGCGACGTCGCCTCGAGCGCGATCTGCACGACGGCTCGCAGCAGCAGCTCGTGTCGCTGGCGATCAGTCTGCGGATCGCGACGGCGAAGGCGGAGGCGGCCGGGAACACGGAGCTCGCCGGCGATCTCGAGCGGGCGTCGGCGCAGCTGGCGGACGCGCTGAAGGAGCTCCGCGAACTGGCCAGGGGCATCCACCCGACGGTGCTCACGGACGGCGACCTCGGCTCGGCGCTGGAGGAGCTGGGGCAGCGCAGCCACCTCCCGGTCGAGGTGCGGGTCGACACGACCGACCGGTTCGCGAACGTCATCGAGGAGACCATCTACTACTCGGTCTCGGAGTGCCTGGCCAATGCCGCCAAGCACGCCGGGGCGCGCAACTGCGCTGTGCTCGTCACCCGACGCGACGAGTACGTCTCGGTCGTCGTGAAAGACGACGGCGCAGGCGGTGCGCGCTTCGAACCCGGCGGCGGGCTGGAGGGCATCCGTGACCGCGTGGAGGCCGTCAACGGCCGCGCCGAGCTGCGGTCGGTGAAAGGCCTGGGGACCATCCTGGAGCTGACCATCCCGGTGCCGAGCCCCGCAGCCCACGACGACGGCACACGGGTCGAGTGACTCGAGGCGGAGGCGGCCCCGCTACTTGCTCTTCGCGGGCAGCGCGGCGTAGACCTGCTGACCGATGGCGAACGCGGACCAGCCGCCCGGGCACTTCGTCGCGGTCTTCGGCACGCCGTCGATCGGCCACCAGCTGTCCTGGATCGCCGCCTTCGGCGCGGTCGTCTGCTCGTTGCACACATCTTTGGCGAGGAGCGTCGGCGAGGTGTACGTCATGATCGCGGCGCCGGTCTGCGTGTCGTAGTCGACCCGGATGATCGTCGCGTCGTCGGGGACGAACTTCGGCGAGCCGAAGACAGCCGTGTCCGCCGCCTTGAACTCCTTGGCGGAGTCGAAGATCTGCGCATCGACGTGCGGGGTGAATGCGGCGACCACCGAGCATCCGGACAGGGCGAGGGCAGCGGCGGAGGCCGCCACGGCGAGGCCGACGGCTCGGTATCGGGGCACGGGACGCTCCTGGGTTTCTGATGACATGCGATCCGACTCAGTCAACACCATCAAGCTGGGCGCTTCATCGGCCGGAAGGATGATGTTAGCGCGGCTCGTGGCGTGCGACGCGCAGATCGACCCGGTAGGTCGTGACCGTGCCGTCCGCGCGCGGGCCCCCGATCAGCGGCGTCCCCTCGGCGCGGTAGTGCTCCAGGGCGAGCTGTTCGTGGTCCGCCGGCGGGTGCCCGCTGGCCCGGACGACGCGCCACCACGGCACCGTCGAACCGTAATACGCCATGATCTGGCCGACCATGCGCGCCGCGCGCGAGCCGAGCACCGCGGCGACGTCTCCGTAGGTCATGACCTCCCCGGGCGGGATGGACTCCACCACCGTGAGGACCCGTTCGACGAACGAGTCGGAGCCCCCGTCAGAGGTCGAGGGCACCGATGGTCTCGCCGTACTGCGTCTCGCCGACGGGGGAGAAGCCGCTGCGCAGGAAGAACTGCTCCGGGCCGAGCTCGCCCGATTCCCAGATGACGTAGAGACGGTCGTGGCCGCGGCGGCGCGCCTCGTCGGCGAGGGCGCGGACGGCGAACGTGCCGATGCCGCGGCCCTGGTCGTCGGCGTCCACGTTGATGCGCCAGAGGATCGCCTTGAACTCCTCGTGCTCCGCCTCGGCATTGAAGTCGCCCATGATGAAGCCGACGACCTCGTCGCCGTCGAGCACGACGCGCTGCCAGGAGGTGGTGGGGTCGGCGACGGCGGCCGCGGCCGAGTAGGAGACCGGAGCGATGAACTGCTCCTGGCCCGGCTTCAACGTGAGCGCGTTCGCCGCGACCACGGTCCGCGCGCTCAACTCTTCCAGTCTCAACTCAGCCATGACGAAAGGGTAACGTGCCCGGGCGACACTGGCATAGTCGCGTCCCGCCGCCGGAGGCCGGACGGCAATTTGTCTCGATGTCAAGATAGTTGCGCGGCTCAGGTAAGCTGTCTGCGGCTGAAAACGGCAGAGAAGCAGGAGAACCAGTGGACAAGATCAAGGTTGAAGGAACGGTCGTCGAACTCGACGGCGACGAGATGACCCGCATCATCTGGCAGGCGATCAAGGACTCGCTCATCCACCCGTACCTCGACGTGGACCTCGAGTACTACGACCTCGGCATCCAGAAGCGCGACGAGACCGACGACCAGATCACGATCGACGCGGCGCACGCCATCCAGAAGCACGGCGTCGGCGTCAAGTGCGCCACGATCACGCCCGACGAGGCGCGCGTCGAGGAGTTCGGCCTCAAGAAGATGTGGCGGAGCCCGAACGGCACCATCCGCAACATCCTCGGCGGCGTGGTCTTCCGCGAGCCGATCATCATCTCGAACATCCCCCGCCTCGTGCCCGGCTGGAACAAGCCGATCATCATCGGCCGTCACGCGTTCGGCGACCAGTACCGCGCCACCGACTTCACTTTCGACGGCCCCGGCACGCTGACCCTCAGCTTCCAGCCGAACGACGGCGGCGAGGCCCAGAGCTTCGAGGTCTACCAGGCCCCGGGCGCCGGCGTCGCGCTCGCGATGTACAACCAGGACGAGTCCATCCGCGACTTCGCGCGCGCGTCGTTCAACTACGGGCTCGACCGCAACTACCCGGTGTACCTCTCGACCAAGAACACGATCCTGAAGGCCTACGACGGCCGCTTCAAGGACCTGTTCCAGGAGGTCTTCGACACCGAGTACAAGGCGAAGTTCGACGCGGCCGGCCTCACCTACGAGCACCGCCTCATCGACGACATGGTCGCCTCCAGCCTCAAGTGGGAGGGCGGCTACGTCTGGGCGTGCAAGAACTACGACGGCGACGTGCAGTCCGACACCGTCGCGCAGGGCTTCGGCTCGCTGGGACTCATGACCTCCGTGCTGACCACGCCGGACGGCAAGGTCGTCGAGGCGGAGGCCGCGCACGGCACCGTGACGCGCCACTACCGCCAGCACCAGCAGGGCAAGCCGACCTCCACCAACCCGATCGCCTCGATCTTCGCCTGGACGCGCGGCCTCGCGCACCGCGGCAAGCTCGACGGCAACCAGGAGCTCATCGACTTCACGCACACCGTCGAGGACGTCGTCGTGAAGACCGTCGAGGAGGGCAAGATGACCAAGGACCTCGCGCTCCTGGTCGGCCCGGAGCAGCCGTACCTGACCACGGAGGAGTTCCTCGCGGCGATCAGCGACAACCTCCAGGCGCGCATGGGCGCGTAGCGCTCGCCAGCGCACCGGGAGAGGCCCGGCGGACTTCGGTCCGCCGGGCCTCTCTGCGTCTTCGGCGGCCTCCGCGTCCTGGTCGCCTCAGCGCGCCGCGCGCCGAAACGCCGGAAATAACCACATCATCTAGTGTACGGCGTGTCGTGTCGCCACTATATGTAGTGTTAACGCTCCGGCATCCCCTCGACATGAAAGGCGCAGGAGACATGAGCATCGTCGTCTACAGCAAGCCCGCGTGCGTGCAGTGCACGGCCACGTACACGGCCCTCGATCGGAAGGGGCTCGACTACCGGGTGGTCGACGTCACCACCGATGACGCCGCCCTCGAGGCGGTGCGCGCGCTCGGCTACGCCCAGGCGCCGGTCGTCGTCGCCGACGGCGAGCACTGGTCGGGGTTCCGGCCCGACCTGATCGGACGGGTCGCGACGAAGCTCGGGAAGTGACCGCGGCCGTGACCCGCCTCGTCTATTTCTCGTCCGTGTCCGGGAACACGCATCGGTTCGTGCAGAAGCTCGGCATCGCGGCCGCGCGCATCCCGCTGCGGGCGCACGAGCCAGCACTGCGGGCGACCGAGCCGTACGTGCTCGTGCTGCCCACGTACGGAGGCGGGGAGGACCGCGCGGCGGTGCCGAAGCAGGTCATCCGCTTCCTCAACGACGACGGCAACCGCAGTCTTCTGCGCGGCGTGATCGGCGCCGGCAACACCAACTTCGGCCCCGCCTACGGGATCGCCGGCGACATCGTCGCGGCGAAGTGCGGCGTGCCCCATCACTACCGTTTCGAACTCTTCGGCACTCCCGAGGACGTCTCCGCGGTGCAGAACGGATTGGAATCCCTGTGGCGACACTGACCGCCGGCCCCGCCGGCCCCGCCGACCTCGACACCGAGACGGCGCTCGACTACCACGCGCTCAACGCCATGCTGAACCTCTACGACGCGGAGGGGCGCATCCAGCTCGAGCGGGACCACGACGCGGCGCGGGCCTACTACCGCCAGCACGTCCTGCCCAACAGCCGGCGCTTCGGCTCGGTCGCCGAGCGCCTGGCCTATCTCGTCGACAACGACTACTACGACCGGGAGGTGCTCGGCCGGTACCCGGTGGCGGCGGTCGAGCGGCTGACCGCGCGGGCCGAGGCGTACGGCTTCCGGTTCCCGACCTTCCTCGGCGCGTTCAAGTTCCACACGTCCTACGCGCTCACGAGCTTCGACGGCTCGACCTATCTGGAGCGCTTCGAGGATCGCGTGGTCATGGTCGCCCTCACTCTGGCCGAGGGCGACGAAGGGTTCGCCGGCCGCATCGTCGACGAGCTGATGTCGGGCCGTTTCCAGCCCGCGACGCCCACCTTCCTCAATGCGGGCAAGGCGCAGCGCGGCGAACTCGTGTCGTGCTTCCTGCTGCGCATGGAGGACAACATGGAGTCCATCGGTCGCGGCATCACGTCGGCCCTGCAGCTCTCCAAGCGCGGGGGCGGGGTGGCGTTGCTGCTGTCGAACCTCCGGGAGGCCGGCGCACCGATCAAGCACGTCAGGGACCAGTCATCCGGGGTGATCCCGGTGATGAAGCTCCTCGAGGACTCCTTCAGCTACGCCAATCAGCTCGGTGCACGTCAGGGCGCGGGAGCGGTGTACCTCAGTGCGCACCATCCCGACATCCTGCGCTTCCTGGACACCAAGCGCGAGAACGCGGACGAGAAGATCCGCATCAAGACGCTCTCGCTCGGCGTCGTCGTGCCCGACATCACGTTCGAGCTCGCCCGCGACAACCGCCCGATGCACCTCTTCAGTCCCTACGATGTCGAGCGCGTCCTCGGGGTGCCGTTCGGCGACATCGCGATCAGCGAGAAGTACGACGAGCTGGTCGCCGACCCGCGCATCCGGAAGACCACGATCGACGCCCGGGCGTTCTTCCAGACGCTGGCCGAGATCCAGTTCGAGTCCGGCTACCCGTACATCGTGTTCGAGGACACGGTGAACAGGGCCAACCCGATCGCCGGACGCATCAACATGTCGAACCTGTGCTCCGAGATCCTGCAGGTCAACAGCCCGAGCACCTACGCGGACGACCTCTCGTACGAGCACGTCGGCACGGACATCTCGTGCAACCTCGGCTCACTCAACATCGCGATGGCGATGGATTCGCCGGACTTCGGGCGGACGATCGAGACGGCCGTGCGTGCCCTCTCCGCCGTGTCCGACCAGAGCAGACTGTCGGCCGTCCCGTCGGTCGAGCGCGGCAACGCCGGCGCCCACGCGATCGGCCTCGGGCAGATGAACCTGCACGGGTATCTGGCGCGCGAGCGGATCCACTACGGCAGCGAGGAGGGCATCGACTTCACGAACATGTACTTCCTGACCGTGCTGTTCCACGCCCTGCGCGCCTCGAACCGTCTCGCGATCGACCGCGGCGAGACGTTCCGCGGGTTCGCCGACTCGGCCTACGCGTCGGGAGCGTTCTTCGAGAAATACACCGAGCGCGTGTGGGAACCCGCGACCGAGCGTGTCCGCGCGCTCTTCGCCGAGGCGGGCATCGCCATCCCGACCACCGCCGATTGGGAGGACCTGCGCGCGGAGGTGCGGGAGCACGGGCTCTACAACCAGAACCTCCAGGCCGTGCCGCCGACCGGGTCCATCTCGTACATCAACAACGCGACCTCGTCCATCCACCCCATCGCGTCGAAGATCGAGATCCGCAAGGAGGGGAGGATCGGCCGCGTCTACTACCCGGCCCCGTTCCTCACGAACGACAACCTCGAGTACTACCGCGACGCGTACGAGATCGGCCCGGAGAAGATCATCGACACCTACGCCGCCGCCACGCAGCACGTCGACCAGGGGCTCTCGCTGACCCTGTTCTTCCCGGACACCGCCACGACGCGCGACATCAACCGTGCCCAGATCCACGCCTGGCGGTCGGGTGTGAAGTCGATCTACTACGTGCGCATCCGCCAGCTCGCGCTGGAGGGCACCGAGGTCGAGGGATGCGTCAGCTGCATGCTGTGACGCCCGGCCCACCCCCGCACCACACACACGAACCACTGAGGAGAGCCATGTCAGAGAAGGTCGCGCTGATCCGGCGCGTCGATGCCATCAACTGGAACAGGATCGAGGACGAGAAGGACGTCGAGGTGTGGAACCGCCTCACCGCGAACTTCTGGCTGCCCGAGAAGGTGCCGCTCTCGGGCGACGTGCAGTCCTGGGCGAAGCTCACGCCGGAGCAGCAGACGCTCACGATGCGTGTCTTCACCGGGCTGACCCTGCTCGACACCATCCAGGGCACGGTCGGCGCGGTCTCGCTGATCCCCGACGCGCTGACCCCGCACGAGGAGGCGGTGTACACCAACATCGCGTTCATGGAGTCGGTGCACGCCAAGAGCTACTCGTCGATCTTCTCGACCCTGGCCTCCACCCCGGAGATCGACGCGGCGTTCGAGTGGTCGACCGGCAACGCCGCCCTGCAGAAGAAGGCGCGCATCGTGCTCGACTACTACACCGGCGACGACCCGCTGCAGCGCAAAGTCGCCTCGACGCTGCTGGAGTCGTTCCTGTTCTACTCCGGCTTCTACCTGCCGATGTACTGGTCGAGCCGGGCGACTCTGACGAACACGGCGGACCTCATCCGGTTGATCATCCGCGACGAGGCCGTGCACGGCTACTACATCGGCTACAAGTTCCAGCGTGGGCTGGAGCATGCGGGGGAGCGCAGACGGCACGAGGTGAAGGACTACACCTACGCGCTGCTGCAGGACCTCTACGAGAACGAGCTGGAGTACACCGCCGATCTCTACGACGGCGTCGGGCTCACGGAGGATGTGACCCGGTTTCTCGCCTACAACGCCAACAAAGCCCTGATGAACCTCGGCTACGAGGCGCTCTTCCCGGCCGCGGCGACCGCCGTGAACCCCGCCATCCTGTCGGCGCTGTCGCCCAACGCGGACGAGAACCACGACTTCTTCTCCGGCTCCGGGTCGTCGTACGTGATCGGCACAGCGGTCGAGACGGAAGACGAGGACTGGGCTTTCTGACAGCCCGATCCCCCCGCCGAAGGTCGGAGGGGGGTCGGCCGTCCACTGCGGCGGCCGACCCCCCTCGCCTTCCGTCCGCCGGAGATTACCCGTCTCCACGCTTGCGTTTCTTTTGTTCGTAAGCTTTACTAACAAACATGACCACGACGAGGACGCAGGGTTCGGACGCCGCCACGGCGCCGGCCGGCAGTGCGCTCGCGGGTCTCGCCGGCCTCACTCCCGGCCGGGCGCTCCGCCCCCGGGCCAAGGTGCTTCCAGAGCACGCGCGCAGCCACAACCGGTCGCTCGTCCTGCAGACCCTCTACCGGTCGGGAGAGCAGAGCCGGGCCGACCTCGCGCGCGAGACCGGTCTCACCCGCGTGACGGTCTCCGACCTCGTCGCCGAGCTGATCGCCGAGGGCCTGGTCGTCGAGCTCGGCCAGCGCGAGTCGGCACGCCCCGGAAAGCCGGCCGTGCTGCTCGACATCGACCGCGCCGCCCACCAGATCGTCGGCGTCGATCTGAGCGACCACGACCGCTTCCGCGGCGCGGTCATGGACCTCGACGGCGCCATCCTCGCCACGGCCGACCTCCCCCTCGACGGCGCGACAGGGGAGGCGGCCGCGGACAAGGTGCGCCGCCTCGTCGCCGACCTCGTCGCCCTCGCGACCGCGCCGGTGCTCGGCATCGGTGTCGGCTCGCCGGGCGTCGTGGACCTGGCCGGCACCATCCTCACCGCGCCCAACCTGGGGTGGCACGGCCTGCGGCTCCAGGACGAGCTGCAGCTCGCCACCGGGCTGCCGGTCATCGTCGCCAACGACGCCAACGCCGCCGTGCTCGCCGAGCACAGCTACGGGGGCGCGGCGGGCGACCTGATGCTCATCCGCGTCGGGCACGGCATCGGCGCCGGGCTGATCGTCGCCGGCGCGCTCGTCTACGGCAGCCACTTCGCAGCGGGCGAGATCGGGCAGGTCATGGTCGGCACCGATCTCGGGCTCGAGGCGACCTACAACCGCGACCAGGTGCTCGAGCACTGGCTCAGCGTGCCCCGGCTGCGTCGAGGCATCGCCGAGGCGCGGGCCGCCGGCGCCGACGTCACGCCCGCCCTCCGGGAGGCCGGGCAGCGTCTCGGCATCGCCCTCGCCCCCGTCGTGGGCGCCCTCAACCTGTCGGAGATCGTGCTCAGCGGCCCGACCGACCTTCTCGATGGCCCCCTCGCCGAGGCGACCATCCACACGCTCCGGAGCCGGACGATGGCCGAGAACCACGCCGACCTCGCGCTCCGGATGACCACGCAGGGGCAGGACATCGTCCTGCGCGGCGCGGCCGTACTCGTCCTCTCCGGACGGCTCGGGGTCTCGTAACACAGCACTTCGGAACCACCGACCCCTGCACCACGGTGTGGCAACCGCACACATCGACCACCAGAGAAAGCCCGATCATTACGAAAGGAACAGCAATGAAGAGAAAGCTCGTCGGCCTCGCCGCAGTGGCTACGGCTTCCGCTCTCGTGCTCGCGGGATGCGCCTCCGGCGGATCGTCCGCTCCCAGCACCGACGGGAAGGGCAAGACGGTCACCCTGTGGCTCGTCGGCTCCGACACCCCGGATGAGCTGCGGAACTACCTGAAGACGGAGTTCAACAAGGAGACCGGGGCGACCCTCAAGATCGAGCAGCAGGACTGGGGCGACATCGTCACCAAGCTCACCACGGCCCTCCCCGACGCCAACAACACGCCGGACGTCACCGAGATGGGCAACACCCAGTCGCCGACGTTCACCAACGTGGGCGCGTTCCTCGACATCTCCGACATGTACAAGGACCTCGGCGGCGACAACCTGCTGCAGTCCTTCGTCGACGCCGGAGAGGTCGACGGCAAGAACTACACGCTGCCGTACTACTTCGGTTCGCGCTACATGTTCTACCGCAAGGACGTCTACGCGGCGGCGGGCGCCACCGTCCCGACCACGCTGGACCAGTTCAACACCACGGTCGCCGACATCACGGCGAAGAACCCGAAGGCGATCCCGAACTTCTCCGGCTTCTTCCTCGGCGGTCAGGACTGGCGCGACGGCATCTCCTGGATCTTCGCCAACGGCGGGGACATCGCCAAGAAGGACGGCGACAAGTGGGTGGCCACCCTCGACTCCGCCGACTCCCTCACGGGTCTGCAGCAGCTCCAGGACCTCTACAAGAACGCGTCCAAGGCGCCGAACGATGCCAAGGACTCGAACCAGTACATCTACCTGAACGACAGCGACCAGACGGTCGACGCTGACGGCAACAAGACGGGCGACACGTCGCTCGCCGCGGCGACCATCATGGCGCCGGGATGGGCCCACTGGTCGATCGGCGACCTCTCCCAGAAGGACGGCAAGGCCGTCCGCACCTGGAACGACGACACCTTCGGCACCTACGTCCTGCCGGGCAACGACGGCAAGCCCGCCCCGGTCTTCGCCGGCGGCTCGAACATCGGCATCTCGGCCAAGACGAAGAACCCGGGCCTGTCCAAGACGCTCCTCAAGATCATCTTCTCGAAGGAGTACCAGGAGATGCTCGGCAAGAACGGCCTCGGCCCGGCGAACTCGGAGTACACCTCCTCGCTCGGCGACGACCAGTTCGCGAAGGCGCTGATCGCGTCCGCGTCCAACTCCAAGCTCACCCCGGCGGCGCCGGGCTGGGCCAAGGTCGAAGCGGCCAACGTGATGGAGGAGTTCTTCTCCAAGATCCGCGACGCGTCCGACCTGAAGGCTCTGGCGCAGGAGTACGACACCAAGATCGACGCTCTCCTCAACGAGAAGAACGGCTGATCGTCCGCTCTCGCACCATGTAGCGACACCCGGCGGGCGAGGGCGCGGAAGAGCCTCTTCCGCGCCCTCGCTCCTGCCCCCAGAATCTCGGAAGGAGGACCGACGTGACCACCACTCAGGAGACCCCTGCGGCGACCGGCCGTCCGGCCCGCCCGGCGCGCTCGCAGAAGCCGGGCGCCGCCCGCCCCCGCAAGCGGCAGCTCGCCCCGTACGTGCTGATCCTGCCCGCCATCGCCATCCTGCTGCTCGCCCTCGGCTACCCGATCGTGTGGCAGCTCATCACCTCGATGCAGCACTTCGGCCTCGCGCAGCAGTTCGGTCAGCCCGCGCCGTTCGTGTGGTTCGACAACTACGTGACCCTGTTCTCCGACCCGTACATGTGGATCGTGGTCGCCCGGTCGATCGCGTTCTGCCTGGTCACCGCCGCGGTGACCGTGGTGATCGGGGTCGGCCTCGCCCTGATCATGACCGGCGTGCACGCGGTCGTCCGCGTCATCCTCCAGATCGCGCTGCTGCTGGCCTGGGCGATGCCCGTCGTGGCCGCGATGACCGTCTGGAACTGGCTGTTCGACTGGCGTCGCGGCCTCATCAACACCGTCCTCAGCTCGTGGGGCCTGGACTTCCAGGGCCACAACTGGCTGCAGAACCCGCTCTCGTTCTTCTTCGTCGCGATGGTCATCGTGGTGTGGATGAGCGTCCCGTTCGTCGCCTTCTCGGTCTACGCCGGACTCACTCAGGTCTCGAGCGAGGTGCTCGAGGCCGCCCAGATGGACGGCGCGAAGGGCTTCCAGCGCCTGCGCTACATCATCCTGCCGATGATCCGCCCGGTGCTCGGCATCGTGCTGCTGCTCCAGATCATCTGGGATCTGCGCGTCTTCACCCAGATCAAGCTGCTGCAGGACAAGGGCTCCATCGCGAGCGAGACCAACCTGCTCGGCACCTACATCTACCAGCTCGGCGTCGGGTCGAGCGACTTCGCGATGGCGAGTGCCGTCTCGGTGTTCGTGCTCATCCTGACCGTCGCCCTGAGCTGGTTCTACGTCCGCTCGCTGATCAAGGAGGACGAGTCGTGACCACCGCGTCGACCGCATCCACCGCATCCGCCGCCGCCGCCCCGACGGCGCCCGCCCGCAGGCTGCGCCAGAAGGTGCGGCCGGGCCGCGTCGTGCTCGGCGTCGTCGCCGTCGTGATCGCCCTGATCTGGGTCTTCCCGGTCTACTGGATGGTCAACTCGTCACTGCTGCCGAACGTCGTGCTGCAGAACACCACGCCGACCTGGCTGCCGTTCGGCGGCTCGTTCGACAACTTCACCGCCGTGATCGCGGGGGGCACGTTCTTCCCCGCCCTCGGGATGAGCCTGACCATCGCGCTCATCACGGTGGTGGTGTGCCTGGCGTTCGCGTTCCTCGCGGCGCTGGCGATCAGCCGGTTCCGGTTCCGCGGGCGCACGTCGTTCGTGCTGGCCGTGCTGCTGATCCAGATGCTCCCCGCGGAGGGTCTCTTCATCGCGCAGTACAAGCTGATGGGCAGCCTCGGCCTGCTCAACTCCGTCATCGGCGTCAGCATCCTCTACATCGCGGCGGTCGTGCCGTTCACGATCTGGATGCTGCGCGGCTTCGTCGCGGGCATCCCCGCCGACCTGGAGGAAGCGGCGATGGTGGACGGCCTGAGCCGCACGCAGGCCTTTCTGCGCATCACCTTCCCGCTGCTGGCGCCGGGCCTCGTCGCCTCGGGCGTGTACGCGTTCCTGCAGGCCTGGAACGAGTTCACCGTCGCGCTGGTCATCCTGCAGGAGAACAGCAGCCAGACGCTCCCGCTGTGGCTGCGCGGCTTCATCCAGCAGTCCGCCTCGCGCGCGACCGACTGGGGCCAGGTCATGGCCGCGTCCACCCTGGTGGCGGTCCCCGTCATCATCTTCTTCCTGATCGTGCAGGGCCGGATGACCAGCGGGCTCGTCAGCGGGGCGGTGAAGGGGTGACCGGCACGGCCGCCGCCGAACCCCGCCTCCTCGACCCCGCCCTCGCGCACCGCATCGCCGCCACCCTCCTCCCCGGATTCGTCGGCACGACGCTGCCGGACTGGCTGGAACGGCGGCTGCGCGACGGCCTCGGCGGCGTGTGCCTCTTCGGCCCGAACATCGTCTCGGCCGCCCAGCTGCGCGCCCTCACGGATGCGATCTACGCGGCCAACCCCGACGCGATCGTCGCGATCGACGAGGAGGGCGGAGACGTCACCCGGCTGCACTACGCGACCGGGTCGCCCTACCCGGGCAACGCTGTCCTCGGCCGCCTCGCCGACACCGGCCGCACCGAGGAGGTCGCCCGGCGGGTCGGAGCCGAACTGCGCGCCGTCGGCGTGAACCTCGACTTCGCCCCCGACGTCGACATCAACTCCAACCCGGACAACCCCGTCATCGGCGTCCGCAGCTTCGGCACGTCCCCCACGGTGGTCGCCGAGCACGGCGCGGCCTGGGTGCGCGGCCTCCAGGCCGCCGGCGTCGCGGCGTGCGCGAAGCACTTCCCGGGACACGGGGACACGGACCAGGACTCGCACCTCGAGCTGCCGGTCGTCGACCGCTCCGCCGCCGAACTCCGCGACCGCGAGCTGGTGCCGTTCCGTGCGGCCGTCGAGGCGGGGACCCGCACGGTCATGACGTCCCACATCCTCCTCCCGCAGCTCGACGCCGCCCAGCCCGCGACGTTCAGCACCCCTGTCGTCGACGGGCTGCTGCGCGGTGAGCTGGGCTTCGACGGTGTGGTCGTGACCGACGCGCTCGACATGCACGGCGCGAGCGGCGAGCGGGGCATTCCGGAGGCGGCGGTGCTGGCGCTCGCCGCGGGCTGCGACCTCCTGTGCCTGGGCACGGAGAACACGGACGAGCAGCTCGCCGCCATCGAGCGGGCCGTCGCCGCCGCAATCGGCCAGGGCCGGCTCTCCGCCGACCGCGTCGCCCAGGCGGCCGGGCGTGTGCTCCGCCTCGCAACCGACCTGCGCGCGGAGGACGGGGAGGCCGTGTCCGGCGCCGGCTCAGTGGTCGACCCCGCCGACCTCGACCCCGCCGAGGCTGCGGCGGTCGTCGCGGCGTTCGACCTGACGGACGGCGCTCGGCGGTGGCGGGAAGCCGGACACCGCGACTACACGGTGGTGAGGCTGGAGACCGTCGCCAACATCGCGGTCGGGACGGCTCCGTGGGGACCGTTCGCCGAAGCGGCGGCCGAACCGGACGCAAGCGCATCCGTCGCGTTCTCCTCCCGTCCGACCGTCGTGCTGGCGGAGGACGATCCCGCCCCGTCGACGCCGCCCGCCGGAGCGATCGTCGTGATCGGCAAGGACAACCACCGTCACGCCTTCGCCCGCGCGGCGATCGACCGCCTGCGTGCCTCCGGCGCCGATGTGCTCGTCGTCGACATGGGCTGGCCGGCGGATGACCGCCGCTATGCCGACATCGCCACCTACGGCGCGTCCCGCCTGCTGGGCCGGGCGCTGCTCGACCTGCTCGGACCCGGCTCATGAGGCTGGGCATCGACATCGGCGGCACCAAGACCGACGCGGTCGCCGTCGACGAGAGCGGCGCGCTCGCGCAGCGCATCCGCCTCGCGACCGGCTTCGGGCACGCCGCAGTCGTCGAGACCGCTGTGACCGCGGTCGCGCGCATCGGCGAGTTGACCGGCATCGACGCGCGGGGCTTCGCCTCCATCGGCATCGGCATCCCCGGACTGGTCGACACCGCCTCCGGCGAGGTCGCGCACGCGGTCAACCTCGGGGTCGACCGTCTGCCGCTCGGCGGCGCCCTGGCCGACCGGCTTGGCGTCGGCGTGCGGATCGAGAACGACGTGAAGGCGGCCTCCCTCGGCGCCTACGATGTGCTCGGTCTCGACGGCACCATGGCCTACCTCAACCTCGGCACCGGGATGGCGGCGGGCATCGTGGTGGACGGCCGCCTGTGGCGGGGAGCGACGGGTATCGCCGGCGAGATCGGTCACCTGCCCGTCGACCCGGCCGGCGCCGTGTGCGCGTGCGGGCAGCGCGGCTGCCTCGAGACGGTCGCGAGCGGATCCGCGATCGCACGCCAGTGGCGCACCGACGACCCCATCCCCGCACGCGCGTTGTTCGCCGCGGCGGCCGACGGCGACCGCGAGGCGCAGGCGATCAAGGATAGGCTGGCCGAGGGCATCGCTGCCGCAGTGCGCGTCCTGGTGCTGACCGTCGACGTCGACACCGTGGTGATCGGTGGCGGCCTGAGTCACCTGGGCGACCCGCTGCTCGGCGATGTCCACGAGGTGCTCGAGCGCTGGGGACGGACATCGCCGTTCCTCGCCTCGCTGGCGCTGCCGCAGCGCGCGCGCCTCGTTCCCGCAGGATCACCAGTCGCCGCCCTCGGGGCCGCGATCGTAGGAGGAACAAGTGGCTGAAGTCGTCGTCGTGAAGGATCAGGCCGCCGCCGGCGCCCTGGCCGCGGAGAGCATCGTGGAGCTGATCTCCGGCAAGCCGGACGCGGTGCTCGGGCTCGCGACCGGGTCGACCCCGCTGCCCGTGTACCGGGCGCTGGCATCCCTGGTCGCCGAGCGCGGCGTGGACGTCTCGCACGTGCGCGGGTACGCGCTCGACGAGTACGTCGGGCTGCCCGCCGGGCACCCCGAGTCGTACCGTTCGGTCATCAACCGCGAGGTCGTCGAGCCCCTCGGGCTGACCCCGTCGCTCATCCACGTGCCCAACGGTGCACGGGAGACCATCGAGCACGCGGGCGTCGACTACGAGAAGGCGATCGCCGAGTCCGGCGGCGTCGACGTGCAGATCCTCGGCATCGGAACCGACGGTCATATCGGCTTCAACGAGCCCGGCTCCTCGTTCGCGTCGATCACCCGCGTCAAGACCTTGACCGAGCAGACCCGCAAGGACAACGCCCGCTTCTTCGACTCCGAGGCCGACGTCCCCATGCACTGCATCACCCAGGGCCTCTCGACCATCCTCAAGGCGCGCCACCTGCTGCTGCTCGCGTTCGGCGAGGGCAAGGCCGAGGCGCTCGCGGGTGCGGTGGAGGGGCCGGTGTCGGCCGCCAATCCGGGCTCGGCCATCCAGCTCCACCCGCACGTGACGGTGCTCGTCGACGAAGCCGCCGCCTCGCAGCTGCGAAACCTCGACTATTACCGCTACGCCTACGCGAACAAGCCCGCCTGGCAGAAGCTGTAGGACGCGTCCGCGCTCCCCGGAACTCCGGTGATCGGGCCCGGCATGGGGCGAACCTCCGTTCGAACGGTGGATCGCCCAGCGTGTCGCGACTGACCTCCGGAGTTCCGGTGTTTTGGGCGTGGCCGGGCAACTCCGGAAGTCGGCCACGACACGCGGGGGGCCTCGCCGTGTGGACGGTGTTTTCGGCCGCGGGATCAGCGAACGCCGGAGTTACGGGGCCGCGCCGGCCGATTGCGGGGCGGGACGGCCGCGTCAGCGCAGGACGCGCCCGTCGGCGACCACCGAGCGCACGTGCCATTCGTGGTCGAGCAGCACGGCGTCCGCGGCGTAGCCCGGGTGGAGGCGGCCGAAACGGTGGTCCTCCCCCAGGAGGCGTGCGGGAGTGAGCGTCAGCGCCGTGACGGCGTGCACCGGGTCGAGGCCGACCGGTCCGACGGCGACGCGCAGGGCGGCGTCCTGGGTGAGGATCGAGCCTGCGATCGTCGAGGTGCCCGACAGCACGGCGAGACCGTCCCTGACGGTGACGTTCAGACCGCCGAGACGGTAGTCGCCGTCGTTCGCGCCCGCGGCCGCCATGGCGTCCGTCACCAGGGCGACGCGCCCCGGCGCGGCCGTGAAGAGCAGGCGCGCGACCGATGGGTGCACGTGGAGCCCGTCGAGGATCAGCTCGAGCGTGACCTCGGGGTTGTCGATCGCCGCCATGACGGGGCCGGGCGCGCGGTGGTGGATGCCGTTCATGGCGTTGAAGGCGTGCGTCAGGAGGCGCGCGCCGACCTCGAAGGCGCGGGCCGCCTGGTCGTAGTCGGCCGCGGTGTGCCCCACGCCGACGACCACGCCGGCCTCGATGAGCACGCCGATCGCCTCCAGGGCATTGGGCAGTTCGGGGGCGATGGTGGCCGTGCGGAGTGTGCCGCGCGCGGCGCCGATCAGCTCCTCCACCGTGGCGGGCCCCGGCTCGCGGAGGAAGTCCGCGTCGTGCGCCCCCCGCCGCTCGAGGGCGAGGAAGGGCCCCTCCAGGTGCGAGCCCAGCAGGAGCGGGTCCACGTGCGCCACGTCGGCGACGACCCCGAGGCTCTCCCGCAGCGAGGCCAGCGGGTTCGCGACGTGCGACACCAGGGAGCGCGTCGTCCCGTGGGCCCGATGGGTGGCGAGCGCTGCGAGCATCTCCTCCGGCCCGTCGTCGAACGGGTGGCCTCCGCCGCCGTGGCAGTGCAGGTCGATGAAGCCCGGCGTGAGCCAGTGGCCGCCCGCGTCGATCACGGTCGCTCCGGGGGCGCGCGCGGCCTCGTGCCACCCGGTGCCGGAGCCGGTCGCGGCGATGACGCCGTCGTCGGCGGCCAGCCAGAACTCGTCGACCAGCCCGTCCGCATCGACCTTGCGGGCGTCGTGGACGACGAGCCGGGTCATGCGAACTCGCGCCGCCCGTTGATCACGCCGCTGACCGTCGCGATGACCGCGAACACGAGGGCGACGATCGGCTGTCCGAGATCCCACCACGCGAACGCCGCGGCGCCCATGACGAGCACTTCGACCAGAGCCTTCACGAGGGCGTCGACGTGCAGGACGGCCTTGGGGGAGCGGAACAGCGCCCAGAGCAGGAGGGCGACGGCCGGCGTCGCGATGCCGAACACGACGTTCCACGGCAGGGGCCAGGCGACGAATCCCCAGATGCCGAGCGAGACCACGGCGAACAGCTCGAGCACGAACCGGAGGATGTCGTTCGGTCCGATGCGGAGGCGGGCCTGCTGGTCTTGCACGGGAGTCACCGGCCCAGTCTACCGGCCGCCTCCTGCAGGGCGGGCGAGGGCGTCAGCGGAAGATGATGGTGCGTGCGCCGTCGAGCAGCACGCGGTCCTCCGCGAACCACTTCACGGCCTGGGTGAGGGTGCGGCTCTCCTCGTCCTGACCGATCGCCACGAGCTGCTGCACCGTCTGCGCGTGATCCACCCGAACGACGTTCTGCTCGATGATCGGACCCTCGTCGAGGTCGCTCGTCACGAAGTGGGCCGTCGCGCCGATCAGCTTCACGCCGCGGGCGTGCGCCTGCCGGTACGGATTGGCGCCCTTGAACCCCGGGAGGAAGGAGTGGTGGATGTTGATCGCGCGTCCGGCGAGCTTCTCGCACAGCTCCGGCGACAGGATCTGCATGTAGCGGGCGAGCACGACCAGTTCGATGTCGTGCTCCTCGACCGCGGCCAGCACGCGCTCCTCGAAGGCGGCCTTCGACTCCGCGTCCGTCACGGGCTGCGATTCGAACGGCACGCCGTAGAACCCGGCGAGGTCGCGCAGCGTGCCGTGGTTGGACAGCACGAGCGGGATCTCGACAGGCAGCTGGCCGGCGCGCTGGCGGAAGAGGAGGTCGTTGAGGCAGTGGGCGGCCGTCGACACGAGCACCAGGGTGCGCAGCGGGCGACCGACGAAGTCGACGCGGTGCGTCATCCCGAACCGCTCCACGACCGGTGCGAGCGCACTCTCGAACTCCGCGCGGCTCGCGCCCGACTCCACCTGCAGGCGCATGAAGAAGCGCCCGGTGTCGAGGCTCGCGAACTGCTGGCTCTCGGTGATGTTGCCGCGCGCGGCCACGATGGCCCCGCTCACCGCGTGCACGATCCCGGGCTGGTCGGTGCAGCTGAACGTCAGCACCCAGTGGTTGGCGTGGCCGGGGGAAGCGGGGGTGGGGGAGGTCGCGCTCGCGGTCATCGGCTCAGGATATCGCTCCGTCGAGGAGGTTCCGCGCCGTCCTCGGCTGTTGACGGGCGACGGCGCGTGCACTTGGATCGGTGCATGACCAGCACCGGCGAGGACGCGCCCGACCGGGCGCCCGCCTCCCTGCCCGCGCCCGGCTCGGCCTTCGGGGTCGAGCTCAACGGCCTCAACACCATCGACGAGAGCGAGCGGAAGGGGCGCGCGAGCAGCCTGTTCTGGCCGTGGTTCGGCGCCAACGTGTCGGTCTTCGGACTCAGCTACGGCTCGTTCCTGCTCGGCTTCGGGATCTCGTTCTGGCAGGCCACCCTCGTCGGCGTGGTGGGGATCGTCGCGTCGTTCCTGCTCTGCGGCGTGATCGCGCTCGCAGGCAAGCGCGGCTCGGCCCCGACGATGGTGCTCAGCCGCGCGGTGTTCGGCGTGAACGGCAACCGCGTCCCCTCCCTGCTCTCCTGGCTGCTGACCGTCGGGTGGGAGACTGTCCTCACCGCGCTGGCGGTCCTGGCGACGGCCACCGTGTTCGAGCAGCTCGGCTGGGAGGGCGGGGTCGTCACGAAGATCGTGGCCCTCGTCGTCGTGGTCGCGCTCGTCGTGGTCGGCGGAGTGATCGGCTTCCACCTGATCATGCGCATGCAGATGATCATCACGGTCGTGACCGGTGTGCTCACCCTGCTCTACATCGCCCTGGTGCTCGGCCACATCGACCTCGGCGCGGTCGGTGCGCTCCCGGCAGGCGATGCGCCGCATGTGATCGGCGGGTTCGTCTTCATGCTCACCGGCTTCGGGCTCGGCTGGGTGAACGCGGCCGCGGACTACTCGCGGTACCTGCCACGCGGCACCCGCAGCCGCGGCGTCGTCGGCTGGACGACGTTCGGGTCGTCCCTGGCGCCCGTCGTCCTGCTGGTGTTCGGGATCCTGCTCGCAGGGTCGTCGCCGTCGCTGTCGGAGAAGATCGCGGCCGATCCGATCGGGGCACTGGCCTCCCTGCTGCCGACCTGGTTCCTGGTCCCCTTCGTGATCGTGGCCGTGCTGGGGCTCGTCGGCGGCGCGGTCCTCGACATCTACTCGTCCGGCCTGGCGCTCCTCAGCGTGGGTGTGCGCGTGCCGCGTTACATCGCGGCCGGGATCGACGGCGTCATCATGACCGCCGGTGCGATCTACGTGGTCTTCTTCGCGGGTGACTTCCTCGGACCGTTCCAGGGCTTCCTGATCACCCTCGGGGTGCCGATCGCCGCGTGGTGCGGCATCTTCGTCGCCGACATCGCCCTGCGCAGGAAGGACTACGCGGAGGCGGAGCTCTACGACCCGCGCGGACGCTACGGGTCGGTGCGGTGGCTGCCCATCGCGCTCATCGTGGTCGGCACCGCGATCGGCTGGGGCCTCGTGACGAACACCGCGGCGTCCTGGCTCGGCTGGCAGGGCTACCTCCTCGGCCCGCTCGGGCTCGGGGGAACGAAGGGCGACTGGGCCTACGCCAACCTCGGCGTCCTCATCGCGCTCGTGATCGGCTTCGTCGGCACAGCGCTCTTCTCGCGCGCCTCGATCCGGCGCCAGGAGGAGCGGTGAGCGCGCCCGTCCTGGTCGTCGTCGATATGCAGCAGGTGTTCGGCGATCCGGCGAGCGGCTGGTTCACGCCGGGGTTCGCCGAGGCCGAGACCGGCGTCGCGCGGCTCCTGCCGGCGTTCGGCGAACGTGTCGTCTTCACCCGGTTCACCGCGCCCCGGGCGCCGCGCGGGGCGTGGGTGCGCTACTACGAGGAGTGGCCGTTCGCGCTCGTGCCGCCCGACGACCCGCTCTACGACCTCGTCCCCGCCTTCCGCGACACCGGGCATCCGGTCGTCACCGAGACGACCTTCGGCAAGTGGGGTCCCTCCCTCCGGGAGGCGCTCCGGGGAGCGGACGAGATCGTCCTGGCCGGCGTCTCCACCGACTGCTGCGTGCTGTCGACCGCGCTTCCCGCCTCCGACGCCGGAGTGCACGTGCGCGTCGCTGCCGACGCGTGCGCCGGCCTGACCGAGGCCGACCACCGCCGCGCGCTCGACGCGATGGCGCTCTACGCCCCGCTCATCGAGATCGAGACGACCACCGCCATCCTCGCCGGCCTCCGGTAGACTCGTCCCTGGTCGGCGGTTCCCGCACGGCCCTGGGCGCGCACATGGGCGCGTAGTCGACCCGCCCCTCCTTCCTCGGAGGACTCCTCCCGCCAGTTGACCGGCCGGAATGGGCGGGGAACGCCGTTCGTTGGACAGCACCGTCATGACTGCCTCTTCAACGTCGCCATTGGCAACCGTTCCGAAGTTCCCCTGGGTGGGCCTGCTCGCGCTCGCCGCCGCCGTGTTCCTCTCGATCACGAGCGAGATGATCCCGACCGGGCTCCTGCCCGACATGAGCGCCGCGCTCGGGGTGAGCGAGGCGCAGATCGGACTCCTGGTCACGGTCTTCGCCTTCACCGTCGTCATCACGAGCACTCCGCTCACCGCGCTCACCAAGCGGTGGCCGCGGCACGGGATGATCGTGGGCGTCCTGGTGGTGCTCGGGCTCTCGAACCTGCTCACCGCTGTGTCGCCCGATTACGCCTGGGTCGTCGTCTCGCGCATCGTCGGCGGCGTCGCCCACGGGATGTTCTGGTCGATCGTCGGGGCGTACGCCGGGCACCTGGTCCCCACGGAGCAGATCGGCCGCGCCGTCTCCATTACCCTCGGCGGAGGCACCCTCGCGTTCGTGTTCGGGGTGCCGCTGGCCACCTTCGCCGGGCATGTGTTCGGCTGGCGGCTCTCGTTCGGGGTCCTCGCGGGGCTGATGTTCGTCGGGGCCGTGCTCGTCTGGCGGCTCCTCCCGGCGGTCGAGCGCGACGACGACAGCCCCGCGGGACGGCGCGACCGCAGCGTGCCGCGCCCCCGCGACCGCACCATCTCCGCGGTCGTCATGGTGTGCCTGATCGTCGCGGCCACGATGGTCGGTCACTACTCGTTCTACACCTTCGTCGTCCCGTTCCTGACCGGGCCGATGGGAGTGGCCGCCGGTGACGTCGGCGCCCTCCTGTTCGTCTACGGCATCGCCGGCGCGGTGGGGCTCGTGCTGGCCGGCTCGGTGCTCGGGCCGCGTCCGCAGCTCGGGCTGGTCCTCGCGCTCGTCGTGACGGGTGCGGCGGTCGCCGGTCTCGCCGCCTTCGCCGCGCAGCCGCTGCTCGGCCTCGCCTCGTTCATCGCGTGGGGCCTGGCGTTCGGCGCTCTGCCGCCGCTGCTCCAGACACGCCTGCTCCACACCTCGTCCGCCGCGTTCCGCGACACGGCCAGCGCGCTCTACACGACGTCGTTCAACATCGGGATCGGCGGCGGAGCGCTGCTCGGCTCGCTCGTCTTCGATGCGGGCGGTCTTCTGCTCCTGCCCGTGCTCTACATCGTGCTGCTGGCGGTGTCGCTCGTGCTGGTGCTGATCGTGGGGCGGATGGGCGCTCGGGCGAGTGCGGCCGGCTGAGCCGACACCGGCTGTCGATGGCTACGGCAGCCCCGGGAACGTGACCGGGGCGTCCATCACGATCCCGTGGCGGTCGCCGAAGTCGTAGCCGAACCCGAGCCGGTACGTGCCGGGAGGGCCGACCCACTCGTAGGTCTGCGCCGCGGTTCCGTCCGCCGCCGTCCGCAGGGTCGGCCCGGCGGGGGAGCCGTTCACATACAGCAGAAGCCCGGTCTCCGGGCGGCCGTACGCGGTCATCGCGACGTCGAACTGAGTGACGGTGGCCGTGATCGACGGCGCCAGAACGCTCCCCGTGGTAGGACCAGACCACGCGGAGACATTGCCCAGCACGTCGGTCTGGCGGGCGGTGATCGCGAACTCCTGCCCGACGTGAGTCAGCTCCCCGGTCGTCCACGAGCCGTCGGCCGCCGCGGTCACCGTGGTGAGCACTGTTCCGCCGTCGGAGACCTCGACCGAAGCACCGGGCTCGGCCGTGCCGGAGACGATGGGCGCGGCGTAGCCGGCGATCGCCCCGGTCCCGGTGTCGACGGTCGCGATCGTCGGCGGCAGCGCGGTGCGATCGATGACGATCGAGCGCGCCACGGCGTCGGAGGTGCCGGCCGCGGTCGTCTGGGTGAACGACAGCGTCCACGTGCCGTCGGCGAGCCCGGCCAGATCCAGACCGAGCCCCCAGGACCCGTCGGCGCCCGCGGTGGTGCTGCCCAGCGTGGCCGCCGCGGCCGCCGCCGAGCGGATGCCCGTGCCGCCGCCGGGAGCCGCAGTCGCCGTCACTGCGGCGTCCGGAGTGGCGGTGCCGGAGGCGTCCATGGCAAGCGCGTTGGTCGTGAAGCCGTCCGCGGGGAAGGCGCTCGACAGGGCCGGGGGTTGCGGCCGGGTCCCCGAGGGACCGGTCGGGGTGGTCGGTGTGGTGGGGGTGGTGG